>JANQGO010000474.1 GCA_028277285.1 Alphaproteobacteria bacterium | reverse complement strand
GTTCGGCGGCCGGTACGTGGGGAGGTGGTTGCGGCCTTGATGTCGTTCATGGCGCCGTCCCGTCAGATAAATCACATAACGATACGACGTATCGTATTGTGTTATTGCTATCACAGACGTTCGCCGGCGTGCAACGCCGATCTGATCGCCGGACCGGCGAAACCTAGCCCGCCAGCAGGGCCGTATGCGCGTGCCGTTCGCCGCCCAGCGCGCGTGTCGCTTCCTCGGCCATCGAGATCACGGTCGCGCCGAAGCTGTCGAAGTTGTCGGCCGGCATGGCGGCGTTGTCGGCGGTGAGGACCACCGAGCCGACCGGTTCCGGCTGATCGTGCCAGACGGCGGCCGCGACGCTGTTGATGCCGGGCATGGTGCCGCCTTCGGAGATCGCGAACTTGCGCTGGCGGATGTCGGCCAGCTCGCCCTTCAAGGCTTTAAGGCGCGCGGCATCGATGGGTGTGAGGTCGGGCCGGTCGCGGATGACGTCGGCCAGTTCCTTCAGCGCGTCGCCGGGACGTTGCGCCAACACGGCCTTGCCGCCGGCGGTCAGCCACACCGGATTGCGCTGGCCGGGCTCGGCCGTATAGGTGCGGCCGTGTATGCCCTCGACCTTGTCGAGATAGACGATCTCGGGAAAGTCGGCCCAGGTGAAGAACGCGGTGAAGCCGGAGACCTTCGCGCCATAACGCAGGATCGGGTGAACGTGCCGACGCAGTTCGTGGCGCGCGATGATCGGCGAACCGAGTTCCCACAACTTCAGGGTCAGCCGGTAGCGCGACGTGTTCGGCGCCTTCTCCAGATAACCTTCGCTCTGCAGGGTCTGAAAAATGCGCTGCACCGCGCTTTTGTCCATCTCCAGCTCGCGGGCCATGTCGGAGATGCCGCGCGGGTGCTCGGACCGCGATAAACACTCGATAACCCGCAGGCTTTTGCGCAGGGTGCTGCTCATGGCGGCCCAATCAGGCGGTGAAAACTGCGTAATCGCATCATTATTCGATACATTTGCCAAAACGGCAACGAAGCGCCGGGTCACAGGATCTCTGCGACTGTGCAAAACTCTCGACGCCACTCAATAATCGATATAACAGATCGATATGTGATGCATTCGGACGGGTCCTATGCAAACCGACTATGACGTCGCGATCATCGGCGGCGCCCTCACCGGCAGCAGCACCGCCTACCATCTGCTGGTGCGCGAGCCCGGCCTCCGCGTCTGTGTGATCGAGCGCGATCCCAGTTACGCGTTCGCGGCGTCCGCGCGATCCAATGCCGGCGTCAGGATCCTCTTCTCGCAGCCCGAGAACCTCGGGATGTCGCGCTACGGCCACGCCTTCTATGCCGGCTTCGGCGACCTGATGGCCATCGACGGTGAACGCCCGGCCCTCGACATCTATCGCCACGGTTACCTGTTCATCGCCAACGATGCGGCGCAGGCCAGGGATATGGAGCTTAATCATAGGTTCCAGCTTTCCATGGATTGCGATGTCCATCTGTTGGACGCCGACGGTGTGAGGGAACGCTGGCCGTCGCTGACCGCCGACGACATTGTCTGCGCCGCCTATTCGCCCGGCGACGGCTGGATCGATCCGCACGGCGCGCTCTCAGGGCTGCGCCGCAAGGCACGGTCGCTCGGCGCGACCTATGTGACCGGCGACGTCGCCGGTCTTGATCTTGAGAACCGGCGGGTGACGCGTGTGCGTCTTGGCGACGGCGACACGGTCACGGCCGACTGGGTCGTCAACGCGACCGGTGCGTGGGCGCGCGACATCTGCGCCATGATCGGCATGACGATCCCGGTCGAGCCGCTGTCGCGCATGGTGTTCTTTTTCCAGGCACAGCAGCAGCCGGAACAACTGCCGTTCACACGCGACGGTCTGGGCGTCGGCTTCCGCCCGGAAGGCAACGGCTTTATCAGCGGCATCACCAACTATGATACCGCCGGCTCGTTTTGCTTCGACGTGCAGCACGGTTACTTCGACGAGGTCGTCTGGCCGAAGCTCGCGCACCGGGTGCCGCTGTTCGAGGCGATCCGCGTGCAGAACGCCTGGGCCGGCCACTACGCCCAGAACACCTTCGACGGCAACATGATCATCGGTCCCTGGTCGGGGCACGCGGAGAACTTCCTGCTGGCGACCGGTTATTCCGGCCACGGCCTGCAGCACACGCCGGCGGTGGGGCGAGCGCTCGCCGAACTGATCCTGGACGGCGGGTACCAGACGATCGATCTCGAGCCGCTCAGTTTTCAGCGCGTGGTCGACGGCAAACCCTATCCGGAGCGCGGCGTCAAAGCCTGAGCGATTAATGTGACCATTCGCCGGCGCCTTCGCCGACTTCGATCAGTGTCGGACCCTGCCGAGCGGCAGCGGCGGCGACGCTTTCGGCCAAACCGTCCAAGCTTTCGGCGCGTTCGGCGTGCCAGTGATAGGCGCGGGCCAGCCCCAGGAAGTCTGGGTTAAGGCCGGTGACCTCCACAGGCTCGATATCGTCGCCTGCCATGGCATCGCGGATTTCGCCGAGCGCCTGGTTGTTCCACAGGATCTGGATGATCGGCAGCTTAAGCTCAGCCGCGACGCCCATCTCCTGGCAGGTAAACTGGAACCCGCAATCACCGGCGATCGAAACAACCGGCGCACCGAGCCGCCCCAGACTCGCGCCGATCGCGGCAGGCAGGGCGAAACCCAGCGTCGCGTAGGCGGCCGGGTGCAGCCAGGTGCGCGGATGGCGCCGCGTGAAGGTCACGTTGGCGGTATAGGCAAGCTGCGTCATGTCGCCGACAAAGATCGTGTCGTCGGGCAGCGAGGCGCCGAGTGTTTCCATCACCGCGCGGTGCTCGTGGGCGCGGCTGCCGCCGAAGCTCTCGGCTTCGGCACGCAATGCACCGACCTCACTCATAATGCTTGCGCTGTCGGCGCGTGAGGCTGCGGCCTCGTTGCCCAGCGCCTGCAGTAGATCGTTGAGCGCCGTGCCGGCATCGGCGTTGATGGCGATGGCGGCGGGATACAAGTCGTTCATCTTGCGCGCATCGATATCGATGCGGATCAGTTTGCCGCCGAAGGTCAGACGCTGGTTCGACGCATCGACGTTCGAGAGTTCGGTGCCGACGGCCAGCACCACATCGGCCTTGGCGATGAAGTCGCGCACGGGCGCCAGACATAGCGTCGCGCCCAGCGCCAAGGGATCATCCTCCGGGTAGATGCCCTTGCCGGCGAAAGATGTTGCGACCGGCGCGCCCAAGAAGTCGGCCAGTTTGCGGACGGTCTCGGCAGCATCACTGGCGCCGGCGCCGGCGAGAATCACCGGACGTGTCGCCGCGTTCAGCATTGCGGCCGCCTGCTGGATAAGGTCCCGGTTGGCGCCTGGCCGGGCGACCGCGGTCACAGCCGTCCAGCGCGTGGTCACCGGTTCGGCCAGCACATCGCGCGGGATCTCGATGTGCACGGGACGCGGCCGGCCGGACATCATGACACTCCACGCCTGTGCCATCAGTTCGGGCACGTCGTCCGGCGTCATCGCGGTGCCGGTGAAGGCGGTCATCTGCTCGGTGATGCGGTTCTGGTTGGGGACTTCGTGGAACGGCCCCCATCCTTTGCCGATCTCGCGCCTTAGATTGTGCGAACTCACCACCATCATCGGCTGGGAGTCCGAATAGGCTTGCGCGATCGGTGTCGCGGCGTTGGTGACGCCGGGGCCGGTGATCAGAAGGCACGCGGCGGGCCTGCCGGTCGCGCGCGCATAACCGTCGGCCATGAAACCCGCACCTTGTTCGTGGCGCGTCAGGACGTGGCGCAGGCTGCGTTCGCCGAGGCCGCGGTAGAACTCGATGGTGTGGACGCCGGGAATGCCGAAGGCGGTGTCGATGCCGTAATCCTCGAGCAGGGCGACGGTCGCTTGGCCGCAGGTCATGACGTTCGACATGTTGCGTTTCCCTGGGATGCGAGATGGGCGAAACCGCGCGGACTATTAGCGTTGCGAGCCATTGGGCGCGGCCATTCTTCTTGACAAGAGACAGCGCGAATTGCAAATCTAAATCACATAGTACGTCGTTATATCGTAAAATGATACAATTGTAGGATGCCAACAGGATGATCCGATGCTGCCCCTGACCGCCGCGACAGGCGAGGACGCCGGTGTGGCGGGCGCGTGGCAACTGCCCGAGGAACTGGCGCTGCTGCGCGACACCATCCGGCGCTTCATGCGCGAGGAGGTGCGCCCGGTCGAGGAGCGGCAGCCCCATGACGCCTTCAAGCTGCCGGAAGTCGACTTGACCAGGTTGCAGGGGCGTGCCCGCGAGATGGGCATGTGGTGTTTTGCGTCGCCCGCCGAACATGGCGGTGGCGGGCTCGACCTTCTGGCCCAGGTGGTCGTTGCCGAGGAAGCCGCCAAGTGCCGCATGGGCGCCTATGTGGCCGCCTGCGGCGCGTTCGGTATCGATCCGCCCAGCGTCATCTGGTTGGGCACGCCGGACCAGATCGCCCGTTATGGCGTGCCGGCGATCGAGCGTGGCCAGAAGTGTTTTGTCGCGATCTCCGAGGCGTCCGGCGGGTCCGATCCCGCGCGCGCCATCCGCACCCGCGCGACACGCCAGGGCGACCGCTACGTCATCAACGGCACGAAGATGTGGATCACCGCCGCCGCCGAGGCCGAGTGGGGCATCGTCTTCGCGCGGACCGGCGAGACCGGCGACCGGGGCGGCATCACCGCCTTCATTGTCGACCGCACGATGAAGGGACTCTCGACCAAAGAAATCCCGGTCATCCGGTCCTATTCGCCGTTCGAGGTGCACCTGGAGGATGTCGAGGTGCCGGTCGAAAACCGGCTGGGCGAGGAAGGTAAGGGTTTCGAGATCTGCCAGAAGTGGCTGGTCCACGCCCGCGTGCCTTACGCCGCCGCCGTCATCGGCATCGCCCAGGAAGCGCTTGAGATGGCGATCGACTGGGTGCGCCAGCGCGAATCCTTCAAATCGCTCCTGGCCGACAAACAGGCGGTGCAGTGGATGGTCGCCGACTCCGAGATGGAGCTCCGCGCCGCGCGCCTCCTGACCTATCAGGCGGCCTGGCAGGCGATGTTGGGCCACGATATCAAGATCGACGCGTCGATCGCCAAGGTCTACGCGACGGAAGCGGCGGGCCGGGTCATCGACCGCTGTGTCCAGATGTTCGGCGCCATGGGCGTCGCCAAGGAACTGCCGATCGAGCGGTGGTACCGCGAGCTCAGGATCAAACGCGTCGGCGAGGGGCCGTCGGAAGTCCAGCGCATGGTGCTGGCGCGCCATCTGCTGAAGGGTTGAGGTGATGGCGATCGACTTCGACCTCGACGACGGTGTCGCCGTCATCACCATCAACCGGCCGGAGCGGCGCAACGCGCTGGATGCCGAACACTATGAGATGCTGTCCGAGGCGTGGCAGCGCGTGCGCGACGACGACGCCATCCGTGTCGCGGTTATCACCGGGGCCGGCGACAAGGCGTTCTGCGCCGGCGCCGACATCAAGTCCTTCGTCGGGCGGGATACTGAGTTGGCCGAGCTTTGGCTGACCCAGAAGAACCAGATCTTGAACCGCGGCCTCGAGGTCTGGAAGCCGGTCATCGCGGCCGTCAATGGCTTCTGCGTCGGCGGCGGCATGACCTTGATGCTGGCGACCGATATCCGCATTGCCTCCGACAACGCCGTCTTCTCGCTCGCCGAGGTCAAGCGCGGCATCATCGCCGCCAACGGCGGCACCCAGCGCATCATGCAGCAGATGCCCTATGCCATTGCGATGGAGATGCTGCTGACCGGCGACAGCATCGATGCCGAGCAGGCGGCGCGCTGGGGCCTGGTGAACCGGGTCGTCGCGCCCGGTGATCTGATGGCGACGGCCTGCGACTACGCGCGGCGTATCGGCGAGAACGCGCCGCTCGCGTTGCAGGCGGCGAAGGAACTCGCCATCCGCTCAGGCGACATGGATCTCAAGACGGGGCTGCGCATGGAGCAGCTCGTCAACCGCATCCTGCACGGGTCGGAAGACACGAAGGCGGCGAAAGAGGCCTTTGCCGAGAAACGCAAACCGACCTTCAAGGGTCGTTGAGGCACCATGGCCGAA
>JANQGO010000468.1 GCA_028277285.1 Alphaproteobacteria bacterium | reverse complement strand
GGGGGCCCGAGCCCAGCATGGTGCGGATGCCGGGATAACCGCCGCCCCCCTTCATCATCGACGCCATGATGATGCCTTCCAGTACGGTTTCCATGACGCCCTCGGCGATGGCGTCGCGCGCGGCGGCCATGGCGTCGTCGGCGATGGCCGATGCCTTGCGCACGACCTCGACCTCAAGCGGCGATTTGATGAACCGCTGGTGCTCGACCAGGAAGGAGTGATCCTCGACCGTCGCGCCGCCGGCCTCCAGCGCCGCCTTGAATTGGTCCGACGTCGTTCCGTGCGGCGCGTAGCCCCAAGGCTGGACGCCGATCTTCGCCTTGGCCAAACCGCGCTCGGCGATGCCCGACGCGATGATCTCAATCGAGTTGTCCTCGCGGGTGATCAGGACGGCCTCGCGGATCTCCGGCGTCGTTGACACGATCGTGGTGTGCCCGACGCCGTCAAAAAAGACGGTATCGTCGCTGTCGGCGCGCACCAGAAGCCCGGTCAGGTTCTGCAGGTGGAACCAGATCATGTCGTAGCCGGTGAGCCAGTTGAGGTCGGCCGGGTTGGTCACATAGATCGCATCGAGGCCCTGATCGGCCAGCGCCTGGCGTACCCGGCCGCGGCGCTGCGCGTACTCTTCCGCCGGGAAAGGTTGTTCCCAGTCAATTTGATCTCTTAAGTAGGATTGCATTGGCGTCCTCCCGACATCATATGGCTCACGCGGTTTGGTCCTTTGGGGGGACCAGTAAACCGGCAAACGTGCCGGCCTGCCAGCCTTGATCGCGGCTGCGCCGTGCCGGTACGTGTGATTGGCCAAAGGTGAGGGAACAGGATGACGAAGCAGCATGATCGACCTCGATCGCCCCTACCGATGGGCGCAGCCTGACGACGCGTTTCTGCTTACCGAACTGATCAACTATGCCGGCGAGGGGATGCCGGTCCATCTATGGGAGGGCATGGCCGAACCCGGCGAGAATCCGTGGGATGTCGGCCAGAGCCGCACGCGGCGGGAAGAGGGTAGCTTCTCGTACAGAAATGCCATCGTCGTCGAATTCGGCGGCGACGTGATCTCCAGCATGATCGGCTATCCGCTGGCGGATGAGCCGGAACCTCTCGACTACGACGACATGCCTGCCGTCGCTGTGCCGCGGCAGGAACTTGAAGCCATGGCGCCCGGCACCTGGTACGTGAACGTGCTCGCGACCTATCCCGAGCACCGCAGCAAGGGACACGGTTCCGCCTTGCTGGCGCTTGCCGAGAAGATTGCCGCCAAGGAAGGCAAGAAAGGCCTCAGCATCATCGTTGCCGATGCCAACCGGGACGCGCGGCGCCTCTACGAAGCCAACGGCTTTGCCGAGGTCGCACGGCGCCGGATGGTCAAGGGCGAATGGAAGACCGACGCCGATAACTGGGTGCTAATGACGAAGCCGCTATAGGGTTCGTTGAAGTAACGTGTTCCATTACTTCCCCTCGCCCCTTGAGGGAGAGGGACACGCAGGCTTGGGCGCGTCAGCGCCTTAGCCGGAGTAGGGTGAGGGGTGTGCGCGCGGGAAACACCGGCGCCGTCTGTCCAAGCGCGCTGCCGCGCGGACCCCTCACCCCGGCCCTCTCCCTCAAGGGGAGAGGGAGCGCGTTTGTCGGATCAGCGCAGCATGTAGAGCCGGTTGAGTCTGACCTCGCGCGCCGGTTCGGTCGTGGCGAGATCGCCGTCGACGAAGACGTCGAAGGTCTGGCTGTCGACGCGGATGTCGGGCAGCGCCTCGTTCAGCAGCATGTTCTGTTTCGTCAGCTTGCGCGTGCCGGAGAGCGGCAGCAGCGGCTTGGCGATGTCGAAACGCCCGGCGATGTCGTCATCCAGCGCGGACGGGTGAACGAAGGCGGCCGACAGCGCGTTGGGCGCGGTGCCGACACCGCCCCAGCTGGGCCGCATCTTTGTCGGCTCCAGCCCGCTCAAAGCGGCCGCTGCGTCGCCGTTGATGCCCCAGACCTGCATGCCCGCCTTGATCACCTGGGACGGTTTGATGCCGAAGAAGGCCGGGCGCCACATCACGAAGTCGGCCATCTTGCCGGGCTCCAGACTGCCGACATGATCGGCGATGCCGAACGTGATCGCCGGGTTGATGGTGATCTTGGCGAGATAACGCAGGATGCGCGCGTTGTCCGCGTTGTCGAACGGCTCCTCGGGCAGGGGCCCGCGCTCGTCGCGCATCTTCGACGCCTGCTTCCACAAGGACGTCACGACCTCCATGGTGCGGCCCATGCCTTCGGCGTCGGAACCGAACATGCTGATCGCGCCCAGATCGTGCAGCACGTCTTCGGCCGCCATCGACTGGGGCCGCAATCGGCTGTCGGCGAACGCGACGTCTTCGGGCACGTCCGGCGACAGGCTGTGGCACAGCATCATCATGTCGAGATGCTCGTCCAGCGCGTTCAGCGTATAGGGATTGGTCGGGTTGGTCGACGAGGGCAGGCAGTTGATCTCGCCGTTGCAGCGGATGATGTCCGGCGCGTGGCCGCCGCCCGCGCCTTCGGTGTGATACATGTGGATCGTGCGCCCGGCGATCGCCTCCATGGTGCGCTCGAAGAAACCGGCCTCGTTCATGGTGTCGGTGTGAAGCTGCACTTGAAAGTCCAGATCGTCGGCGACCGAGAGGCAGCAGTCGATGGTCGCCGGCATGGCGCCGATGTCCTCGTGGATCTTGACGCCGATGACGCCGGAGCGGATCTGCTCGGCGATACCGTCGGGTTTGTGCGCGCTGCCGCGGCTGAAGAGACCGAAGTTCATGGGGAACGCCTCGGTCGCCTTTAGCATGCGGCTGTTGGCCCAATGCCCGCCCGAGTCGACCGACCAGCAGCCGGGGAAACCGCCGCCGATCATGGTCGTCATGCCCGACGACAGCGCGTGCCAGACCTCTTCGGGCTGGGCGTAGTGGGCATGCACGTCAATGGCGCCGGGCGTCACGATCATGCCTTCGGCCATGAAGTGTTTGGTCGACGGCCCGACGATCAGGTTCTCATCGACACCGGCCATGACGGCGGGGTTGCCGGCCTTGCCGATGCCGACGATGCGCCCGTCCGTGATGCCGATATCGGCCTTCACGATGCCGAGGACGGGATCGATGATCAGCGCGTTCTGCACCACCACGTCCAGCGCGCCGGCGGCGGTGGTGACGCCGGCATCGACGCCCAGGCCGTCGCGCAGGCTCTTGCCCAGGCCGGTCAGAAGCTCCTCGCCATAGACGGCATGGTCCTTTTCGACGCGTGCCAAAAGGCTGGTGTCGCCCAGGCGCACGCGGTCGCCGGTGGTCGGTCCGAACGCCGCGGCATAGGCGTCGCGCGAGACGGTCGCCATTATTCGGCCCCCCGGTAGTCGCGCGCCTTGGCGCGGGCGAGCGCAACCTGCTTGACGGCGGGGTCAGAGATTTGCCCCTCGGTCAAGTTGTTCAGGCCGGTGATCTCGCCGGTGCCGCCGATGGCGACCAGGGTGACGTCCTTGGATTCGCCGGGCTCGAAACGCGCGGCAGCGCCGGCCAGGACGTCCAGGCGTTTGCCGAAGGCGGCGGCGCGGTCGAACTGAAGCGCCTTGTTGGCTTCGAAGAAATGATAGTGGCTGGCGACCTGCACCGGACGGTCGCCGGTGTTGAGCACCGTCAAGGTCACGCGTTCACGCCCGGCGTTCAGTTCGATGTCGCCGTCTGCGGTCAACACCTCGCCGGGCCGGACCGTTTGTTCCGGCGCGGCGCTGCCCGGGCGTACCGGGTTGTGGACGGTGATCATCTTCGGGCCGTCGGGAAACTGACCCTCGACGGTCAACAGCCCCATCAGGTCGGCGACCCCCGGCAGCACGTCGTCGGTGGTCAGAAGTGTCGCGCCCAGTGTCATGACCTCGGCCAGCGTCTGGCCGTCGCGCGCGGCCTCCAGCAGTTCGTCGGCGATGAATGCGACGGCTTCGGGATGGTTCAGCTTCTGGCCGCGCGCCCGGCGGCGTCGCGCCAGTTCGGCGGCGGTGAAGATGGTCAGCCGTTCCATCTCGGTCGGTGTCAGCAGCATGGTCGCGTTCCCCCGTTTCGGTGCCGGGGGACTCTACAACGGGGAACGCGCGAAGACGACGGCTTGTCGCTCACGCCGGGCGGTTGATGCGTTTTGTGATCTCGCTCAGGCGCGACCAGCTCTGCAGCGCCATGGGCAGCCTGAGCGCCGCCTCGACATACTCCCAGGAATAGGTGGCGATGGAAAAGATCATGCCCGCCGTCACCGCGGGCAGTTGGGCGCCGATATAGAGGTTGAAGATGACGAAGGCGATCTGCATCAGAAACATGCCGCCGTAAAGGTAGGCTTCCGTATCGGAGACCGAGACCTCGATGCCGCGCAGGCCTCTGAGGTGGCGGAACACGCCAAGCTTCGAGCCGCCGTCCAGAATGTCGACCTGACGCTCGTGGCGCTCGTTCAGGCTCGCGTTGTACCGGTAGAAGGTCCGGTGAAAGAACGCGTAGAAGGCGACCATCGCGACGAAGACAATGGCCGCCGACAGCCCCAGCCGCTGATCGAAGATTGTCAGCACGGTCAGACTGATCAGGACCTGCACCATCGCGGTGATGAGTTCCGGCACATCCTTTTCGAGGAAGTCGACGAGCTCACGCGACATGCCAAGGCGCGCGTTGTGGGCGGAGACCCGCATGTCGGCGTTGCGGTGATGCAGGGAGAAGCCGAGATGCAGGCGAATCGTGCTGTAGACGCGGGTGTCGTAGATGCGCCGCGCGACGCTGATGATGCCGAGCACAACGAGCACGCCGCCCAGCATGGCCAGTTCGTCAAGGCGGCCGGCCAGGAGGCCGTCAATCGACAGGCCGATCAGGAGCGGTATGAGGGCGAGCAGCACGTTCTCGACCAGAACGATGCCCCAGGTCTTGACGATGCGCCGGCGAAACGCGCCGAAGATCGCGCCAAACCCGATCCTGATCTCAGGATTGATCGTCACCATTGCGGCACCGATGGCCGGCAAGAGCTATCGCGTCAGGCGGCCGGGCGATCCGCCGTGGCGGGTGTAACCGAGACCTGCTCCTTCGGTGCGCCCGCGGGGTTGCTGAGCCGAAGCGCGCCGTCTTCGACCGGCGCCTCGCGGATCATCTTCTTGTCGGCGTAGTAGTCGCCGGTCTGCTGCCACGGCGCGCGGTCGCCCTGTTTCGGGAACAGATGCTGCGCGCGTTTGATGTAGCCGGCGGTGAACGCGTCGTTCCCAGACATCGCTTTGATATCCGCGTCTTCGACCTCGCGCAGGCGCGGCGTTGCCTGGCGCATGCCCTGCTTGTCCATGAGATTGAGCAGGCGGCAGACATACTCCGCCGTCAGGTCGATCTTCAGCGTCCACGACGCGTTGAAATAGCCGGTGGCCTGGACCAGGTTCGGCACGTCGGAAAACATCATGCCCTTGTAGGAGAAGGTCTCGGCGAAATCGACCGGCTCGCCGTCGACGCTGACGTCGATGCCGTTGGCGACATTAAGCGCCAGACCCGTGGCGGAGATGATGATATCGGCCTTCAGCTCATCGCCCGACTTCAGCTTCAGCCCGTCGGCGTTGAAACGGTCGATCTCGTCGGTCACGACGTTGGCCTTGCCCGCGTTGATGGCGTCGTAGAGATCGTCGTCGGGGATTACGCAAAGGCGCTGATCCCACGGGTTGTAGCGCGGCGTAAAGTGTTTCTCGACGTCGTAGTCCGGTCCCAGCGCCTCGCGAACCAGATGGATCAGATCCTGCTTGGTCTTTTCGACATCCTCGCGCGTTTGATAGTAGTACCATTGGTTCATACGGATGTTGCGCCAGCGCGTGATCGCGTAGGCGAGCTTTGCGGGCAGGTATTTCCTGAGCCGCTCGGCTTCATGATCGATGCTGGGCATGGAATAGACATAGGTCGGCGAGCGCTGGACCATGGTGACGCTGGCGGCGTCCTTCGCCATGGCCGGCACCAGCGTCATGGCCGTCGCACCGCTGCCGATAACGACGACCTTCTTGCCGGCATAGTCCAGATCTTCGGGCCAGAACTGCGGGTGGACGAGTTGGCCCTGGAACGTATCGGCGTCCTTGAACGCGGGCGCATGGCCCCTGTCATAACGGTAGTAACCGCCGCACAGCAGCAGCATGTCGCAGGTATAGCGGTCGCGGCCGTGACCCTTGCCGTGCTCGACGTCGAGCGTCCAGCAGGCCTCGCGCGTCGACCAACGGGCCGACGTCACCTGGCGGTTGAAGCGAATGTGGTCGGTAATGCGGTTCTCTTCCGCCGTTTCCTTGATGTAATCCAGGATCGACGGGCCGTCGGCAAGCGCCTTGCCGCCTTCCCACGGCTTGAAGGCGTAGCCGAGCGTATGCATGTCGCTGTCGGAGCGAATGCCGGGATAGCGGAAGAGGTCCCACGTGCCGCCGATCGCGTCGCGCGCCTCCAGCAACACGAACGACTTTTCCGGGCACGCCGTCTGCAGGTGATAGGCGCAGCCGATGCCGGAAAGGCCCGCGCCGACAATGACGACGTTGTAGTGAGTCATGGATTCCTCCGCAGACAGACTCAAAAATGTGTTTATCAGTTCTTGAACGAACGATCGTTCATTCGCATAATATGGAGGAGTGTCCACGGGAATGCAAGGCTATGATCCATGCCCAAACAACAGATCGCCGAAATGACCAAGGACGCAGCCCTAAACGACCGCCGGGATTTAATCGTCAGCGCCGCGACGCGGTGTTTCGTCGCCAAGGGTTTCCATCAGACGGGCATACGCGACATTGCGGCGGAAGCGGGCATCAGCCTGGGCAACCTCTACAATCACTTTCAGAACAAGGATGCGCTGATCGCCGAGATCGCGCGCATGGACGCGGAAGCCCTGCAGGAGATCCTTGAGTCGCTTCAAGAGATCGCCGATCCGAGCCAGGCGCTAGCGCGGTTCCTCGATTGTTATCTCGACTATTCGCTCTGGCCCGAGAACGTGGCGCTGACGGTTGAAATCACCGCCGAAGCGTTTCGCAACCGGGATGTCGCCAAAGCCTTCACCGTGAACCGAGGCGTGGTCACGAAAGCGGTTTCCGACATTCTGAAAAAAGGGATCAAGGCCGGCGTGTTCGACGCCGCGTTGAACACCGACGAGGTCTCCGAATTTATCCTGGACGCCGTCGAGGGCGTGGCACTCCGCCTGGCGTTCCGGGGACGCCCGGACGCAAGACTTCCGCGCGAAACGCTTCATGCGATGGTGTCCCGTGCGCTCAGGTGCCAGGTCTAGGCCGGTGGCCGCCTTTTCCACGTGCGCGGCGCGGACCGGTTCCGGCTGTCACGTTCTTGCTCTACGCTTGTTCTGCGCCGCATCGTTGAGGAGATGAAACGATGACCGTATCTGCCGAAAGCGCGGGCGCCCGTGCACGCCAGTCCCTGGCCGATCGCACGCCCAAGTCCCGCGACGTCCACAAAAAAAGCGCCGACGTCCTGCCGATCGAGGTGGTGCCGACCTTCGAGATGCCGACGCCGATCTACATCCGCTCCTCCGAAGGGGCGACGATGACCGATGTCGACGGCAACACCTATATCGATCTCACCATGGGTTTCGGCCCGCACGTGCTGGGCCACCGGCCCAAGGTGGTCGAGGATGCCTTGCACGACCAGTTGACGAGGGGCTGGCATTTCGGCCTGCACAACGAGCGCCAGGAAGAACTCGCCCATCTGATCGCCGATGCCGCACCCATGGCCGAGCGCACCATCTTCTGCAATTCCGGCACCGAGGCGACCATGTACGGCATGCGCGCCGCGCGCGGTTTCACCGGCAAGAACCGGGTCGCGGTGTTCGACGGCTGCTATCACGGCGCCCACGACTACGCGCTGGTTAAGGCGGACCCCGAAAGCCCGCGCTCGGAGCCCGGCGCGAAGATCATGGGCACCGGCGTGCCCCGGACGATCCGCGACGACACCATGATGGTGCTGCCCTATGCGGACGCCGCCGCCTTCGATCTGATCCGTGCCAACAAGGACGAGCTGGCGCTTGTCATGGTGCAGCCGGTGCAGAACACCGTGCCGCGCGACGACGTCGGCCCGTGGCTGAAAGAACTGGAAACGGTCTGCCGCGAGGCGCAAGTTCTGCTGCTGCTCGACGAGGTTGTCACCGGCTTCCGCCTCGGCTTCGGCGGCGGCATGGAGTATTTCGGCGTTTCCGGCGACCTCGCCACCTTCGGCAAGGCGCTCGCCGGCGGCCTGCCGATTGGCGCGCTCTCGGGCCGGGCCGAGGTCATGGACCTGCTCGGCAAACCCTGGGGCGATCCCAAGGGTGTGTTCATGGGCGGCACGTTCTCCGGCAACCCGCTGACCATGGCCGGCGGCATCGCCACCCTCGGCCACATGAAGGAACACCAGGTGACGCTGTTTCCGGCGCTCAACAGCGAAGGCGACCGGTTGGCCAATGCCGTCAATTCGTTCTGCGAGGAACGCCAGATGGGCGCGACCCTGCTCAATGCCGGCTCGATCTTCTACATGCACTTCAAGCGCGGCGGCATTGCCTCCTCACGCGACCTCGCCGACGAGAATCACGAGGCCGAGCACGAGTTTTATGTGCACCTGCTGGACAAGGGCGTCATCGTGCCGGGCATCCACCTGTTCTTCACGTCGACCGCCCACAAGCCTGAGCATATCGACCGGGTGGCCACCGCGTTCCAGGACGCGCTCATGGCCGTGCGCGAGGATGGCTTGATCTGACGACGCAATCATGTGGCGGACTCGCCCGCCATTGGCCGACCTTTGCGCAAAGAAAAATGTTTAACTTAAGGGTTTTGGGCGCGCCGAAATGTTTCTTGCGCATTCTCGATTGCTATCAAGCGCGTCATTACCGCATCGTCCTTTGCGATAACATACACCGTGCCGGGAATGGTAAGCGCACTGCTAACAAAGCCGACGACCAAGCTGGTTGTTACGACAACGTCGCGGAAGTTCGTGCTGAAAAACCCGAAAGCCAGCGCAACGACGGAGAGAGCTCCGCCGAAACAACTAGTGAGATACTCCCACAATTTCGGCGCTTTTTGGATTTGGTGATCCTTTGCATCGTCAAGAATGCTAATCCAGACAATGATCTCGTCTCGTGAAAAATTGTAGGTATGAAGCAACCGTATCGCGTAGTCGGCGTCGTCAACTAATACCCGTGTTAGCTCGTCGAGTTTGCGTGGCGAAACTGACGTCAATTCGATCGGGTGATAAGGCGGATTTGTCGGCTCGCGTGCCATCGCTCAAGGTGTCGGTGATGGTTAGGTAGATCGCCACTTGGTATCTAACTTCTTCTTCATCTCGAGTGCGCGGTCGACAAGAATGTCCCGGTCAATGTCGCTAATTCGCTCTGCATATCCGGGATCCTCCTCACTCAAGGTCTTCCAGTACTGCTCTGATATTTTCTGCGAGCTCATGTACATGCGTTTGCGCCGCCGTCGGACCGCTAGCATGTGCACAATCTGGAGAAACGCGATGACAACGAGGAACGTCACAATCAATATGGCGATATCAGAGCCGACCTTTTCCCATGTCAACGATTCGATCGGTACATTGATCAGCGTTATCAGGTAGATTCCAATGAAACATGCGCCGATAAATACGACACGTTCCCACTCGGACCAGTATTGAGCGCCTCGCCGGTCCTGATCAAAATCCTGGACGTAGGGTTGTTTGTTCCAGTCCGCCATCGAGTGTTCGCCCAAATCCGGTCAGTTCACAAAAGCGGCGAAGCCCATTCGCTTCAAGTCACGTGTAACACTATATTGTGCTCGCGTTTTTTCCTACAACCTTCATGCTAAATGGTTCATCTCACACGAACTTGACGCCTACTAAGATGTTCCTACGTCATTGCCTGCCAGTACCAAATCATTGCGCTTTCCTCTCATTCCAAAAACAAGTGCCGGCCGAGTTTCTTCGCGGACGGAAGTGACACGGGCATGACGATCAGAGGTACCAATAGCTGCGCGGCCGCTTCAGGCGATGACAAACGGCGCGTCCTGAAGGACGTCTTCGGTTTCGATGGTTTTCGCCCCGGGCAGGAACCGGTCGTCGACAGTCTGCTTGCCGGACGGCACACGCTCGCCGTCATGCCGACGGGCGCGGGCAAGTCGCTGTGTTTCCAGGTGCCGGCGCTGATCAGGGGCGGGCTGACGGTCGTCGTCTCGCCGCTGGTGGCGTTGATGAACAACCAGGTCGGCGCGCTGCGCCTGGCCGGTGTCCGGGCCGCCACCATCAACTCGTCGAAGTCGCGCGGCGACAACGTCACCGTCTGGCGCCAGGTCGCGGCGGGCGAGGTGTCGATCCTCTATATGTCCCCCGAACGCCTGATGACGGAGCGCATGCTGGCGGCGCTTCAGAAGTTGCCGGTGAGCTATCTTGTCATCGACGAGGCACACTGCATCTCCCAGTGGGGCCATAGCTTCCGGCCGGAATACGATCAGCTGCGCGATCTGCGCGGCCACTTTCCCGATGCCGCCATTGCCGCCATGACGGCGACCGCCGATCAGGTGACGCGCGACGATATCGTCGCCGCGCTTTTCGGCGGCGACGCCCATGTCCATGTCGCCGGTTTCGACCGGCCGAACATCCGGCTTGGCGTCAAGTCGAAGGCCGCCTGGCTCAAACAGCTCAGCGAGGTGGTCGAGCGCTATCGCGGCCAGTGCGGCATCGTCTATTGCCTGTCGCGCGCCAAGACCGAGCAGGCGGCGTCGCTGTTGCGCGACCAGGGCCACAAGGCGATCGCCTATCACGCCGGTCTCGACACGGCAGAACGCCTGCGCGGCGAGGAGGCGTTTCTTACCGAACCGGGCATCGTCATGGTCGCGACCATCGCCTTCGGCATGGGGATCGACAAACCGGACGTGCGGTTCGTCTGCCACACCGACCTGCCGGGCTCGGTCGAGGCCTATTATCAGGAGATCGGCCGCGCGGGGCGCGACGGCGAACCGGCCGAGGCGGTCATGGTCTATGGCCTGGACGACATCCGCATGCGCCGTGTCTTCATCGAGGAGTCCGACGCGTCAGAGGAACGCAAGCGCGTCGACCACCGCCGGCTGGATGCGCTGCTCGCCTATTGCGAGGCCGTCGAATGCCGCCGCCGCCCGCTGCTCGCCTATTTCGGCGAGGAGATCGCGCCATGCGGCAACTGCGACGTCTGCCTGGACGGCGTCGAGGCGGTCGACGGCACCGAACCGGCGCGCCAGGCGATGGCCGCGGCGATCGGCTCGGGCGGCCGCTTCGGCGCGGCGCATCTGGTCGATATCCTGCGCGGCCAGGCGACCGAGAAGGTCACGCGCTTCCGCCACGATCAGCTCGACGTCTTCGGCGCCGGCGCCGAACGCAAGGCGGCCGACTGGCGCTCGCTGATCCGCCAGCTCGTCGCGTCGGGTTTCCTGGAGATCGATGTCGGCGGCTATGGCGGCCTCCTGGTGACGGACCGCGGCCGCGAGCTCGCCGACGGCGGCGCGACCTTCATGATGCGGCCGGAGCCCCAGCGAAAGAAGGCGGCCAAGACAACGACGAAAGCGAGCCCGGCGCCGGCGGTCCTGGACGATGGTGACAAGGCGCTTTTCGACGCGCTGAAACGCCTGCGCCGCGACATCGCCCATGCCCGCGGTGTGCCGCCCTATGTCGTCTTCCACGACCGCACGCTCCAGGAACTCGCGCAGATCAGACCGACGACCCGCGAGGCCTTCGGCCGCATCCACGGTGTCGGCGCGGCCAAACTGGAGAACTTCGCCGAGCCGTTTCTCGAGCTGATCCGGCGCGAAACTGAGAGCCAACCCTAAGCCGCGGCTCTCGCGCTTTTCTCCAGATTGGTCCCGGCAACGGCGTCTCCCTGTTCGGCTTCATCGAGGCGGCGGTAGAGACCGAGAGCGCGCGCACCATCGCCGGTCAGCCCGGCCTCCAGATCGTGTTCCGGGCGTCGGGCGGGCTCACAGGCGAGCAACCCGCCTTGCGTGAGCCGGTGCCATCGCAATTCATGGCGCCGCTTAAGGCTGGCAAATCTGCCATCAGATTCGGAAGTGCATTGCCTCTATAAAAACTGCGAACGGCAATCGTCTTTTGCGTGTGTTTTGATCTGGGGGCTGCATCATATGTGGCGCAACGTATATGCCGTACTCGTATTTGCTGTCTTCCTTGTTGCGAACGTCGGGTCGCGGGCGGACTTCGTCGTTCAGAACGGCGAGACGGTCACCACCACCCAGAATCTGGCCGCGGGTGAGTCCGGTGTTGTCGAGTCCGGCGGGCAGATTGTTGTCAGCGGTGCCACCGAACGCGCTATCTTCGGCGCCTCCGGCGGTAACAGCGTCAACAATGCCGGCACGATCTCGACGCTGGGCGCCGGCGTGAGCGTCTTCAATGGCGCCAACGCAGTGCTGCTTGTTGGCAACAACAACACGGTCATCAACAGCGGCACGGTTTCAACCGTTGGTGTGGCGTCTAACGGCCTCTTTATCGACCGCAACAGTGTCGTCACCAATTCCGGCACGATTTCGACGTCCGGTGACAGCGCCAACGGTATCTCCGTCCAGGACCACAATCAGGTCACCAATATCGGCACCATCACGACGACGGGAGACAACTCCGCCAACGGCATCTCCGTCCAGGACCACAATCAGGTCACCAACATCGGCACGATCACGGTGAGCGGTACCGACAGTCAGGGCATTCGTGGCTCCGGTGACGGCAACACCATCATCAACAGCGGCGTGATCACGGCCAACGGCACCGGAGGTGCCGGTGTGGTGGTCGGCGGGAGCGACAACCTGCTCGTCAACAGCGGCGTGATCCAGGCAACCGGCACGAACGGCAATGCCGTCCTATATTCCGGCGCCGGCAACACGCTTCGCCTGCTGCCCGGGTCGATCCTGGAAGGGCCGCTGAACTTTGCCGCCGGCAACACGCTGGATGTCGCCAACGGCCTGAGCATCGGCATGACGTTCACGGGCAACGCGCCGTCTGTCATCGCCAACGGCGCGCCTTTCGCGGTGAGCGGCCTTGAGGTGGCGGTGGTCGATCCGACGGCGCTGGCCATGGCCGGCGACATCGCGTTCGACCTGACCAACGCGGTCTCCGGCAGCGTTTTCTCGCGCCTTCGCGGCGACCGGCTGGGCGGCTCGTCGGGCCAGGCCGTGGCGTCACTGGACCGTGGCGACCCGGACGATCCCCTGTCCTTCGCCGCATCGATCGACATCGGGACCGGCGCCGAGGCGTGGGCCGAGGTGTTCGGTCTGGCGCGCGATCAGCGCGCGCAGTCGCCGGCGGTCGGCGCCGATTACCATCTGGGTGGCGTCATCGCGGGCGTCGACACCCTGATTGACGGCGATACCCGCGCCGGCCTGTTCCTAGGCGGCTCCTATGGCGAACTGGACGTGACGTTCGGTTCCCAGGACGAGGATATCTCCAGTGCCTTCTTAGGTGCCTATGGCGGCTACACCTCCGACTCCTGGGCGATCGACCTGGTGGTGATCGGCGGCTGGAGCCGGTATGAGTTGAACCGCAACATCGCCAACAACGCGGTGCCGGGCGGTGTAGAGACGGTGTCGGCGGACTATGACGGCTACTTCATCGCGCCGGAATTGTCGGTGGCGCGCACGATATCGGTCCACGGCCAGAAGGTGGTCCCGAGCGTGCAGATCGGTTACGCAGGCACGCACCTTGACGGCTATACGGAGACCGGCACGGCGAACGGCCTGACGGTTGACGACCGGTTCCTCCACCTGCTGACCGGGCGGTTCCAGGTGACGGTGCCGGTGCGCATTCCGCCATACGCCGACAGCGTCTATGTCGCACCCTACGCGGGCGTTGAGGGGCGCACGCGTCTGGACGACAGCGATATCGACGCGGTGCTGCTGGGCCAGACGATCCGCTTCGACGCGGGCGGCGAGGACAGTGTCGGCGCGGCGCTGGCGGGCATTGAGCTGTCGGCGCTGCTCGGCGACGGCGTCTCCCTGTTCGGCGGTGCAGAGGCGACGGTGGAGAGCAACAGCGGCCGCACCATCGCCGGCCAGGCGGGCCTCCAGATCGCGTTCTAGGTGGCGGGCGCGCTCACAGGTGAGTAACCCGCCTTGCGTGATGGCTGCGTGATGGCTGCGTGATGGCGCCATCACATCGCGTGGCCGTCCCTTGCGGCTGGCAGATCTGCCAGTGAGCCTCGAGATGCGTTGACGTTCAAGATTGCGGGAAGATATCGCCTGAGCGTGCATCCCTAGTCGGAGATTACCGTAAATGTGGCGTAACGTATGCGTGGCGCTCGCTTTTGTTGCTTTGCTTGTCGCGAGTGTCGGAACGCGGGCGGACTTCGTCGTTCAGAACGGCGAGACCGTCACCACCACCCAGAACATGGCGGCGGGCGAGTCCGGTGTCGTTGAGTCCGGCGGCCAGATTGTTGTCAGCGGTGCCAGCGAAGACGGCATTTTCGGCCTCTCCGGCGGCAACAGCGTCACCAATGCCGGCACGATTTCGACGCTTGGCGCCGGCGCGGGCGCCCACGCCTTGCTGCTTGGGGGCGACAACAATACGGTCTTCAACAGCGGGACGGTTTCAACCGTTGGCGCGACGTCTCACGGCCTCCTTATCCAGCGCAACAGCGTGGTCACCAACTCCGGCACGATTTCGACCTCCGGTGATAACGCCCACGGCATCAGTATCTTCAGCGGCAACAACACCATCCTCAACAGCGGCGTGATCA
>JANQGO010000461.1 GCA_028277285.1 Alphaproteobacteria bacterium | reverse complement strand
CAGCGCCTTGTCGCGCTCCAGACCGGTCACCCGGCACCCGGCGACCCTGGGGGTCAGGCAGAACGTCGCCGCACCGGTGCCGCAACCCATGTCGAGGATATGATCGACCGGCCCGGCGCGCACGGCAGCGGCCAGCAACACCGCATCGGACGTCGCGCGCAGGCCGCCGGCGGGCTGGCGCAGCACCACCCGGCCGTCGAGCAGCGTATCGCGCGTCGCCTCGGCCACTGTCTCAGCCACCGCCCAGGCGCCCGGCTTGTCGGGTACGTCGAGGCCGGCGTCGCGCAGGATCGCGCGGGCCTCCTCGAGGTCCTCGTCGAGCACCACCAAACGCCGCTGAATGGCAAGAACGCTGCCTTCCAGGCTGCTGGTATGGGCGTCGAACACGTCGAACGCGATCTCCGCCTCCTTCAAAAGGGCGCTGGCGAAGGAGATCTGAACGGGGTCGTTGGTGCGTAACAGTTCTTTCAAGGTATCGGTCTCTCAAACCAGTGAAACGGTTCTGCTTTGGCCGCGCTTAAAGGGAGTGCTAAAGTGATCGATGAGACAGCGGCTTGAGGATGCTGTCGATTGGGGGCCGTCGGGTCAAGCCGGCGGTCCAACGCGTGATTCAACGGGAGACCACGGTTTGAGCCTTGCCCTCAATGTTGCCGGGCAGAACGCCAGCACCGCTCGCCAGTCCTATGAGCTGTTGCGCGACCTGGTCGCCGACGACTTGAACCAGGTCAATCAGGTGATTGTCGAGCACCTGCAAAGCCCGGTCACGTTGATCCCGCAACTGGCCGGCCACCTGGTCGCGTCGGGCGGCAAGCGGCTGCGCCCGATCCTGACGCTGACCACCGCGCGCATGTGCGGTTATGCCGGACGCCGCCATATCGACCTCGCCGCCTGTGTCGAGTTCATTCATACCGCGACCTTGTTGCACGACGATGTCGTCGACGACAGTGCGCTCAGGCGCGGCAGCGCGACGGCGAACGCGGTTTGGGGCAACAAGCCGAGCGTGCTGGTCGGCGATTTCCTGTTCTCGCGCTCGTTCCAATTGATGGTCGCCGACGGTTCGCTGGAGGTCTTGAAGATCCTCTCCGATGCGTCCGCCGTGATCGCCGAGGGCGAGGTCAATCAGTTGATGACCTCCAACAACATCGCGACCGACGAGGCCGCCTATATGGACGTCATCGGCGCCAAGACCGCCGCCCTGTTCGCCGCCGCGAGCGAGATCGGCGCCGTCGTCGCCGACGAACCGGACGCCAACCAGGCGGCGCTTCGGACCTACGGCATGTCGCTCGGTATCGCCTTCCAGCTGGTCGACGACGTGCTCGACTATTCCGCGCGCGAGGCCGACCTGGGCAAAACGGTGGGCGACGATTTCCGCGACGGCAAGATCACGCTCCCCGTCGTCTACGCGATCGCCCGCGGCAACGAGGCCGAACGCGCGTTCTGGAAACGCACCCTGGAAGACGAGGACCAGCAGGACGGCGATCTCGACCAGGCGATGATGCTGATGCAGCGCCACGACGCGCTGGCCGACGCCATGGCCCGCGCCAGGGAACACGGCGCGCGCGCCACCGAAGCGCTCGTCGGCTTTCCCCGGAACCCCTACCGCGACGCGCTTCTCGAGCTCGTGGCCTTCTGCGTCGACCGCGAGTTCTAGGACGTTCCAGCCTCACTCGATCCGCCCCGTCACACCTGTTGCGGGCCAAGGACCTTGGCGCTATAAGCCCGGCTCTGGTTCGGAGTGTAGCTCAGCCTGGTAGAGCACCGTCTTCGGGAGGCGGGGGCCGGAGGTTCGAATCCTCCCACTCCGACCATTATCGAACAGTAGACTGCACACCCTAGCGCTTTTTGGCGGGCGGCGCCTTTTTTGCGGCCTCGATGCGCTTCAGCCCGGCGGCGGCGGGCTGCGACAGCGGGTCCAGGCGCAGGATCTGGCGGTAACCCCGCTCGGCTTCCTTCAGACGGCCCTGGCGGTGAAGCGCGACGTTGTGATGAAGGGCCTGCGCCACATCGGCGCGGTCCAGGAGGGGGCCGGCCGCCCGGTCGCGCCGGCGCGTAATCTCGACGTTATGCGTCTTTCGGTCGACGGCACCGAACGAGTACTTGAACCGGTGATTGCCTTGAAGGAAGTCGCAGCTCTTGTACCCCAGCGCGATGGCATGGCGAATGGCGTGGGCGTAAAGGACAAAGTTCGGCGACGGGTTCTTGAACGCCAGGTCGCGGCCCATGATCTTGAAGAGCATGACCTTCTTGGTCTCGTCGAGCAGGTTCGCCAAAGCGCCTATGGGCCGATCCTCCGACCACAAAACCGTCATATAAAGGACGCCTTCGCCCTGGCAATGGCGAAACATGTCGGCATGGGCCTTCAGATACGGACCCATGCGGTCCGATCCCCACTTGGTCGACCACAGGTCGAACAGCACTTTGAGATCCCGCTCGAGCGTGTCCTGCGTGGTCTCGGTAATGCGAAACTCGTCGGATTGCTCGACCTGCCTCAAAAAACGCCGCACCTTGCGACGGCTATCGGACGACAGTGACGCCGCCAGGAAATCATCCCAGTCATCGGGCAAGTCGATACCGGGAAAGATGCTGTGATCGGTGCCGTCGGGGTAGATGTCGTCGAAGTCCTTCGATGTAAACTTGCCGCGCGGGAAACACTTCAGGGCGGCGCGCAGACGCTCGTCCGAGGCACGGAATGCCTTGAGCACGAACTGGCGCCAACCCATTTGCCTGATTTGGCCGAACAAGGCCTCGATGGCCTCGGCCTCGTGGGCTGGATGGCATAACAGACCGCCGTAATCACCGACGCCCTGGCCTGCAATCTCGAATACACTATGGCAGCCGCCATCCTTGGCCGGCACGGCGTAACTGGTAATGGGCAGAAACGCCCGGTAGGCGCCGTCGGTATGCGCGGCAAGGACAAAGGCCTCTCTCTCGATGTCACCCAGCCACGCCAACATCCACGTCCACGACAGGAAGAACTGGGCATCGGGATCGGCGGCATAAACCTCATTCCAGTTGTCGCGCAGTTCCATAAGGCGCGACCGATCCGTGATGACGTCAACGCGCATGAGCAGAACCAACACTTTGTTGCAGGGACAAACGCGGCAGTAGACCGATCCGTGCGCCGGTCAGGAGCGGCACGTTGACCTTAAAGCACAATGCACGCGCAATCCCAAGATACGGCCATCACTCTTGGCGGTTGCATCGGGACTGTGCCTTCGATGCCAGGTTGACGGCAGAGGCCGCGACGTTGTGTGCGGGCGATCCGCGGGATTACCGCCCGGTCGTGCCATATCGATCCACCATGGCGCAATGAACACTGTTCACCCGATATCGTGACAGCCGTCACCATCAAAAGTGGTAGTCAATAAGTCCATAATATGTAACTAATTTGGAGGGGAAGTTACCGAAACGTCGAGCGCATGACGGTAGAAGGTAGTACCTCATTCGTGGAAACAAATTGCACAGTTCTTAACGCATCATTCCCTAAACGACTTCCGCTGATTGCCACGCCCGGCCTTTATCGACGGGCAGGCGGAACACACCTGATGGGTTCATACGCGACGTCGGCCAACGTTTCGGCCGGCAAGGTGCCGTCATGTTGACCGACGACGCCTCCACGCGGCCCCAGATGCGCGCGGCGCTGGATATCACCATCCTGCGCACGCTGGTCATGATCGTCGACAGCGGCGGGTTCACCCGCGCCGCCGAACGCCTGGGCATCACCCAGTCGGCGGTCAGTCTCCAGATCAAGCGGCTTGAGGAAGCCACCGGCCAGAGCATGTTCGTGCGCGAAGGCCGCCAGGTTCACCTGACGTCCGACGGCGAGATGCTGCTGGACTACGCGCGCGAGATCGTGCGGCTGGAGGAAGAGGCCCGCCTGCGCCTGGTCGAGCCCGGCGAGCGCCGCAGCGTGAGCCTGTGGGCGACCGAGGACATCGCGACCGCCTATCTGAACAATCTGCAGGCCGCGAGCCAGCGCATCGCGCTCAACGTGCGCTCCGACAACCCGGCCAGCGTCGTCAACCAGATGGCCCAGGGCGCTTTCGACCTGGCGCTGGTCCGGCGCGAGCCCGGCGCGACGCGCGGCGGCGCATGGCGACACGATCTCGCCTGGATCGAACCGCTGGCCTGGATCGGCCCCGTCGGCACCAAGACCGAGGAGTTCTCCGGCCGCGTGCCGCTGATCCTGCCCTCGCCGCCCAGCATCGCGCGCCAGCGCATGCTTGACCTGGTCGAGCGCGAGCGCCCCGCCTGGCGCATCGTCCTGTCGACCACCAGCCTCTCGATGCGCCTGGAAGCGGTGCGCCGGGGTCTTGGCGTCAGCATCGCGCCGCGCCACACGGTGCCCGCCGACCTGACCGTGCTTGAGGACATGCCGCCGATCACGGTCCCGGCGCTGCTCGCCATGGCGCGCTCGCGCAACTCGATCAGCAGCGAAGCACGGCGTATCGAGGAGATGGTCGTCTCGCTGCTCGATCAACGCCTGATGCGCGACCGCCGCCTCAAGGAAAGCTGAGCGGAACCTTCCACTAGTCACCGAACGGGATGGCTGGCGGTGCGACGTCCATCGCGCTGCCGCCGCTCCAATGGCGCGCGGCCACGCCAGCCTCGCTGCGGGCCTGCGCGGCTTCGAGGCCGATGAGCGCGGCGTCATAATCGAGGCCCAGCACCCTGCCCTCGTCCACCACCTTGCGCCCGTCGACATAGACCGCCTTGATCGGGCGCTCGAGGGCATGGAACAACAGGCAGCGCAGGGGATCGCGCGCCGGACGCATGGACGGATGAGTGAGATCGACGGTGACCAGGTCGGCCCGGGCGCCGGGCGCCAGTCGGCCGATATCGTCACGGCCCAGCGCGCGGGCACCGCCGACCGTCGCCGCCTCGAACACGTCAGCGGTCATCGTGGCGTCCAGGTTACCGTCGGCGGCCTTGGCCAGAAGACAGGCCCAGCGCATCTCGTCCAGCATGTTATGGGGCGTCGTGTCGGTGCCGATCGCCATGTTGAGCCCGGCGCGACGGTAGGCGCCGAAACTCTCCAGAATGGCGCCATAGCGCGCGAACGGCGTCGGGCAATGGGCGACGCTGACGCCGTTTGACGCCATCAGGTCGAGATCCTCGCGCGTGTGCCAGCGCACCCAGCTGTGGGTGTCGATATAGATCGCGTGGGCCAGGATGGTGCGCGGCCGCAACAGGTCGAGATCGGCGAGGAAACGCACCGGCGACACGCCATGGCGCCGCCGGATTTCCTGCACCTCCTGCACACTTTCCGAGATATGCATGTGGAAGCGCCAATCGCGCGCCGCGCACAGGTCCATGGTGTCGCGCAGCAGCGCCGGCGAACAGGTGTCGCTTGTCGCCGGCGACGGCATGCCGCCCAGCCGGCCGCATGGGTGCGCCTCGGCGGCCTCAATGACCGCGACGGCCGCCGCCATGTCGGCAGCGCCGTCGTCGGCTTTCCAGTCATAAATGACCTCGCGGCCGTTCTCCGAGTGCCAGCCGGCCGAGCCGTACATCGGCGCGGCATAGGCGCGCGCGCCGCTGGCGGCCATCAATTCGACCCAGCCGTCGAACGGATGGCTCAGATCGACAAAGGTGGTGACGCCCGACAACAGCATCTCCGCATAGGCGACGGCGGCCGAGTGCGCCTCGCCTTCCGGATCCGTGGTGAAGACGGCCTTGGCGTCATAAAGCCCGCTCCACCAGAGTTCGGGATTGCCCAGCTCCTCGACAATGCCTTTGTAGAGCGGTTGGGATGTCGGATGGCTGTGGATATCGACCAGCCCCGGCATCACGAAGAGCCGGCGGCCATCGATCTCGTGCGCGACGTCGCCGTCATAGCGCCCGCCGACATGGATCAGCTCACCACCGCGAAACGCGACGTCGCCGTCACGCAGATAGACATGGCGCTGCTGATCGTCATCCCACGCGGCGATCCAAGCCGCGTCCCTGATGACCGTGACCTCGTTCGTTTCGCCCATGGCGGCGTCATCCCCTTATGTCTTCGACCATGGCGCAGGCTAGGACGCCCTGGCCCGTCTTGGAAACGCCGTCTGAACACAGTCTTTGGGAAATGCGTTGGTGCGGCGCGCCGGGCGGCATAGGATCATCCGACCGACGGCCGACCCGAGTCCAGGCTCCACCGCAGGCATGACGATGACCAGGCAGCTTTCCCGCACCATCGACCGCATCGCCGGCGGCCGACCGGTCGGCCGCCGCGACCTCATGCAGGCGATGGCGGCACTTGGGCTGGGTGTTGCCGCCATGCCGCTGGCGCCGCGCGCGGCCGGCGCGCAAGACCTGATCGCCTACTTCACCTGGTCCGGCTACGAGGTGCGCGAGCTTCACCCCGGCTTCATCGAGACCTATGGCGAAGGCAGCGTCGCCGCGACGTTTTTCGGCAGCGACGAAGAGGCGCTCGCCAAACTCCGGCGCGACTTCCGCGCCGACGTCGCCCATCCCTGCAGCTATTCCATGCCGCGCTGGATCGAGGCCGGCGTCGCCGGACCGATCGACGTCGCGCGGCTGAGCAATTGGCCGGACCTGTTCCCCCGGCTGCGCGACCTGCCCGACACCATGCGCGACGGTGAGCATTACCTCGTGCCGTTCGATTGGGGGACATCGTCGGTGCTCTACCGGTCCGACCTGGTCGATGCTCGGTACACCGACGATCCGAGTTGGAGCATCCTGTTCGACGAAACCTATGCCGGGCGTCTGGCGATGTACGACACGTCCGTCATGGTCGACATCGCCATGCTGGTGAATGGCCATGGCGATCTCGCCTCCTTCACCGACGCTGAACTCGACGCGGCCCGGCCGTTGATCGAGAAGGGCAACAGCCTCTACCGCTTCTACTGGACCGACCCGACGGAGGTCACACGCGATCTCGCCACCGGCGATCTGGTCGCCGCCTACGCCTGGAACGGCATGACCAAGCTGCTCGTCGAACAGGGGGTGCCGGTCACCTATATGAACCCCAAGGAGGGCCAGTTCGCCTGGGTCTGCGGCCTGACCGTCGATCCGCGCAGCCAGGCCGATCCGTCGATGGTCCACGCTTTCATCGACGCCATGATCTCGCCGGAAGCCGGCGTCTACGAGATCGAGGTCTATGATTACGGCCACGCCAACATGAAGGCGTTCGAACTGGCCTCGACCGATGCCCTGACGCGCCTCGGCATCACCGACCCCGGCGCGGTCTTCGAACGCGGGCACGTCATCCCGGCCCTGCCCGCCGACCTGGAAACGAAGATCGACGCGCTCGCCGCCGAGGTCAAAGGCGGACTCTGACTCTGTGAGAGGATACGCGATGCTGAAGGGATCGTGCCTTTGCGGTGCGGTGAGGATTGAGGTGGCGGGCGAGCTGGAACACGCGCCCGAGGCTTGCCATTGCTCGCAGTGCCGCAAGCAGTCGGGCCACTTTCTGGCGGCCGTCAACGTCCGGCGCACGGCGCTGACAATTCATGGCGAAGACAAGGTCAGCTGGTACCGGTCGTCCGACAAGGTCCAACGCGGTTTCTGCTCCGTCTGCGGGTCGTCCTTGTTTTGGTATCCCCTGATAGAGGGCTACGCCTTCACGTCCGTCGCGATGGGCTTGTTCGACTCATCAACCGGCGGCCGTCTCGCCAAACACACCTTTGTTGGCGACAAAGGGGACTACTACGACCTCAACGACGGCGTGCCTCAGAGCGATAGCTACTGAGGCGGCAATCCCTACGGACACGCCTGCATGGTGAGCGTTCGGGTGCGAACAGCCTTACCGGGGATCATCATTGGACTTTTGTGCCGGCCCCAGCTATCTGCTCTACTCATAGAAAGAGAGCGGATTCACATGGTTAGGTGCAGCCGTTTGGCGGTTCCACCTAACCATGATCCGCTCTAGGCCGCATTTGTTCAGGAGCACGCACCCATGGCTGACTTACCCTCCGACCTGTTGCCCAAGGTTGCCTGGGGCAAGGGCATGTACATCTACGACACCGACGGCAAGCGCTACCTCGACGGGTCCGGCGGACCGGCGACATTCTGCCTGGGCCATGGCAACGAGGAGGTGAACGAAGCGATCAAGGCTCAGCTCGACCGCATCGCCTTCGGCTATCGCCATCACTTTCGCAGCGATGCGGCCGACGAGCTGCAGGACATCATCACCGAACAGGGCGGCGGCAACCTCAAACATTGCATCTTCACCACCGGCGGTTCGGAGTCCACGGAGTCGTGCCTGAAGCTGGCGCTGCAGTATCACGCGGCGCGCGGCGAGATGTCGCGCCGGCGCTTCATTTCGCGGCAGCGCAGCTGGCACGGCAACACGTTGGGCGCGCTCTCGGTCTCCGGCTTTCTGGCGCGCCAGGAACCCTATTTCGGATCGCTGCTTGAGGTGAGCCACCTGTCGCCGGTCAACACCTACCGCCCGCCCGAGGGCGTCGCGCCGGAGGACGTCGCCGAATACTGCGCCAACGAGTTGGAAGAAGAGATCCTGAGGCTCGGCGCCGACAAGGTCGCGGCCTTCATCTTCGAGCCCGTGGTCGGCGCCGCCGGCGGCGCGGTGCCGGCGCCCGACGGTTACGCCAAGCGCATCCGCGAAATCTGCGACCGCCACGGCGTCCTGATGATCTCAGACGAGGTCATGTGCGGCGTCGGGCGCTGCGGCACATGGCGCGCCCTGGAGCATGACGGCGTCGAGCCGGACATCATGGCGATCGCCAAGGGCCTGGGCGGCGGTTACCTGCCGCTGGGCGCCGCTGTCTATACCGACAAGGTGGCCGATCCGATCAACCGGGTGCACGGCATGCCGATCACCGGTCACACCTTCACCGCGCACACGACGGCGTGCGCGGCCGGTGCCGCGGTGCAGAAGATCATGATCCGCGACAATCTGGTTGCGCGCGTCGCCGAGGAAGGCCAGTACCTGCGCGATCAGTTGGAGGCCGCACTGGGTCAGCACCCCCATGTCGGCAACATTCGCGGGCGAGGCTTCTTTCAAGGTGTCGAATTGGTCGAGGACCGCGAGACCAAGGAGCCGTTCGCGCCGGAGCACAAGATGTACTTCCGCATCATGAAGGCCTCGGTCGAGGCCGGTCTGATCTGTTATCCGACCGGCGGCAACGTGGACGGCGTCAAGGGCGACCAGATCATCATCGCGCCCGCCTACAACGCCACGCGCGACGAGCTCGACGAAATCGTCAGCCTGCTGGTGCCGGCGATCGACCGGGCGGTGGCCTCGGTTTAGAGGTTTATGGTTTAGCTGGCATCGTCGGCCCGCTCCCTCTCCCGGCCACCCCGAGTATGCTGCCATGGGTGGCCTCGGCGAAAACGCCTCTCGGCGTTTTGCCCCGGAGGAGGGGGAGCGGGCCGGTGCGGGAAGCGCAGGCAGAGCACCCGCTCTCACGAAGCCTTGACTGGACGGTGTTCGGCTGAGTTTTCAGGCTGAGCATCATGCGGGATTGGTGGCCACGACGTTGTCTGCAAATTGCCGCGCTGTGTTTGTCGGGCCTCCTTCTGACCGGCCCGGTGCAGGCCCAGCCGGCCGACTGGTTGTGGGAGTGGACGCAGACCGACTTCGACACGACGTCCGTCTCGTTCGACGAGATCCTTTCCGGCGGCCCGCCCAAGGACGGCATCCCCTCGATTGACGATCCGGTCTTTGAGCCGGTCGGCGAGGCCGACCTGCCCGACAACGAACCGATGCTGACGGTCGAGGTCGACGGCGTGGCGCGCGCCTATCCGCTGCGGATCCTGATGTGGCATGAAATCGTCAACGACGAGATCGCCGGCACGCCGCTCACCATCACGTTCTGCCCGCTGTGCAACACCGGCATCGTGTTCCACCGCGATGTCGACGGCCGGGTGCTGGATTTCGGCACCACAGGCAAGCTGCGCAAGTCCGATCTCGTCATGTACGACCGACAGACCGAGAGCTGGTGGCAACAGTTCACCGGCGAAGCGATTGTCGGCACGATGACCGGCACCAAGCTTACACCCTACCCGTCGCGTCTTGAATCCTTCGCGCTTTTCAAGGACCGGTTCCCGTCTGGCGAGGTTCTGGTGCCGGCGAACGAGGGGTCGCGGCGTTACGGCCAAAACCCCTATGTCGGCTATGACAGCCGCTCGGAACCCTACGGCTTTTTCGTCGGTGATCTGCCCGCAGGCATCGCGCCCCTGGCGCGCGTCATCCGGGTCGGCGACAGGGCATGGGCGCTCGATCTGCTGCGGGAGGAAAAGCGGCTTGAAGACGGTGACCTCGTCATCACCTGGGAGCCCGGCCAGGCATCCGCGCTGGACAGCCATACGATCGCGTCAGGCTTCGATGTCGGCAATGTCGTGGTGCAGCGGCAGACCGAAGACGGCCTTGTCGACGAGGTCTATACGGTCGAATTCGCCTTTGCCTTCCACGCCTTCTATCCGGACTCGGTGATCACGACGCGGTAGGTGCCAGATCCCCCAAACAAAGCTCGATTACTGCGGGTTCGCGACATAGGCTTTGACGGTTCGACCGTTATGAGGACCCGCCATGTCCACCAACCTTGATCAGCCTACCGTGCATGATCTCGTCGAGCTGCCGGGCTTTGAACTCGAAGACGGCTTGCCAAGCGAAGCAGCGATTGAGGCTTACGAACGTGACGGTGTTGTTTGCCTGCGCCACGCCTTCGATGCCGATTGGATCGAAACACTGGCCGAGGGCATGGAGATCGCGATCGCGGAAGCCTATCGCGAGAGCAAGTTCCACATCGCAGAGCCCGGCGAGCCCGGCTTCTTTTTCTACGACACCTTCATGTGGAAACGTATCGACAACTTCCGGCGCTTCGCCATGGAGTCGCCGGCCGCCGACCTGGCGCGCGCGATCATGCGTTCGACATCGCTGATCTACTACTTCGACTTCATGCTTGTGAAAGAGCCTGGCACCAGCCGCAAGACGCCATGGCATTACGACGAGGCCTATTGGCCGATCAACGGCAACCAGATCTGCAATCTCTGGACCGCGCTCGACCACATTCCCGTCGAGACCGGCCTGCGCTTCGTCAGGGGCTCGCACCGCTGGACGAAGGACTATCGCGCTGTTCACTTCGATCCGAACGACAGCTATGCCGACCTGCCGGACGATCCGGAACCGCCGGATTGGGACCTGGAACCGGGCGAGCACGAGATCGTCTTTGCGCCGCTTGAACCCGGCGACTGCCTGATCTTCCACAACCGCTGCCATCACAGCGCGCCCGGCAACTCGTTGAAGGCGACGCGGCGACGCGCGCTCGCGACCCACTGGATCGGCGACGACATCACCTATAACGACAAACCCCAGGAGACCGATCCGCCCTATCGCGGCGAAGGTCTGGTCCATGGCGGTTCCATGGAATGCGCGAGCTTCCCGAGGGTGCGTTAGGCCAGCGCTGACTCAGACCCCCAGCAAACCCGGCAAGTCGGCGATGGATGTCACGCGGTGCGACGGCTGGAACGGGGCCTTGATATCGCCCTTGGTGAACTTGCCGGTCATGACCTGAACGGTCATCAGCCCGGCCTCGGACCCGCCGCCGATGTCGCTGTCGATATCGTCGCCGACCATCACCGTCGTCTGAGGTTCGGCGTTCATGTCGCGCAGGGCCATCTCGAAAAAGGCCGGTGACGGTTTGCCGACGACGACGGCCTCTTCGCGCGTCGCGTATTCCAGCGCGGCGACGAAGGGGCCGAGGTCGAGGCCGAGGTCATCGCCGCGGCGGCAGTAGCGGTTCTTGTGCAGCGCGATCAGTT
>JANQGO010000043.1 GCA_028277285.1 Alphaproteobacteria bacterium | reverse complement strand
GATGGGCCGGCCCTTCGGCGTTCCCTACAGCCTGGATCAGGCCCACGCCCATCTGCGCGAGGCTGTCGTCGCGCTCGGCTTTCCCGACATCATGGTGGGCTGTCCCGACGCGTTCGGATCGTGCCTTGCCAAGCTGGACGAGACCGGTGCCGACGTCGTGGCCGCTGGTTTCCCCGCCGAGCATCCGCAGGCCGTCGACATGCTGGAGATGGCGGCAGACGGCAGGGTTGAGCGGTTTGTTATCAAGCCACAGGTGACGGCACTGACCCACACCTGGCCGCTGGCCGTTTGGACACCGGCGTTCTCCGACTTCATGCACGGGTTCTTGAACGACAAGACGGAACCGGTGGACGCGAACAGGGATCTGCAGGTCGGCCACGTGTTCAACGCCGCGATCGAAGCCGGTCTTGATGTGCGGGCGGAGATTGTTTCCGATCGACCGTTCGTCGATATCGGCTCTCCGTCCGGCCTGGCGCGGTTTCGCCAGCACCGTCATCGTCTGCTTTCCCAGTAAGGCCGCCAACGCCTGCATCTAGCTACCGCCGTTGCGCAAGATCAATGCGCGATGGGCATGAACCCGCCAGGTTTGGCCGTCGACGACACATGGGGGAACGCATGGAGCGCTACGAGGAAGCCGCGCGGGGCCTGCGCGCGGCGTTGTCGGCCGACCCCGCGATGCTCGACCTCGTCCGCTTGGCGACATTGGCCCCCAACGGCCATAACACGCAGCCATGGCGTTTCGCCGTGGGTGACTCCCGTGTGCGACTTCTGCCCGATCTGACAAGGTGCACACCGGTCGTCGATCCGGACGATCACCACCTCTATGTCGGTTTGGGGTGCGCGGCGGAGACGTTGGCGGTCGCGTCGCGGGCCCACGGCCGGTCAGGCGATATGGCATTCGATGATCGCGGAGACGGGTCGATCGATATCGACCTGTCACCGGGCGCGGCGGCCGTCAGCGAACTCTATCACGCCATCATCCGACGCCAGTCGACGCGCTCGCTCTACGACGCCGTCGACGTGCCGTCCGGCGACCTGACGCTCCTGGAGGCCGCGGCGGCGGTCGATGGGGTGTCCGTCATGCTGGTTACCGATCGCGCGCGATGCGACGCCGTGCTGGAACACGTGATCGACGGCAACACCGTTCAGATGGCGGACCCTGCTTTTGTGCGGGAGCTGCAGGACTGGATTCGTTTCAACCCGTTGGACGCCTTAAGCGCCGGCGATGGTCTGTTCAGCGGATGTGTCGGCGCCCCGTCGATGCCGACCTGGCTGGGCAAGTGGCTGTTCAGTCTTGTCTTCAGGACGGGTGCCGAGAACCGGAAATACACAAAACAGGTGCGTTCGTCGGCCGGCATCGCGATCTTTGTCGGCGATCGCCAGGACAAGGACCATTGGATCCGCGTAGGCCGAAGCTTTCAGCGGTTCGCGCTGCAGGCGACGGCGCTGGGCATCCGCCATGCCCATATCAACCAGCCGGTCGAGGTGCCGTCGGTCCGCGCGTCACTGGCCGACTGGCTGGGCATCGGCGATCAGAAGCCGGATCTGATTGTCAGGTTCGGCTACGCCCCGACCTTGCCCATGTCGCTGCGACGCCCCGTCGCGGCGGTGCTGGAGGCGGTCGACTAGCGCATGACCTGACCGCCGTTCACGTCGATGGTGGCGCCGGTGATGAAGTCGGCGTCGTCGGCGGCCAGGAACAACACGCAGCGCGCGACGTCTTCGACCCGGCCGAGCCGGCCGACCAGGATGTGGTTCTCGACGAGATCGTCGAGGAATTCCTGGGGCGCGACGCGGATCATATCGGTATCGATGTAGCCGGGTGCGATGGCGTTGACCGTCACGCCCTTGGTCGCGCTTTCCTTGGCCAGCGCCTTGGTGAAGCTGACCATGGCGCCTTTGGCGGCGCCGTAGGCGGTCTCGCCATAGTTGGGCGCGAAGGCCGACAGCGAGGCGACGTTGATGACGCGGCCGAAACCGGCGTCGCGCATCGGCTTGATCACCTGATGGGTCATGTTGAAGGCGGCGTTCAGGTTGGTGTCGATCACCTTGCGCCAGACGTCGGGCGCCATCTTGTGCATGAACTTGTCCGGCGAGATGCCGGCGTTGTTGACCAGGACCTCGACCGGCCCGAGGTCGGCGGCAACCTGTTCGACACCCTTCTGGCAAGCGTCGTAGTCGGCGACATCCCAGGCATAGGTCGCAACGCCCGTCTCGGCGGCCAGCGAGGCCGCGGCTTCCTCGTTGCTGCGATAGTTGGCGGCGACTTTGTAGCCCGCCTGATCGAGCGCGATGGCGATACCGCGCCCGATGCCGCGTGATCCACCCGTTACCAAGGCAACCCTTTGCATGTCGAAGAATCCCGTCCGGTGATATTGTTTGTGCCTCATTCTCATAGCACGTGAGCGCGACGAAGGGTGGACTATGGTGCGTTGGGTTCTTGCATTTTCCTTGGCCATGATGGTGTTCGCGGCCGGCGCCGCCGGAAACCGGGCGAGTGCCACGGCGAACAAGGTGCCGTGCTGGATCGACGTGCCGGCCGGCGAGACGGCAGAGTGTTACCGGGTGCGCGTTCCCGTCTACAGCGACGATGACGCGCCGCCGCACTTCTATCGTCTGCCGGTCGCCGTTCTAAAGGCCCGCGCCGCAAATCCCGCCGCCGACCCGGTCATCGTCATTCAAGGCGGGCCGGGCGCCTCGTTCTTTCACAGCGCTTACCCTGAGCAGGTGAGCACCGAATACCTTTGGGCGATGACCGAACCGGTGCGCGAGACCCGTGATGTCGTCATCTACGATCAGCGCGGCGTCGGCCTGGCCGAACCGGCGTTGAACTGCCACGAGGCTGATGGCCGGGCCGCATCGGCGGCATCGCCGCCCGGTGTCGAGGTGCCTTTCTATGACCGCGAGCGTGACGAGTTGGCACGCTGCTACGACCGCCTGGTTGCCGCCGGCATCGATCTGTCGAGCTTCACGACACCGGCAAACGCCGACGATCTTGCCGTCATCATTGAGGCGCTCGGTTACGACCAGGTCAATCTGTGGGGCATGTCCTATGGCACGCGGGTGGCGCTGGTGATGCTGCGCCGCCACGGCAACCTCATCCGCTCGGTCGTGCTGGACGGCGTCTATCCGCCCCATATCCGCGCCGACGAACAGGCACCGTGGGCAACCCATCGCGCGTTCACGCGCATCTTCGACGATTGCGCACGGGACGCCTGGTGCACAAAGGCCTATGGCGATATCGGCGACCGATTTGCGGAGCTGTTGGAGTCGCTCAATGAAAAACCGCAAGCCATTTCGGTCGACGATCCACGTTGGCCGATCGGTTCTGAAGCCGTCCTCGACGGCGATCTCCTCATCTTCCATATGTATGACGCGCTCTACTATGGCGATGCGATTCCCTACGTTCCCGCGCTCATAGATGATGCGCTCAACTACGACCTCTCCGGCCTCGGCTGGTTCTATTGGTATCCGTTCATTGCCGATTGGGCGCTCGACGAGGGCACCTTCCTGTCGGTGACGTGCCGGGAGGAAATGCCGCGCATTCGCGACGACGTGGTGGCGAAGGAGATCCAAAAGTACGGCGTCTACGCCATGGCCGGCAGCACGATCATGACCGACGACATTTGCGACGCATGGCCGGTGCCGCCGCTGGAGCCGGCGGAGTGGGAGCCCGTCGAATCGGACGTGCCGGCGCTGCTGATCAGCGGCGCCTATGATCCGGTGACCCCACCCGACTGGGGCGAAGATGCCGCCCGTTACCTCTTGAACGGCCGCCACGTTGAGTTTCTGGGCGCCGGCCACGTGCCGAGCGCGGCCAACCGCTGCGCCAGCGACCTCGTCGCGGCCTTTTTCGACGACCCCGACCCGGCGGCGCTTTCGTTGCCGGACTGCCGGCTCTTCACCGAGGCCGCCGACTTCTCAAGCGTCGACTGGTAGAACGCGGTCAGTCCTCTTGCGTGCCGCCCTTGTCGAACGGCCACTTGGGCCGGGCGATGTTGCGATAGGTAAGCGCGGTGAACTCGGGCGCGACGACGCCGGGCGCCGCGACATAGATGACGTCGGCCGCCAGCGGCGCAAAGGCCGTGTAGAAGTGCTGGGTCGATTTGACGATGACGATGTCCATGGCCGCCGGGTCGATGCCGACCTGGGTGAAGAGGTCGGGGCTGTAGGCCTGGGTGCGAACGCTGGTCAGGACGACGGCGATGCCGTCAAGATGGATGGCGGCGCAATCGCCCAGCGGTGACGGCGTGTCGCCCAGGTGCTGAACGGCCTGGCGGGCGAGCGCACCAACGGTAACGTCCGCATCGACCGGTTGGCCGGATAGCGGGCACATCTTGCCGCCGAAACGAAGCGGCAGGCTGGCGCCTTCGCCGGCATCGAAACAGGTGGCGACGGCGATGGGGTCCCATAGCGGGCCGACGGCCGCGTTGCCGATCTTCCGCTTGCGCAAGGCATCGATCAGAAAGGTCGAGTCGCCCGGCGCGCCGCCGCCGGCGTTGTCGGACACATCGGCGAGCACGACGGGTTTCGCCGCACTGGCGAGCGCGGTATCCAAGGCATCGTCGATGGCAAGAGGTTGCGGTGCCGTGTTGTCGCGCATGGCGAAGAGCTCGTCGCCCAGCGTGCGTGCGAGGCTGTCGCCCTTTTCGGGCGCATCATCGGTGATGACGAGCACGCGGCTTCCCATGTCCGCGACATCGCCCCAGGGAAAGCCGTGGCCGATGGAGACGGAGAGCACGCCATCCTTGCCCTCCAGCGCGGCCGCACGGTCGACGTAAGAGCGCATGGGTTCGCGCGGCGTATGCATCATGCCGATCATGCCGCAGTCATGGAGCGACATCTTCGGGTGCACGTCGCCGTTGGCAGTGCGCACCAAGAGCGCGATCAACTCCTCGGCGCGCGCGGTGCTGTCGGTGTGGGGGTATTCCTTGTAGGTCACCAGAACATCGGCCGCAGCGATCATCTGATCGGTGATGTGACAGTGCAGATCGAGCTCGGCGCCGACCGCGACATCCGGGCCTACGACCTCGCGCACGCGCGACAGCAGATCGCCTTCGCAGTCGTCATAACCCTCCGCGACCATTGCGCCGTGCATGCCGAGCGCGACGACATCGACCGGAAGGGCGGCCTTCAACTGGTCGAGGATCTGGTCGCGCAGGGTCTCGTAGGCCGACCGAACGGTGATGCCGGCGGGTTCGGCCATCGTGCACAGCCCCTCGACCACGATCCAGTTGTTCTCCCTGGCGCGACGGCGGGCGGCCCAAAGTGGCGCGCCGCTGAAACTGGGTTCGTCGGGATGGCTTCCTGGCGGAAAGTACTCGCCCGTCTCGAAGCCGCTAAGAGATGTCGGAAACGGTGCGAAGGTGTTGGTTTCGGTGCCGAGTCCGGCTGCGAAGATTCGCAATGTCTGCTCGCTCGTTTCGGTTGTTCACCCTCTCAACGGTCAAAAACCTGACCGCCGAACAAGCGGTATCACCGGGCGCGCCGCGAGGCAATCGCGCGCCTATTTCTTGAGCTTTTCGACCCTTTCTTGGAGCTTGGCCCGTTTGCGACGCAGATCGTCGATCTTTTCCTGATTGCGCAGGGAATCCGTATCGGAGTCCCGGCGCGAATGCCGGCGGTCGATCTCGTTTTGGATCATCTCAATCTCGGCTTCCATGCCGCGGATCTTTTCTTCGGTCTTCATGATCACATTCCTTAAGTCTCGCAATGGCAAACCTGTTTGCTGGCATGATGCCCAGCAGTTCGGTTCCTACATGCGATGTATGAACGATAAGGACGAAAGGCATCGGTTGCGCGTAAAGAAAACCGTTATGTCACGGAAATGTCTTGGTTTTGACATAGGGCCGTTAAGGGCCGAAAAGGCCGGTGACGGGGCGGCCATGCTCGTGACACGATTTCGTTCGAAGCATCGCCCGACGAAACACGCTCAGTCGCACACAATGCAGTTGGGGAAGACAATGGACCAGCAAGTTTCCGGGGCCGATATCAACGCCGACCAGGTCGATTACTGGAGCGGCCAAACCGGTGAAAAGTGGGCCGAAGGCCAGGACAAACTGGACGCCATGCTGGCGCCGTTCGGCAAGGCGGCCATGGAGGCGCTCGATCTGAAGCCCGGCGACCATGTTGTCGATGTCGGCTGCGGCTGCGGCGATACGTCGTTCGAGCTGGCATCACGCGTCGGGCCCATGGGCAGTGTTTTGGGCGTCGATGTCTCCGCGCCCATGCTGCAGCGTGCCGGCGAGCGGCTTGGCGACGCCGCGCTTGGCCACTTGCGGTTTGCGATGGCCGATGCGTCGGCGTTCGGCTTTGAGCCTGAAGGCACCGATGCGGTGTTCTCGCGATTCGGCGTCATGTTCTTCCGCAATCCCGTCGAGGCGTTCACCAACCTGAAAGCGGCGCTGCGAACCGGCGGCCGGCTGGGTTTTGTGTGCTGGCGCAGCCTTGACCAGAACATGTGGGTCAGCCTGCCGCGCGAAGCCGCGCTCAAGCACCTTCCGGCGCCCGAACCCGTCAATCCGGACGAGCCCGGACCGTTTGCCTTCGCCGATGCGGAAAAGGTCACCGACATCCTGCGCGATGCCGGTTTCCACGGCATCGTTCTGGAGCGTTTCGACACCAAGGTGCGCAACAACGGCAGCCTGGATGAGGTGACCGAGTTCGTCGCCACCATGGGGCCGGTCTCGCGGCTTTTGGACGAGGTCGAAGGCGAGGTGCGGGAGCGCGCGATCGATGAGGTCCGCGACGCCCTGGCCTCCCATCATGACGGTCAGGCGCTGCGTTTGAACGCTGCCGCCTGGATCGTGACGGCGCGCGCATGACCCTGTCGCCTACTGTTCTGTCAGCTTGAACTCGATGCGGCGGTTGCGCCGCAGCGCGATCTCGTCGTCGGACGGATCGATCGGCTGGTACTCGCCGAAGCCGGCGGCGGCGAGCCGGTTTGACGGCACGCCGCGGCTGATCAGG
>JANQGO010000346.1 GCA_028277285.1 Alphaproteobacteria bacterium | reverse complement strand
GATCATCGTGTGGACCAACGAAGAGGGCTCACGATTCGCCCCGGCCATGATCTCGTCCGGCGTCTATGCCGGCCTCTTCGGCGTCGATTACGCGTGGTCGCGGGAAGACGGCGACGGCAAGACTCTGGGTGCGGAACTCCAGCGCATTGGCTATGCCGGCGACCAACCCTGCGGCACGCATCCGCTCGGCGCGCTCATCGAGGTCCATATCGAACAGGGTCCGATCCTGGAGCGGGAAGGTAAGACAATCGGCGTCGTGCTCGGTGGCCAGGGCCAGCGATGGTTCGATGTCCGCGTGACCGGCCAGGACGCGCACTCCGGCTCGACACCGATGCAGGGCCGCCGCGACGCGCTTGCCGCGGCGGCGCCGATGATCGCCGCGGTCGAAGCGCTGGCACACGCCAACCCGCCCGACGCGGTCGCGACAGTTGGATCGCTGGCCGTCGCACCCAATTCCCGTAACACCATTCCCGGCCAAATCGATTTCACGATCGACCTGCGCCATCCCGATGACGATGTGCTGAAGGCTATGGGCCGGTCACTGCGGCAAGACCTGACCGCCATCGCCGGCGAACGTGGTGTGGGCGTGACGATCGAGGAGATCTGGCACAATCCCCCGGTGGCGTTCGACCCATCGTGTATCGACGCGGTGCGAGGCGCGGCAGTGGACTTGGGATTCGCTCACCGCGACATGGTGTCGGGCGCCGGCCACGACGCCTGCATGGTCGCGCGGAAGGTCCCGACATCGATGATCTTCGTGCCGTGCGCGGGCGGCCTCAGCCACAACGAAGCCGAAAGCGCGACACCGGAGGATCTCGCCGCCGGTTGCGACGTGCTTCTGAAGGCGATGATGACAATGGGCTCCAGCCCGCCTCGTTGAGCGCGGCTCAGGAGGACGGCCGGTCGCCTAGATGCGTTGCGTGGCCCCAGAGGCGCCTTTCTGCGAAGGCGGGCGCCCGACCGTGATCACGTCGACATGGCCGCGCAGGCTGCGCCGCTGGTCGTCAACAATACGTCCGACCGAGAACCGCTGGGGCCTGCCCCACGCGAACGCTTCGTCCCGCCTTTGCCGATCCGATTCGTCACTGCTTTTTCCCAGGATCAGATCGATGGCGTGTGAAATTGCCCATGGTCCTAGCTGAGTCATCGGACGTCCTACTCATGTGACGGTGTGTGTGTGTGTGGGCAATGTGAGAAACGCCCGAAAACTCCGCAAACGCGTTTGTTCGACAGGGCCTGTAAGGAAAAGTTATGCTAGGTCATGTCCCGCAACCTCCCTTCCCTGAACGCCATACGGGCCTTCGAAGCAGCGGCGAGACATCAAAGTCTGACGCGGGCGGCCGCCGAACTTTTTGTCACCCACGCCGCGATCAGCCGCCATGTCCGCCTGCTGGAACAGCGGCTGGAGGTCGAACTCTTCGTCCGCCATCCGCAAGGCGTCACGCTGACCGATGCGGGCGAGCGCTATCTGAAACGCCTGACGCCGATCTTTGACGATCTGGTCGCCGCAACCCGCGAACTGCGCGCAGACGACGCCGTCTCGACGCTGACGATCAGTGTTGAGGTGCCCTTCGCGACCCGGTGGCTCATTCCGCGCCTTGGGCAAGTGCGCGCGGTATGTCCCCACGTGGAGCTCAACATTAAACCGTCCGATGAGCTGGTTAACTTTCGCGACGACGAAGCGCAGTTCGGTATTCGCTTCGGCTTGGGCGAATGGCCAGATGTCACGGCCATCCGGCTGACGAACGTGGAAATCTTCCCTGTGTGCAGTCCGGACTTGATTAGAGGTCGTGAGCTGGGCGGTGATCTCTCGTCGCTCAGGGACTTCACACTGATCCACGAAGCGAAGAAGCGTTACTGGCAACGATGGCTCGAACTCGTCGGCGTTAGCGAGGTCGATACGCAGAAAGGCCCCATTCTTTCCAACATTCATTTTGCCCTGCAGGCCGCGGAGGCTGGCGAAGGTTTTGCGCTCGGCGACAATGTGCTGACGCGCGACGCCCTTGCCGCCGGCACGCTCGTCAGGCCCTTCGCCAAGACGCTCGCCATCAGACGCGGCTATTTCCTCGTTCGTCCCAAGCGCGGTCAACTGGTTGAGGGTGCGCAGCCGTTCATCGATTGGCTGACAACCCAACTGCAGGCGCAAGAGAACGCGTGGCAAAACGGCCAACGTTCCTGAACGGCCATCGTTGATGGCGAGACGGCGCACCGTGGCGGTTTCCCTCTCTATAGAACACTTCTATGTTGGTTGTGGGGGGAGACAGCATGGCCGTTCCTGAGCGCCGTCGCTGGTGGATACTTATTGCTGTTGGCGGCGTGTTGGGGCTGACGGTGCTCGACGAGACGGTGGTCGGGGTCGCGCTGCCGTCCATCCGCAACGACCTGGCCATGAGCCAAATCGCCTCGCACTGGGTGGTCAACGCCTATCTGCTTGTCTTTGCGAGCCTGATCGTCGGCGCCGGCCGGCTATCCGACATCGTCGGCATCCGCACGCTTTTTCTTGTCGGCGCCGCGGTCTTCGGCCTCGGGTCGTTCGCCTGCGGGTTCGCGACGTCCGGCACATGGATCCTCGCCGCGCGCGCGGTCCAGGGGATTGGCGCGGCGATCATCTTTCCGCTGGCGCTTGCCATTATCAGCGCGGTCTTTCCCGCTGAAGAGCGCGGTAAGGCGCTCGGCATCGTTTCCATGATCGCGACGTTCTTCATCGCGGCCGGACCCTTCGTTGGCGGTTTGTTGACCGAGGTACTGACATGGCGCTGGATCTTCTGGATCAACCTGCCGTTCGTCGCGGCCATCGGCTTGATCATCGCGGTGGTGTGGCGGGAAGCCAGAGGAGACGCCAAGCCGCCGCGCTTTGATGCCTTCGGTCTCGCCGTCCTCATCGTCGGCATGGCGACACTGGTCGGCGGCGTCATGCAGGGTCCGGAATGGGGCTGGGGCGATCTTCGCGTCCTCATCATGCTCGTGGCCGGCATCGTCATCCTGATCGCTTTTGTTGTTGTCGAACGCCGTGTCAGCGATCCCCTGGTCGACATGGATCTGTTCCGCAACAGAACGTTCTCCGGCTCCGCCGTGGTCATCTTCACCGGCCAGTTCGTCAAGCTCTCGGTCTTCGTCTTCGGCTCGCTCTACCTCCAGGACGTCTTGGACATGAGCCCACTGGGCGCCGGCGCGGTGCTGCTGGCGGCCGTTGTCTTGGGGCCGATTTCGGCGCCGCGCGCCGGCGTCATTGCCGACCGCTACGGCACGCGGAAGCCGACGCTGTGGGGTCTGGCACTCTCCGGCCTGGCCTTCGTCTGGCTTGCCGCGATGACGGACGGCGCCTCCTATCTCTATCTCCTGCCGCCGCTCATCGTCTTGAGCGCGACCGGCGTCTTCTTCTTCACACCACCCCTGCGCGCGGTGATGAACGCGGTGACGGCGGAACAGCGCGGTCTGGCCGGCGGCGTCGCGCGCGGCATTCAGCAGGTCGGCGGCACGGCCGGGATGGCGATCTGCGGCACGTTGCTTGCCATGACCGGAAGTTTTCCCCTGGTCTTCGCCATCACCGCCGCCATGATCTTCCTGGCCTTTATCGCCGCCTGGTTCACCATCGAACGCGGCTAGGTTGGTAAGGCAGCGACGTCGCTGTTCATCCAGCCGCGTCTTTGCCAGTATAGGTCGAGTGCTCTTTGCACGAAGACGGCACGGCGCTGATACACCAGACCAGGAGACATCACGTGACATCCGAAGACGAGGTCCGGGACGCGTCCCGCCAGTTCTACGCGGCGCTCAACAGCCTCTTCAACGGCGACAGCGGCCCGATGGCGGCTATTTGGGACCACGGCCCGACCGTGACCAGCCTGCGCCCCTTCGGCGAGCGCGAGGTCGGTTGGCCGGCCGTCCGTGACGCCTTTGCCAAGATTGCCGCACGCGCGACCGGCGGCGACAACACGATCCACGATCAGATCATCGAGGTCGGCGGTGACATGGCCTATGAGGTCGGCGTCGAACGCGGTCATCTCGAGCTCGCCGGAAACCGTGTGCCCGTCGCGTACCGCGTGACGAACGTCTACCGTCGCCGGGATGACGGCTGGAAGATAGTGCATCACCACACCGACACATCGCCGGCTCTGATCGAAACGCTCAAACGCCTGCAATCCTGAGCGATGACCGAGGCCCGCCTGCCCACCAACAAGGTGGTGTTTGTCGCGCTTATCGGCGTTTCAGCCGGGCTGACGGCGTTCGATGAGACCTCGTTGGGGGTCGTCCTGCCGACGCTGCGCGAGGATTTCCAGACCACACCGGCCGCGACCCACTGGGTGGTCAATGCTTACCTGGTGGTCATGGCAAGCCTGGTCGCCGCCTGCGGCAGGCTCGCCGACATTGTCGCGCCCGAACGTCTGTGGCGCCTCGGCATCGTCATCTTCCTGGTCACCTCGGTGGCGGCGGGTCTCGCACCGGACATCGGCTGGCTGATTGCGATCCGGGCCATTCAGGGCATCGGCTCGGCAATCATCTTTACCATGAGCGTTGTCCTGATCGGCCAGGTGTTCGCCGATGATGAACGCGGGCGCGCCTTCGGCATCTTCTCCTCGCTGGTCACGGTGCTCCTCGTCTTCGGCCCGATCGCCGGCGGTATGCTGACCGAGTTTCTCTCGTGGCGCTGGGTCTTCTGGATCACCGTGCCGCCCGCGTTGCTCTGCCTGCTGGGCTTGCGATTGCCGGCGGGCACGGCGCCCCACGTGCGCAAGCCGCTGCAACTCGATATCACCGGCACCGTTACCTTGACGCTGGGTTTGGCAGCGCTGTCGATCGCGCTGATGCAAGGACCATCATGGGGTTGGGGCTCGCCCACGATCCTCGGTCTGTTGGCCGTCGCGGTCGTGTCGGGCCTGTCTTTTATCGTCGTTGAGCTCAGGTTGCGCATGCCGCTGATCGACCTTGCCCTCTTCCGCAACAAGGCGGCGGCGGTTTCCTTGATGACACTTGGCATGGCGCAGTACCGGCGCGTCGGCACCTCGATCTACTTGGCGCTTTTCTTACGCGACGGGCTTGGTTTCTCGCCGTTTTATGCCGGTCTGGCGCTGCTGCCCGCCATTGCCCTCCTGCCGTTGTCGACGGTGCTTATCGGGCGCTATGCGGACCGGTTCGGTGCGCGCGTCGTCATACTCTCAGGCCTCGCGGCGATCGGCCTTTCTACGGCTTGGCTGGCGTTAGGCACGGATCTGGAAAACTATTGGGTCATGCTCCCGGCGCTGCTGGTCATCAGCTGCTTTGCCCCGGCCATGTTCGGAGCGCCGCGCAAGGCCATGCTGCACACCCTCCCTGCCGAGCACCACGCCCAGGCCGGCGGCGTCAGCGTGACCGCGCAAATGCTCGGCAGCACGCTCGCGATCAGCGTCGGCAGCGTGCTGCTCTCGATGACCGGCCTCACCTGGCCGATCTTCCTGCTCATGGCGCTCATCCTGGCCGTGCTGTGGGTGCTGGCTTATTGGTGGCTGGATTGAGGGCGGTGCAGGTCACGACTTTTCAGTGGCACGACCGTCACGATCCCTGACTCATGGGTGCCGGTAGATCACATCCTCCAGGGCGTCGTTGTCGTAGGCGTCGGCGTTTGTCAGGTGACCGTCGAACGGACCGACTTTGCACACCGTGCGACCCTCCTTGAAAACGATCTGAAGCCCGTGTTCGGGCTCCCAGGCGCAGGAACAGGAGACCGAGACATAGACGCCCCTATCGCCATGCGCGCGCCGGACAAAACACGGCTCTGCCGAAAACCGAACGTACTGCCAGACCGAAGCACTATCGGCGATCGCGACAAAATCCGGTTCACTCTGCTTCTCGGAGGCGACGTCACTGTAATAGGCAAAGACGTGCTGTTGGGCGGCTTTCAAGACGTCGTCGCCGGCATGCAGGAAGTTCGCGATCGCCGCGTCAAAGTCCTCGCGGCTGGGATCGTCTTCATAATCCTCAATCTGGATCCTGAGTTCGGCACCCATCAGGACGGGCAGAACTATCGGCGCGCTGCGCAGGATGTAGTCCCTACGCTGATCGCGTTCCACCAGACCCAAGCCTCTTATCTCCATGGCGATGCCCATCCCGTGTCGTGGTCCACCGATCTTCTTAGAGACCGGGCATGACGGTTTTCCTGAATGGGCGCCACCATAAACGAGCGCGTTGGGTCTTCGGCAATGGCGGCCTCATGGTCGTTCCCAGGAGATGGGCTTTGGTCGGACGCGGCACTCGCGCTTGGTGTCTTGAAGCCGTATGTTTCGCCGGACCTCGCTCATCGTGCAGACGCTGGGTACATGCCCTGGTCACCCGACCCCGATCTGGCGATGTTGCACTGACGGACTTGTTCGTCATCCATTTGGCGGACAAAAGGATGATGCACCAGGCTTCGCGGCAATCTCTCTGGCCTGCACGCGATCCGCGTCAACAAGCAGTGGCGGTTGGTCTTCGCCTGGGACGGCGGCAAGGCTGTAGCACGCGGCGTCTGCCTCGACGATCACAGCTACCGATGAGGTGGGACAAACGTTGATGACGAAACGCAAACCGGCTCCGGTGTCGGAAATCCTCGTCGAGGAGTTCATGAAATCGATGGGGTTGACGCAAGGGGCACTCGCCGAGGCGATGGGCGTGCAGAGGAAACACGTCAACGAACTCTGCAACAACCGCCGCAACATAACCGCCGCAACATAACCGCCGCAACATAACCGCCGCAACATAACCGCCGCGACCGCGCTGATCCTTGCGCGGGTGTTTGGCAACAGCCCCGACTTCTGGCTCAACGTGCAACGCCGCACCGAGCTTTGGGAGGCGATGCACGATCCGAAGGAAAAGGTGCGTATCGAGCGCGCCAAACCCCTGTCCCCGGCCGCCTGACGGCCGCTCGTCGCGCGCTTTCGCCGCCGAGCATGTCTCGTTGCGCCCCAATACACACGTCGGATGCCGATGGTCAGACGTCAGCGCTAACCGGCCAAGCCCGTCCCCGCGTCGTCCCGAATCTGTCTGAGAAAAATGGCGCACCCCCGGAGGATTCGAACCGCCAACCTCCTGATCCGTCGTTAGGTGCTCTATCCGGGTGAGCGAGGTGTGCACCGGCCAACGCTGGTTTCGTGCTGCTGCCCGTCGAACGACAGGCACAGGTCAGCGGCGTCAGCCTGACCGCGCAAACGCTGGGCAGCACGCCGGCGATCACTATCGGCAGCGTTCTCCTGTCGATGACCGGCCTCACCCAGCCCATCTCCCTGCTCGCGGCACTCATCCTGGTTAACAAGTAAAAACATGCTGACAGTTTCGACAGTTAAGAAACTGGACAAATGTTGCTTAACATACCAAAATAGAGAACTTCCTTCATTTCTTTCAACCGAAAATGAAAACTTTGAAAGAAATGAAATGGGTCAACCACGACTTTGTGGCTGCGCAGACGCCAGCAGGCACGAAGCGTCTCCCCGGCGTGTAACGATCTACCGGAGGCCAACTGATATGTCCGAACAGAGCCTGCCAATCCGGCTTTGCGACGATGGCGCTCAGGCTCCCAGCCGAGCTGATCTCCAAGCGGATCAGGACGTCTACAAGGTAAACTCACTGTTGCTGACGCCCAATGTCGACCCAGTTTCCGGTCGCGCCGTTTGGGACCCCGCCCGTTCAGTTTGGAATGGGGGAATGCTGGTTACGGCGGTGTGCGCAGCGCCTTTCTACTTCACATGGGATGCATTGCTGCTGTTTGTCGTCCTGTTCGAACTGACCATGTGTTGCGGGCATTCCGTCGGCTTTCACCGACGGCTGATCCACCGCACGTTCGAGTGTCCCAAGTGGGTCGAGAGGACATTGGTCTACCTCGGTGTCTTGGTTGGTATGCATGGTCCGTTCTGGGTCATCCAGTCCCACGACTTCCGCGACTGGTCGCAGCGCCAACGCCACTGTCATCCGTTCTTGTGCCACGGCCGCGGGCTGCTGATTGACGGTTGGTGGAACCTGCACTGCAAGCTGAAGCTGGATAATCCCCCTGGCTTTGATCCCGGCAAAGGCATCGGCGACGATCCCTTCTACGTGTTCTTGCAGCGTACATGGATGTGGCAGCAGGTGCCGGTCGCGATCGTTCTGTTCGCAATTGGCGGCATGCCGTGGCTCGTGTGGGGTGTCGTCGTTCGTGTTGCCGTCGGCGTCCATATGCACTGGCTGGTTGGTTATCAGTGCCACACAAAGGGTTCGCAGGATTGGCTGGTCGACGACGGCGCAGTGCAGGCCTGCAATGTTCGTTGGGCAGCAATCCCATCCATGGGCGAAAGCTGGCACAACAATCACCACGCCTTCCCGGCATCGGCACGGCATGGCATCTACCCCGGCCAATGGGACATCGGATACCGGTTCGTCAGGCTTCTTGAAGCTGTTGGCTTGGCATCCAACGTCCAGGTCGCCGACGAACTACCGCCTCGGTCGGTGATCGGCGTGATGCCCGATCCAGGCGGTAGAAG
>JANQGO010000324.1 GCA_028277285.1 Alphaproteobacteria bacterium | reverse complement strand
ACCGATACCGACGCCAACCCGGTCTCGAACCAGAACATCATCTCCACCGACTTTCTGGAGACCATCAACCTGAACCGGGTCGGCGGCACCGCGGCGGCGACATCGACCATCGCCATCGGCGCCAACCTGCCGGCTAATGCCAGCCCCTTCGACAGCACGTTGAGCAACGCCCAGGACGGCTTCCAGAAGACGGACGTGCAGTTCTTCGATACCTTGGGCAACGCCAACAATGTCAGCTTCAGCTATAAGAAGTCGTTCCGCGCCAACAAATGGGATCTGCAAATCGAACCGCCTTCCGGCACCGCGGTCCTGACCCTTTACGACGGCACGCCCAATAACCCGCTGGTTTACGACAGCACGGGTCAGCTCGAATTCACGGCGCGGCCGGCGGACGGATCCTCGGTGGTCATCGACGGCATCACCTATGAATTCGACAGCGACGCCTCGGTCGTGGAAACCGCCACCCTGCGCCGCGTCGACATCAGTTCGACCACGACCCTCGCCCAGGACGTCAACGCGCTGCTGACCACCGTCAGGGGCTTCGATACGGACTTCGACACAACCAATAACCGAATCGCGCTCAGCGACAACAGCACGACGACACTGATCTTCCGCGAGGACGGCACCGGCTCCATCGTCATCAATCCGGTCGGTCTGCTTGATTCCAACGGTGATCCCATCACCAACCAGACCTCGTCCTTCACCGTGATGAAGCAAAACGCGGCTTATGCCGAGGCAACGCAATTCACTTTCGCAGGTCAGCCCGCCGACCAGGATACCATCACCATCAACGGCATCACCTATGAATTTGACAGTAATGCCGCCGTTACTGGAACCAACACCTCGGTCACCATCGGGGCGAATTTAGCGGCAACGCTGGCCAATCTGGAAACCGCCATCGAGGCCACCGATCCTGAGATGACAGGCTCTCGCGTGCGGCTTCGTGAGAACGCCAACAGCGGTGCCAATGATAGGCTGGTCCTCGAATCGCTGCCCAGCGGCAGCTATACCGTTGCCTTCAATGACGCGGGCGGCGGTACTTTCGCCGTAAACGTCACTTCGCCGGATGCCGCGACCACCTATGTATCGGCTGGCGGCACGGGTTCGACCACCGTCGACACCGCCTTCGCCATCAATTTCGACAGCGATGGTCTGCCCGAGTCCTTCAATGTGGCGGAAATCGAGGTGCTCGGTTTCGCCAGCGGCGCCTCCGACATGGACGACGACGCGGCCAATACCAGTCGCATCAATATCGACTTCGGCACCATTGGCGAGGCCGACGGCATGACCCAGTTCGGCGCGGAATTCACGCCGGTCTTCATCCAACAGAACGGATCGCGCTTCGGCACCTTCGCCGGTGTCACCATCGACGCCAACGGCTTGGTGACGGCGCTGTTCGACAACGGCGAGACCCGGACCATCTATCAGATCCCGATCGCCACCTTCGTCAATCCGAACGCGCTCGAATCCCGCACCGGCAACATCTGGAACGCCACCCAGGCATCCGGCGACTTCACATTGCGTGTCGCCGACAACGGCCCGGCGGCACAGGTTGTCCAGGGTGCGCTTGAAGCCTCGACCGTCGATATCGGCGAAGAGTTCACGGAAATGATCGTCGTGCAGCGGGCCTATTCGGCCAGCACCAAGATCATCTCCACCGCCGACGAAATGTTGGAGGAGCTGACGAGGATCAAGTAACGCCATAACCGGTTTCCGCAAGCCCACTGTCCCAAGCCCAGGGCCCCGGTATTCGGCTCCCAACCGAGCCGGGGCCCGCTTCGGGGCACAAGAAGGAGGCAAACGAGCAAAGAGTTTCCGCAAGCCCACTGTCCCAAGCCCAGGGTCCCGGTATTCGGCTCCCAACCGAGCCGGGACCCGCTTCGGGCCGCGAGACGGAGGCAAACCGGAAAAGGGTTTCCGCAAGCCCACTGTCCCAAGCCCAGGGCCCCGGTATTCGGCTCCCAACCGAACCGGGGCCC
>JANQGO010000320.1 GCA_028277285.1 Alphaproteobacteria bacterium | reverse complement strand
TTCATGGACCCTGGATCAAGTCCGGGGTGCCATGGCGTGAGGGCGTCAGCGGCAGCGCGGGACCACGACGAGCTACACCAAGGACTTGGCGTCGTGCGCGGTTTGCTCGATGCCGGCCACGCCCGCGCCGTCGCGGTGATGTAAAGCAGAAACACCAACCACGCGTCCCGGGCTCGACCCGGGACCCAGGAACACGGACACCCACAATCGGGGCGCGGTCGCTGCCGAACGTCGGACACTCGTGTTCATGGACCCCGGATCAAGTCCGGGGTGCGTTGGTGCTATAGGACAGGTGGCGGCACCAGGACGAAGTTGCCGACGAAGTCCTTCTTCATGAACTCCTTCTGAGCGTCGGCAATCTGTTCCAGCGGAAAGGTCCTGGCGACCAGAGGCCGGATCTCGCCCGCTTCGATATAGCGGACGAGGTTCGGGAACACCGGTTCGTCCCAGGCGGTGCAGCCGATCAACGTGATGTCCTTCAGGTACATGTCGCGCATGTCGAGCGACACGATGGGTCCGGCGATCGCGCCGGACGAGACGTAGCGCCCACCCCGCTTCAGCACCTTCAGCATCTGCGGGAAGGCAGGTCCGGCGACATTGTCGACGACGACGTCGACGCTGTCGGCACCGAGCAGCGCGACCAGATCGGCGTTGCGGTCGACCACATCATCGGCGCCGATAGCGCGCACCTGATCGAGCTTCGACTGGCTGGCGATCGCGGTGACGCGCGCGCCACGGCGTTTGGCCAACTGCACCGTGGCCGAACCGACGCCGCCCGAGGCGCCGGCAACGAGAACATGATCGCCGCTCTTGACACCCGCGCGATGCAGCATGTTTTCCGATGTCGCGTAGGCGCACGGTATGGTCGCCAGTTCCTCGTCGGTCCAATCGCAGTGGACCGGGAAGACTTCGGCGGCCGGCACCTTGACGAACTGGGCGAAGGCGCCGTCGAAGTCGGACGCCATCCAGATGTTGTCCATGGTGTCGTAGCCGTTGGGACGGATGCACGCGCGCACCAGGACCCGTTCGCCGATCATGGCGCCGTCGACACCGTCGCCGATCTCGACCACGCGGCCACAGCAGTCGGTGCCCTGGATGAAGGGAAACGGCGTCGCCTCGTTCCAGCCGCCGTCAGCCTTCTGCTCGGCTTCGTTTTCCTGCACGTCCGCGGTCGAGTCCGTGCTGTCGGTAACGGACGAGGAATACCAACCGAGCCGCGTGTTGATTTCGGTGTTGTTGACGCCGGCCGCCAGGACCTGCAGCAGGACCTCACCTGGCCCCGGCACGGGCACCGGCACCTCCCGGTAATCCAACATCTCGTAACCGCCGTTGCCGGTGGTCACCACCGCCATCATGGTGCGGTCGCACCCGGCGATGTCGAAGCGGTCTGCGTCCATGCCGCGCTGTCCCATCCAGAGGAACTGATGCTGCCAACGCCGAGCGTGCACGACGCGGCGTTGAGACAGTTGGGTTTTGCGTTTAGCAGTTTCGGCAATTCGCTGTCGAGCGCAGAGCCGACGGCGGCCTTCTCAGAAGCCGGGGTCCAGGGGTACGCCGACGACGAAGAGGTAGTCGCCGTGGGTCGTCAGTCCCGTGGTACGCCGGGCAATGACAACACCTCCGTCCTTGATGTGATGATCAATCGGCAGCCTGTCGGGCCGGTGGATCGAATGCATACGCCCGACAACCTGATCGGAATCGACGACGTCACCGAGGTCGACGAACGGTTCGAAGATGCCGTGATCATCGGCTAGGACAAACCCTCGGGTCGGCACGCCAATGATCTCAGTCTCGACATCACCGCTCTCGATCGCGCCGGCAACAACACCTGTATGAACAAGGACGTTGCGGACACCCCGTGCGGTGATCGCGACGGATTGGGGCGTGACGGCGCCGGACCCGCCAAGCTCGACCGCGATAAAGGGTTTGTCGAGATCCTCGACTGCCGTATCCAACATGCCGTCACGGTCTGGTTCCGTATCGAACACGACCCCGTACGGCACAGCGAAGGCCTTCATCAGATCAAGCGCCGCGCGCGAGGTCGCCGGATTGGGGTAGCGGTGCATCATCGCGTAACACAGACACGAGAGGTTCGTGCCGCCAGCGTGCAGGTCGACCACGATGTCCGCGCGCTGGACCAGTTCGTCATAGACATAGGACGCGATCTTCTCGGTGACCGTGCCGCGCCTATCGCCCGGGAAGATCCGGTTCATGTTCTTGCCGTCGATCGGCGAGCAGCGGCTGTTGTTCAGAACCGCGGGCAGATTGAGCGCCGGAACAATGATGACGTGGCCACTGACGCCATCGGCATCCAGATCATGCGCGACGTTGCGTAACGCTATCTGGCCTTCGAACTCGTCGCCGTGGTTGCCGGCGAGGAACAGAATGCAAGGTCCGTCGCCGTGCTTGATCGACACAATCGGCACCATCAGATCACCCAGCCCCGCTTCGTCGCGCGAGTGGGGAATGCGGATATGCCCGAAGTGCTTCCCGTGCGCATCGAGATCAAGGGTCGCGGAAAAGATCGAGGGGTTTGGAAGAGCCTGCGCCATGGCGACCGACCTCACGTCTTGACCAACAGATCACGCGGGACATCCGCGAAACGCACGCCGCCCGCCTTCGAAATGCGAATGGGTTCGCTGATGTTCAGACCCCAATCGTCCTTCCAAATGCCGCAGACCGCATGGAAGGTCATGTTCTCTTCGAGCACGGTCTCGTCGCCCGAACGCAGCGAAGCCGTGTGCTCGCCCCAGTCGGGCGGATAGCCGATGCCGATCGAATAGCCGATGCGCGACTTCTTGGTGACGCCGTGGCGCGCGATCGTCCGGCGCCAAGCGGCCTCGACGTCTTCGCAGCGACTTCCGGGACGCGCCGCCGCGATCGCTTCATCGATGCCGTCGACCACCGCCTTGCACGTATCGAGCAGGCGTTGGGGCGGCGCGCCCAGATGGAGCGTGCGCACCATCGGCACGTGGTAACGATGCCGCACACCGGCGGTCTCGAGGAACGCGGCCTCGCCTTTCACAAAGCGGCGGTCACTCCACGTCAGATGCGCTGCCGACGTGCCCGTCCCGGTCGGCATCATCGGCGCGACGCAGCAATAGTCGCCACCGTACTCGGTCGTGCCGCCGGCCTGCGCGCCATAGACCTTGGCGATCACGTCGCATTCCCTGACGCCCGGTTCAACCGCGTCGAAGAAGGCGGCCATGATACCTTCGGTGACACGTGCGGCCTGCGCCATGACCTCGATCTCGGCATCCGACTTCACCAGCCGCACCCAGTTCACCAAGCGGTCTGTGTCGACGAATGACGCGTTTGGCAGCGCGGTCTTCAGAGCATCGCGACACCGGGGTGTAAAGAAGTAGCAATCGCGCTCGATGCCGATGACTGCGTTGCCGTGGCCACGTTCAGCCAGCACCGCACCGATGAAGTCCATGGGATGCTCATCGGGATTGTCGACCAGGTGGTCCGGCCATTCGATGATGCTGTCGTCCGACAGGTAGGTCGTGAGCCGGGCACCACCAACGTCGACGCCCCGCCCGATCCACAAGGGTTCGTCGTCATCAAGCGTCACGACGACGGCTTGCGGGACATAGAAGCTCCAGCCGTCGTAGCCGGTCAGGTAGTTCATGTTGGCGGGATCGGAGTCGACCAACACGTCGACGCCGCGCTTGGCCATGGCGTCGCGGCAGCTGGTGAGCCGCTGTACGAACTCGTTTCTGTCGAACACCATCTCACGTCCCCCGATGTTTCGCCGGCCGATGGCTGTTGAGTCACATTAATGTCGACAATTGCTATGACTCAAATAGAATATTATATCATGACAATTTGGCACCCAAAACTCGGTGATTTCACGGGCCCTCGCTACAAGGCCATCGTCGAAGCCTTGGAGAAATCCATTCGGTCGCGGCAATTGCAGCCGGGTCAGCAACTGCCGACGCAGCGCGACCTCGCCGACAGGCTTGGTATCAGCGTCCAGACGGTGTCGCGCGCCTATGCGGAAGCCGAGCGGCGGGGATTGACGTCGGGCGAGGTCGGACGCGGCACCTTCGTGCAATACCTGACCACCGACCGCAGCGGCAACTTCATCGCCGATCGCCGGGAGGCCAGCCAGCTCGACTTCTCGAACATCATGCCGGTGGTTTCCGACGTTCATGTGGACACGTTGAAGCAGGCGATGATCGAATGTGCGTCAGACAAGGCGATCGCGCGGATCCTCGAGTACCGCCCGACCGAAGGGACCGTGCCGCATCGCGAGGCTGGCAGCGCATGGCTTGAACGCAGCGGCATCAAGGTCGACCCGTCCGACGTCATCGTCACCAACGGCGCCGCCCACGGCATCTGGACGGCGATGGCCAGTCTGGCCGAACCCGGCGACGTCGTGTGCAGCGAGGAACTGGTCGACACGTCGATCATCACCAACGCGGCGATCTTGAAAACCCGTCTGCGCGGGCTGGCGCTCGATGAGGAAGGCATCATTCCCGAAGCCTTCGAAGAGGCCTGCAAACGTGAACCGGTGAAGCTGCTCTGCGTGACACCGTGCCTGAACGACCCCACCGTTTCGTTGATGGGCGAGCCGCGCCGTGAGGCGATTGCCGAATTGGCGCGCCGTTACGACGTCGCCATCATCGAAGACGATGTGTTCGGTCCGTTGTTGGCGGATAGACCGAAGCCGCTCTGGTGTTACGCGCCAGAGCGAACCTACTACGTCACCAGCTTCTCGAAGGCGGTTACGGCGTCGCTGCGCACCGGCTACCTCACGGGTCCGGCGCCAATGCTGCCGCGCCTGATCTCGCGCCTGCGCACGACGGGCTGGATGGCCAACACCTGGCCGGCCGAGGTCGCCGCTCGCTGGTCGTCGGACGGCACCACCGACAGGCTTATCGCGTGGCAGCGCAAGGTACTTTCCCGGCGCCATGCTGCACTGAAGGACATCCTGGAAGGTCATGACGTCGCCGCCCACCCCAACGCCCTTCATGCCTGGCTGAGCCTGCCGCAACCGTGGCGATCGCAGCCTTTTGTCGAGCAGGCCCGTTCGCGCGGCATTCTGTTGACGCCGCCCGACCCGTTCATCGTCGGACGGGCGAGCGAACCGCACGCGATACGATTGGCGCTTGGCGACACCAACCGCGACGACGCGGACTTCGCTTACGGTCTGGAGCAGATAGCGGCGATGTTGAGGGAGGCCCCGGAACCGATGGCCGGACACTTCTGACCGGGCAGAAGGTTCACGCCGCGCCGGCGATGACCTCGGCCAGGTGATCGACCACTTCGCCGACAACGGCCTTGTCGTCGTGTTCGGCCATGATGCGGATTAGGGGTTCGGTGCCGGATTTGCGCACCAGCAGGCGGCCCTCGCCCGCCAGGCGCGCCTCGACATCACTGATCGCCGCCTGTACGCCGTCGTCGTCGAGCGGCTGACCGCCGCTGAAACGGACGTTCTTCAGGACCTGGGGCACCGGCTCGAACTGATGGCCCAGTTCGCTCATCGGTTTGCCGGTCGCCGCGCGCACGGCAAGCACCTGGAGGGCGGCGATCAGGCCGTCGCCGGTGGTCGCGTGGTCGGCCAGCACGATGTGCCCGGACTGCTCGCCGCCCATGTTGTAGCCGTGCTTGCGCATGTGCTCGACCACATAGCGGTCGCCGACCTGGGTGCGGACCAGTTCCAACCCGCGCGATGCGAGATGGCGCTCCAGGCCCAGGTTCGACATGACGGTCGCGACGATGCCGCCGCCTTTGAGTTGACCGGCATCGGCGAGGCGGCCGGCGATCAGCGCCATGATCTGGTCGCCGTCGATCACCTTGCCGGTCTCGTCCGCGATGATCAGGCGATCGGCGTCGCCGTCGAGCGCGATGCCCAGGTCGGCACCATGGGTCACGACCGCCTGACACATGGCCTCGGGCGAGGTCGAGCCGCAATTCTTGTTGATGTTGTAGCCGTTGGGATCGACACCGACCGGCACGACCTCCGCGCCCAACTCCCACAACGCTTCGGGCGCGACGCGATAAGCGGCGCCGTTGGCCGCATCGATCACGACCTTCTGGCCGTGCAGGGTGAGGTCGCGCGGGAAGGTGTTCTTGCAGTATTCGGTGTAGCGGCCGCCCAGCGCATCATCCAGGCGCCAGGCGCGGCCAAGGCGCTCGGGCGCGGCGAGGTCATCGGCAACGCCGTTTTCCATGCGCGCCTCGATCTCGGCTTCCGTCTCGTCGCTCAGCTTGAACCCGTCGGGACCGAACAGCTTGATGCCGTTGTCCTGGAACAGGTTGTGCGAGGCGGAGATCATGACGCCGAGATCGGCGCGCAGCGACTTGGTCAGCATGGCGACCGCCGGTGTCGGCATCGGCCCCAGCAGCACGACCTCCATGCCGACGGCCAGGAAGCCGGACGCCAGCGCGTTCTCCAGCATGTAGCAGGAGCGCCGCGTGTCCTTGCCCAGGACAACCCGGTGCACGCCGCCGTCGCGGGTGAATTGCAGCCCAGCGGCCATGCCGACCTGCAGCGCCGTCGCCGCCGTCATCGGTTCGGCGTTGGCCTGCCCGCGGATACCGTCGGTGCCAAAGAGCTTTCGTGTCATCCGGTTCCACCCCCGCCAGCGACCGCCTGCCAGACCTCTAGCGCCTGCCGGGTCTCCTGCACGTCGTGGACCCGTAGTATTTGCACGCCGGCGCGGAGTCCGGCAAGGGCCAGCGCGAGACTGCCCGCCAAACGTTCCTTGGGCGCCGCTTTCCCCGCGATGCGTTCGATCAGGCTCTTGCGGGACGCGCCCAGCAGGATTGGGCAGCCGAGCCCGTGAAACAGCGGGAGGTCGCGCATCAGCGTCAGATTGTGCTCCAGCGTCTTGCCGAAGCCGATACCCGGATCGATGCAGATGTTGCTGCGGGCGATGCCGTGCTCCAGGCAAGCCGCGATCCGCGCCTCCAGGTAGTCGTAGACGTCCAGGCTGACGTGATCATAGGCCGGCGCCGTCTGCATGGTGCGCGGGTCGCCCTGGGCATGCATCAAGACGACGGGCACGCCGCGCTGGGCGACCAGTTCGATCGACGCGGGATCATAGGTCAGCGCGCTGACGTCGTTGACGATGGCCGCGCCGGCGTCGAGCGCGGCGGCCATGACATCGGCCTTGCGGCTGTCGATGGAGAGCAGCACGCCCTCGTCCGCCAGCGCCTGGACGACAGGCTCGACGCGGCGGATCTCATCGGCGGTCGATACCGGCTCGGAGCCCGGGCGGGTGGATTCACCGCCGATATCGAGGATCACCGCGCCCGCCTCGGCTTGCGCTCTGCCCTGAGCCGCCGCGTCGTCGGGCGCCAAGGCGTCGCCGCCGTCGGAGAAGCTGTCGGGCGTCACGTTGATGATGCCCATGATGTGCGGGCGGTCGAGCGGCAGACCAGCAAAGGGATCCGGCTGCTTGATGGTCCGGCCGAGCTGGCGAAACATGGCGGCGGCGTGCTCGTCATCGAGCTCGGCGCGCCATTGGCTGACGATGTCCATGGTTTCGACAACCTGCTCGACGCGGTCGGCGTAGCGGATCAGCACCTCGGCGCGGCTGGCGCCCGGTCCGCAACCGGCCAGACGGTAAGCGC
>JANQGO010000216.1 GCA_028277285.1 Alphaproteobacteria bacterium | reverse complement strand
GAACTGGGACTCAGACCCACGTGAGATGTCGCTCGTCATCGCCTCTGATCTCGGCGTCGCCCATGGTGCGACGACCGTGCTTCGGAACGCCGGTTTTTCGATCGGCGAAGGCGACCGCGTGGGCCTTGTCGGTGCCAACGGCAGCGGAAAGTCAACGCTCCTAAGGGTTCTGGCCGGCGAGCACGAGGCCGATAGCGGCAAACTGGCGTTCAAGCGCGGGCTCACCATCGGCTATGCCGAGCAGGAACTGCCCGAACACCTAGCAGATGTCACGTTGCGCGACGCGGTGCTGGCCGCGCTGCCGGCGGCTTTGCAGGACGACGAAGGCTGGCGCGTCGACGTCATCATGAGCGGGCTGGGTTTCCCATATGAGTTCCACGACCGCGCGCTCGGCGCGCTCAGCGGCGGCTGGCAGCGGCTTGCCCTGATCGCGCGCGCCGCCATCAACGAGCCCGATCTGCTGTTGCTGGACGAACCGACCAACCATCTGGATCTCGCCAAGATCCTGCATCTCGAACGCTGGCTGGCGAACGAGGCGCGGGGCGGCTTGATCGTCGTCAGCCATGACCGCGAGGTGCTCGACCGGGTGACGCGGCGGACCCTCTTTATGCGCGACGGCAAGCTCTATGACTTCTCCGCGCCCTATACGGAGGCGCGCCGGCTTCTGACCGAGCACGACCTGGCGGCGGCCAGGGCGCGCGAGGCCGAGGAGGCGGAGGTCAAGCGCCTGGAACGCAGCGCCAAGCGGCTGGCGACCTGGGGCAAGGTCTTCGACAATGAGAAGTTCTCCAAGCGCGCGCGCAGCATCGAAAAGCGCATCGACAAGCTGAAGGACACGATGACCGAGGTCGCCGCCGACGACCGGCGCAACCTGGAGCTCGCCAACGGTCAGGTGCAGTCGAACATGCTGCTGCGCTGCAACGACCTGACCATCGGCGCGCCGGACGGTACCGGACTCTTTGAGATCGATCGCCTGGCGCTGGCGCGCGGCGACCGCGCGGTGATCCTGGGCATCAACGGCTCCGGCAAGTCGACCCTGCTGCGCCATCTGTTGGCCGAATACGCCGATCACGGCGACCGCATCGCCGAGACCGCGCCCGTCTACTTCAACCCGCAGGTCGAGGCCGGCTATTTCGATCAGGATCTCTCGCGCCTGCCGGACAACCAGGCGATGTTCGCGTTCTTCGCGCGCACGTTCTCGGTCGCCGATACGCGCGTGCGCGCCGAACTGGTGCGCGCCGGGTTTCCGTTTGTCGAACACGACCGGGTCATCAAGAGCCTGAGCGGCGGCGAACGCGCGCGTCTGCTTTTCCTGCTTTTGAAGTTCGAGCAACCGAACCTGTTGATCCTGGATGAGCCGACCAACCATCTGGACATCGACGGGCGCGAGCGGCTGGAAGACGAGATCCTGACCCGCGACCTGACCGCCGTCATGGTCAGCCACGACCGGCGTTTCGTCGACGATGTCGCCAACCGGTTCTTCGTGATCGAGCGGGGCCGCCTGGTCGAAACCGATTCGGCGCGGCCGTTCTATGACAGCCTGCTGGTGGACTAACGCTTAGGCCAGCATCGCCGGCAGCGCCTCGATCGCCCAGCCGCCGAGCGCCGACAGGATGACGACCAGCCACGGCGGCAGCTTCCAGAACACGAGCAAGGCGAAGGCGACGATCGCAAGGCCGAAATCCGCCGGCGACAGGATCGCGCTGGTCCAGACGGGATCGTAGAGCGCGGCAAGCAGGAGCCCGACGACGGCGGCGTTGATGCCGAGCAGCGCCGTTTGCATCGGCTTGGCGCGCCGCAGTGAATCCCAGAACGGCAGGGCGCCGATAACCAGCAGGAAGGACGGTACGAAGATCGCGATCAGGCAGATGAAGCCGCCCACCACGCCATTCGGTTCCGGCACCAGGACCGTGCCGAGATAGGCCGAAAACGTGAAGAGGGGGCCGGGCACCGCCTGGGCCGCGCCGTAACCGGCGAGGAACGCGTCGTTCGACACCCAGCCGGGCGGCACGACTTCGGACTGCAGGAGCGGCAGGACAACATGGCCACCACCGAACACCAGGGAGCCCGACGAATAGAAGCTCTCGATGAGCGAGAGCAGGTGCGAGGGGTAGGCGGTCACCAGGATCGGCAGGCCGATCAGCAGCACAAAGAAGATGACGAGCGACGCGATGGCCAGGCCGCGGCTGACGGGAATGCCGAGCGAGACATGCTCCGTCGTCACCTCGGTGCGCAGGAAGGCAAAGCCCACCAGCCCGCCGACAATGATGACGCCGACCTGCATGAGCGGCGTCGGCGCCGCGAGCACGGCACAGGCGGCCAAAACGGCGATGGTGACCCGCTGCACGTCCGGGCACAGGTTGCGCGCCATGCCCCAGACAGCCTGGGCGACGACCGCGACGGCGACCACCTTCAGGCCATGAAGCAGGCCGGAATCCATGGCGTCCTGGAAGGCGACGACACCATAGCCGAACGCGATCAGGAGCAGGGCCGAGGGCATGGTGAAGCCGAACCACGCGGCGAACGCGCCCAGCAGACCGCCGCGCGACAGGCCGATGCCGATGCCCACCTGGCTTGACGCGGGTCCGGGCAGGAACTGGCAGAGCGCGACCAGGTCGGCATAGGCGCGGTCCTGGATCCACTTCTGTCGCCCGACAAACTCGTCGCGGAAGTAGCCGATATGGGCGATCGGACCACCAAAGGATGTGCATCCCAGCCGCAGGAAGACGAGGAAGATGGTCAAGAGCGGCGTCCGCCCTTCAGGTTCCGTGCCGTCGTCCTGCTGCCTTGCTTCAGGCAATGGAAACCCCCTTCACCGGTTGTCTGACCCGTGCCGCATGGAGAATAGCCGTCGAATGATGATGTCCCCATGACTACCGCATGTTGTCGACGGGATACCACTTGATTCAGCGCGGATATGTTGGGGTTGAGCTACGGGCTAACTGCAGTACTGTTCGCGAAACTGTCGTTCGAACAATGTGAGGCGCGATGGCATCGCTTGCCGAGAACACCGGCTCCGCCGAGACAGAGACGCTGATGGACTCCCTGCGCGAGATCGCGCGGTCGGAGAACAGCGCGTGGCGGACGCTGCCGCCCGAGGCCTATCATTCGCCGGAACTGCACGCCCTGGAGGTCGACCGGATTTTCCGTCGCCACTGGCTGTGCATCGGCCGGGTCGAGCAGGTCGCCAACCCCGGCGACTTCATGACGCTGGATGTTGTCGGCGAGCCCATTGTCCTGGTGCGCGACAAGAAGGGCGAGGTCCGCGTGCTCTCCAATGTCTGCCGCCACCGCTGGATGAAAGTGTGCGACGGTTCCGGCAACCGCGACGCGTTCGTCTGCCCCTATCACGCCTGGACCTATGAACTGGATGGCCGGCTGCGCGGTGCCGTCGAAATGAAGGAACACCCGGGATTCGATCCCAAGACCGTCGCGCTGCCTGAGGTACGTCACGAGGTCTGGCAGGGATTTGTCTATATCAATCTCGACGGCAAGGCCGAGCCGTTGGCGCCGCAACTCACCCATGTCGACAAGGAGATCGCCGAGTTCGGTATCGAGAACTGGGAAGTGGTCGAGACGGTCGATTGCGGCGAGTACCCGTGGGACTGGAAGGTCATGCAGGACAACGGCGAGTGCTACCATCACATCGGCGCGCACCCGGAGACGTTCGAAGTCAACTTCCCCGCCCGCACGACCGTGACCGAGTGTGAGGGTCCGACCGTCATCCAGTGGTGCGAGGCGAGGGAAGGCAAAAGGACCCGCCACGACGACGGGCTCGACTACGTGCCCATGTACTTCGAACCCGTCCCCGGTCTGACCGAGCGGCAGCGGATCAACTTCATGCTGATCTATGTTCTCCCGAACTTCTTTATCTATCTGCAGCCCGATTACGGCATGAAGATCCGGATGTTCCCGACCGCCGCGGGCCGCATCAGAATGTATGTCGACTTCTTCGTGCCGGCGGCGGCGAAGGCGATGCCAGATTTCGATGCCAGGCTGGCCGAGGCCGTCGCCTTCTTTCACCGGTTCAACGAAGAGGACTACAAGGTCAATTCGGCGATCCAGAAAGGGTTGCAAAGCGCCTGGGCGAAACCGGCGCCGCTCAGCTGGCTGGAAGAGCATAACCAGCATGTCGCCCGATGGGTCGCCGAGGAGCTGACCAGAGCTTAAGGTTCTGTCCACGGGCCTTACGTCTTTGACTGCGACACCTTGGATTCGCGGTAGAGGATATAGATGCCGCTCGCGATCAGGATCGCCGCGCCGCCGATTACGGTGAGCGACGGCAGTACATGCCAGACGATCAGGTCCAGCAACACGGCCCAGATCATCGCCGTGTAGTCGAAGGGTGCCAGGACCTGGGGCGGCGCGAGCCGGCAGGCGTGAACGGCAACCAGTTGCGCCACCAGAACGACCAGACCGCCAAGGGCCATCAGGCCCAGATGGGACCAGTCCGGCACCACCCAGGTGAAGGGAATGAAGAACGGCATGGTGACGAGGTAGAGCGCGTTGAGCGTCCAGACAATGACCACGGTCGGATCGGTGCCGGTCAGCTTGCGGGTCACGATGATCGCGAACGCGTAGCCTAGCGCGGAGCCGAGCGCCCACAACGCGGCGACCTCGAAGATGCCGGTGGTGGGGTTGCCGATCACCAGCACGCCGCCCAGACCGACGATGACGGCGGTCCAGCGGCGCGGTCCGATGCGCTCGCCCAAAAACGGTACGGCAAGCGCGGTCATCAACAGCGGCGCGGCGAAGGTGACGGCAATCGCGTCGCTCAACGAGATCTGCTTGACCGCTTCGATGAAGCAGGTGAGCGCCACAAGAAAGCACAGGAAACGCGCGATATGGAGTTTGGCCTGACGGGTGCGGAACGGCGCGCCGAGACCGGGCCCGCGCACCAGGAAGATCGTCAGAATGGCGACGACGATGACGGAGCGAAAGAACAGGATCTCCGAGAAGTGGTACTCGTCCGACAGCCACTTCAGGATCGCGCCCTGGCTGGTGAAGAGGAGGGCGGCGAAACACCACAACAGGATCGCCTGGGCCGGCGCGTGACGGTGCAGCGTGGCAGGCGGCGCCGCCATGGTTAAACGGGCCCGCTTGCGACCACGGATCTGGTCTCTGTTGAGAGAGACGTGCCTGTTGACGACGGTTGGGTCCCCCTCACCCAGCTCCGGCTAGGGATCTTACGATCCCAAGCCTGCGCAACCCTCTCCCCCACTGACGCGGGGGCGAGGGCTCGTGGAGATGGCCGAC
>JANQGO010000173.1 GCA_028277285.1 Alphaproteobacteria bacterium | reverse complement strand
GCGGGCGATCACCACGATCTTCGACAGCGCGGTGCAGAACTTCGAGATGCACCCGATGTACTTCTTCTTCGGCGAGGAGATGGCCGTCGGCGCCTGAGGTCGGTGGTCGGCGGCATCCGATCGGGTAACGCCGCACAGAACCGGCGATCCCTGCCCACCGGTTGCCCGTGACAGGTGGCCACGCTGGTCGCCGGTGTCGAGGAAGATGACCGAGGCACGATCCCCTCCAGAGAATGGAGGACTTAAATGGGGCGCTGAGAACAGGTCGAAGATGCAGGTTTTCTCATGAGTTTCGAGTGGGATGAAAACAAACGAGTGATCAATATACAAAAACACAGCCTTGACTTCAGTCGAGCGGTTCAAATATTCGAGAGTTTTGTGGTAGAATGGGAAAGTCCGCGCGATGGTGAACACCGCACCAAGGCGACCGGTGTGGTCGGCGAACGCCATATCACGGTAGTATACACGTGGCGCGGCGGCCGCCGCCGGATCATCTCAGCCCGGCCCGCGCGAAAGACAGAGCAAGAGCGTTATGAGCAGGCAAGAAGAGCGTATCACTAGGGCCAAGCTGGTCGACGGCAAGGTCATGATCGAGCAGGCGGACGGCACCTATCGGGAGGCCGAAGACCGCACCGATCAGGCGCGTCTGGACGCCCTCACCGATGCCGATATCGAGCGTATGGCCAAGGAAGACGGCGACGCCGACTCCTTCCCCGACGACCAGAAACCCACCCGGATATCGCGGCCCTTCGAACCGGCGAAGTGATGGGCAAGGCGGCCTGTCGGCCGGTCATCGACAAGCTTAGGGCCGTCAGGGAGGGCAGGAACCACCGCCGCTAGGATCGACGCCAGCGATCTGCGCAACGCCCAGATGCACATGATTCAGGCCCGCACGAAACACTTGGTCAACGACCTCGACGAGTTGAGGTGATAACTCACTTGATGGAAGACGACCTGTCGAGACTGTCCGATCACGAGCTGGTCGAACTCCAAGGCGGCATCGGTGATCCGCATTTTCGCGAAATGGTGCGCGCAGAAGAACGGCGCAGGGCATCAGACAAAGTCATCATTCAGTCAAAGCGGGCAAACTGGATCGCTCTAGGATCTCTAACTATCGCACTAGTCAGCTTAGTCATTTCTGTAGTCGTGGCCTTTGGGCAATGACAGTGGCTTTGGGAATGGAGGCACGGTATTTGGACGATGGAATAAGATAGTGGACAACGGCAGCGACTCATTTTGAGCGACGCTCATCTATTTTGAGAGAGGTGCGATGGAAGTTGCAAGCATCATTATTGCAGTATCAGCGGTAATCATATCGGCCATCACCATGTGGTTGACATTAATTCATCGTGGTCAATTGAAGATGACGCGGCCAAGCGTTGTGTTTTTTGGATACGATTTTGACCCGACCCCGTCTCCAAAAATATTCTTACGAACACTGCTTTTTAGCACATCTAACCAAGGCCGCGTAATTGAGACGATGTATATAAGAATTATAAATAGACAAGAAAATGAGATATTTAGTTTCTGGGGCTACGAAGATACGGGCCGGCTTGTCCCTGGCAGCGGCCTCTATGTCGGTAGAGCGGGTGTGTCATCTAATCACCACTTTGTTAAGGCGCGACACAAGTCTGATTATTGTTTTCTGGAGGGAAGTTATAGGCTAGAAGTATTTGCTAATATTGTCGGGAAGCGCGCGAGCGCTAGGCTATATGGAATTGATTTAGTTCTTACTACGGACCATGCTGCCGCGCTCGCAAAGCATGAGGGTGTGCTCTTTGAGTTGAAGCCGGATAGCCAAGTCTATGTAGGTGCGCTGAGGGGGGCTCCGAATTCGCTCTAGTTTCTGATGCTATCCAATTGCACTCAGATACTTTGGCAATCTTCGCCAACACAGGCTTTGAGCAAACTCAAATCTCGGCAGACGATAACCATGCAGAATGCTCCCGAAACAACGGGACGCGGCGCGGTGGGTGTGATCGACGTGAGTCCCCCGGCTACCCGTCGCGGCTCACGGTCGGGTCGGGGGTGCCGGACCAGGTGAAGCGGTAGCGGGCGTCCTTGCGGACGTTGCCGACCAGGGCGGGGCGGAAGCAGGCGAGGCAGTGGCCGCCCTGGTGGCGGACGCTGGGGTAGACCAGGCCGGCCGCACCGGCGGCCAGCAGGCGTTCGCCGAGCGCTTGCGAGGCCTCGTAGCCGGCGGGGTCGAGACAGGCGGCAAAAGACGTGTCTTCGCGGATGTCGTGATACGGCCCGGCGAAATCGGCCAGGGTGTCGTCATAGGTCACGCTGTCTTCGAAGAGGTCGATCTCGGCCAGATCGACCGTCTTGTGCCACGCCACCTCCGCTTGCGCCGTCTCGACCGTGAAGCCGGCATACCAGGCACCCCGCTCAGGACCGTTGAAGCGGCTGCCGCTGGGGTGGGCGTGGCAGAAGGCGGCGTTGACGAAGCGATAGGACGGCACGCCGAAGACCAGTTCGTCGATACCAATGCCGGGCAGCAGGTCGTTCTCGGCGAGAAGCCGGTCGTTGGTCGCACGGTCGAGATCGAAGATTGCGCCGAGATGATCGTCGTCGTCGGCGATGCGCACCAGCACGCTGTCGCCGTATTTCGGCGGGATCAGGCGGTGGGTGTCGAGCTGCCGGATCTGCAGAACCGGCGGCAGGCTCACCGGCCGCCCCGGCGTGCGTCCAACAGCTTTCGCAACGTGGCGAAGGCCGGCAGGCCGCCGCGCAGCAGATAGTCGATCGGTGTCGATCCGCTGAATATGCGGTTCTTGTTCGGCAGGCCCATCCACCGGTCGGCCAGCGCCTCACCATGAAGGATGTTGAGCGCCTTGAAGATGCCGACGAGATACGAGATCCGCCGCAGCTTGTCCTCGTCGAGCGTGCGGCTGCGGTCCTTCTTCAGCGCATGGAAGGCGCCGTTGGACAGGCCGCCGAGCAGCCGGCGCGCGTCCTCGTCGCGCACCTGCCAGCGTTCCATGATGTTGAAGAAGGCACGCGCCGCGCCCTCGCTCAAACGCTCGCGTTCCGCGCGCTGGGAGAGATCGATCAACGGCGCCAGGTGATGACGGGTCGACGGATAGCCGAGCGGCATGTATATCGCGCCCCCTCCGCTCGCCGCCGACCTAGACGACCTTGCCTGGATTGAGCACGCCGGCTGGGTCGAGCGCGGCCTTGATGCGGCGCATTACGGCGACGCCGGGGCCGTGCTCCTCCTCCAGGAAGGCGCGCTTGCCGTAGCCGATGCCGTGCTCGCCGGTGCAGGTGCCGCCCATGGCCAGTGCCCGGCGCACCATGCGGGCGTGCAGCGCCTCGGCGCGGGCGATCTCGTCGGCATCGTCGGGGTCGACGACGATGACCAGGTGGAAATTGCCGTCGCCGACATGGCCGACGATCGGTGCCAACAGGCCGCTCTCGACGATATCGGCCTTGGTGGCGATCAGGCAGTCGGCCAGGCGCGCGATCGGCACGCAGACATCCGTGGCGATGCCGCGCGCGCCCGGACGCAGCGCCAGCGCGGCGTAATAGGCGTTGTGGCGGGCCTCCCACAGGCGGCTGCGCTCCTCCGGCAGGACGGCCCAGCGGAAGCCGGCGGAGCCCTGCGCGGCGGCCAGCGCGCCGGTCGTTTCGGCCTGCTCGGCGACCGAGGTGGGGCTGCCGTGGAACTCGAAGAACAAGGTCGGCGTCACCGGGTTGTCGAGCTTGGAGAAGCGGTTGACGGCGTCGATCTGCACTTCGTCGAGGAACTCCACGCGGGCCACCGGCACGCCGCTCTGGATGGTCTCGATCACCGTGTCGATGGC
>JANQGO010000061.1 GCA_028277285.1 Alphaproteobacteria bacterium | reverse complement strand
GATCGCCCTCAAGGCTTACGCCATAAAGGCCATCAACAACATGCAAGGGTTGCGCAGGCTTGGGCGCGAAAGCGCCCTAGCCGAAGCTGGGTGAGGGGGAAGCTCGGCACTGCCCTCTCAAACACAAAAAGGGCGTCCCGGTGAACCGGAACGCCCTCCTAGCCTGGCTTGGTTCGGTTGACGCGGGGAAGGATACGAAAACCGGAACTGTTGCCGAAGGCTTGCGCTTACATCGGCGGCAAGATCACCGTGTCGATGACATGGATGACGCCGTTATCGGCTTCGATGTCGGCGGCGACCACCTGCGCGTCATTGACGAAAACGTTTCCAGACGAGCCGTTGACGTGAACTTTACTGCCCTCGACTGTCTCGACCGACGCCTTCTGTCCGGCGACTTCGCTCGACATGACCTTACCGGGCACGACGTGATAGGTGAGGATGGCGACCAGGGTCTCGCGGTTCTCCGGCTTCAGCAGGTCATCGACCGTGCCGGCCGGCAGCTTCGCGAACGCCTCATCGGTCGGCGCGAATACGGTGAACGGGCCGGGACCCTGCAGGGTCTCAACCAGGCCGGCGGCCTGGACGGCGGCAACAAGGGTGTTGAAGTCGTCGGCCGCGACCGCGGTCTCGACGATATCAGCGGCGCGCGCCGTAAGGGAACCGAGCGCGACCGTAGCGGCGACGGCGCCAGCCATCAAAAAGCGTTTCATGAGCGTTTCTCCTGTGCGTTTCATGCCCAACGGGACGGTGACCACGCGGCGCCGCGAGTCATTCAAGGAACGTTCTGCCCGGACTTACGCAAGCCCAATCCGGGTGGATCAGAAACAGGAGAAAAAAGTTGCCGGAACGTTGGAGGCTGCGCCCACCACCGCGCCCTGCCCTCCGAGCCGGAGCCCATGAACACGGACCACGGCCCTTAAGGCACAGCCCCCTGTCCCTGGATCCCGGGTCAAGCCCGGGATGCGAGAGGGGTGAGATTTCGCCGCCCTGCACCCTAAACACCAACGCACCCCGGCCCTAGAGCCGGGGTCCATGAACACGGGCCAGTGAGCGGTCGCACCAGTGGGAAACCTGGCGCGCGTCCGTGTTCATGGATCCCGGGTCAAGCCCGGGATGCGAATGGCGTGAAGTGGCGATAGCGCCGTGCTAACCGGCGTCGGGGTGATCGATAATGATGGTCTCGCTGGTCAGGGTCTGGTGGACCGGACAGCGCTCGGCGATTTCCATCAGACGCTGGCGCTGCTCGGCGTCGAGTTCGCCGTCCAGCGTGACCCAACGCTCGATGCGGTCGACACGGCCTTCGGCGGTCTCGCAGACCTCACAATCCTTGGCGTGGATCTTCTCGTGCGACAGGGTGACGGCTGCCCGCTTCAACGGCCACTTCTTGCGGTTGGCGTACATGCGAAGCGTCATTGACGTGCACGCGCCAAGCGCCGCGAGCAACAGGTCGTAGGGTCCTGGGCCGGCGTCCAACCCGCCAATATCCATCGGTTCGTCGGCGACAAAGCGGTGGCGGCCGGCCTCCACCGTCTGGCCGTAGGGTCCCCTACCGGATTCTGAAACCCGCACCATACCTGCCGGCAGGTCAGATGCCGTGGCGGCGGCTTGTGCGGTCTCCGGCGCCGGCAGGTAGCGCTCGGCCCAGGCAGCCAGAACGCCCGCGACATAGGTGCTGTCGGCCTTGCTGGTCAGCAGGTGATCGGCGTCGTCCAGGGACACGAAACTCTTGGGGTGTCTGGCGGCGTTATAGATCTCAGCGGCGTTCTCGACGCCGACGGTCTCGTCAAGCGGCGAATGAAACACGATCAGCGCCTTCTTCAACGCCGCGACGTCATCCAGCAGCTTCTGGTTCTTCAGGTCCTCCAGAAACTGTTGGCGGATGGTGAAGGGTCTGCCGCCCAGATTGACGGCGGCCTCGCCATCGGTCTCGATGTCGCAGATCGCATCGTCGAACAGATGCGCGACATGGGCGGGATCGGCCGGCGCACCGATGGTGGCGACCGCGACCGCCTCGGGGATCCGGCCTGCCGCCGACAGCACGGCCGCCCCGCCCAGGCTGTGGCCGATCAAGAGCGCGGGCGGCTTCTCGTGCTGGCGAAGCCAGTCGGCCGCCGCCAGGATGTCCTCGACATTCGACGAGAAGTTCGTGTTGGCGAAATCCCCCTCGCTGCCGCCCAGCCCTGTAAAATCGAAGCGCAGCACGCCGAAACCCAGCGCGCTCAAGGCGCGCGAGACCCGGGCCGGTGCCAGGCTGTCCTTCGAGCACGAGAAGCAATGGGCGAACAATGCGACCGCGTGCAGCTCGCCTTCCGGCAAATCGACCCGCGCGGCGAGCTTGCCGCCCATGGATCCTGGAAACTCGATCTTCTTCGATCGCGCCATGATGCTCTCCCCCCTGCTGTTTTCGTTGCTTAGGCGGCAGTCAGTTCGTCCGCCACGAAAGCCGCGATGACCTCGTCGATGGTGCGGTCGCCCGCAAAACCCAAACCGGCGGCCCGGCGCGCCGCGATCGCGCGCGGCCAGCCGTCAACAATGGATTGGATAGCCGGGTCGTGCTTGAACGAAATGCGATTGGCCGCATCGTCGCCGCCGGCCCGGCGCACCGCTTCGACCATCTGGGCCATGGTCGCGGTGATCCCGGGCAGCAGGATCGAGCGGTCATGGCCCAAGGTCTCGTCCGCCAATCCGGCGACCCAGACGAAGCCGTCGACGGCGCGGCGCGGCGACAGGATCACCATGCTGCTTTCCGGCGTTACCGGACAGGCGAAGTCGACACCGCTTAAGGGCTCGCGCACGATACCGCTGGCAAAACCCGACGCCGCCTTGTTCGGCTTGCCCGGCCTGACCGAAATGGTCGGCAGGCGGACCGTCCGGCCATCGATCAGCCCGCGCCGCGTGAAGTCCATGACGAGCATCTCGCACGCCACCTTCTGGGCGCCATAGGACGTCGCCGGCGTCAACGGCGTGGCGTCGTCGATGGTCTGCGGCAGGTCGCCGCCATAAGCGGCGATCGAACTGGTGAACACCAGAAGCGGCCGGCGCCCGCCGCCACGACAGGCCTGCAGCACGTTGCGGGTGCCGTCCAGATTGACCCGCAGGCCTAGGTCCAGATCCTCTTCGGCCTGGCCGCTGACGATCGCGCCCAGATGGAACACCGCATCGGCATCAGCCAGGACGCCGGTCACCTGATCGGGATCGGTCAGATCACCCACGACAGTCAAGACCCTGTCGTCACCGGGTGCGACGTCGCCGGCCAAGCGGTCGAACAGCACCAGCCGGTCGATCGCCTGCCCGTTCAGCGCGCCATCGGCCAGCAGCCGCTCGGCGAGCTTGCGGCCCAGAAAGCCGATGCCGCCGGTGATGACAACCTTCATGGCGCCAGGTCGTTGCGGGCGGCCGCCAGAGCGCGCACGTGATCGGGACCCAGGCCGCAGCAGCCGCCGATCAGGCGCGCGCCCCATGCGACCCAGCTCTTGGCTTCAAGGACCAGATCGGCCGGCTCGATGATGTCGACAAACTGCCAGTTCGGCATCGTGAAATAGCCGGACTCCGGATAGACGCCGAGCGGGCCCGACCATCGCGCCTTGACCATGGCAAGCGCGTCCTGGGTGACGCGGATATCGCTGTGCATGATGTTGACCACGTCGGGATCCATCGGCAGCAGCGCGTCCAGTACGTCGGCGAAGCGGATATCGGGATAGTCGAAAGCGACGAGCTCGTCGCTGCCTTCGGCGCGGCCGCACGACACGCCAAGCCAGACCGGCAAGCGGCCCCGTTTCGCCGCCGCCATCGCGAGCGGTGCGCGATCCAGATCCTCCATCATCTCCAGCGCGATCGCGTCGCAGCCCTCCTCCTCGAACACCCGCACCATCACGTCGAAGCCGCGCGCCGCCTCCTCATTCGTCGGTGGTGAGATCGGGCTGTCGATATCGCCGCCGGCGCCCATGGTCGAGATCGAGCCGATGATCGCGATATCGGGACGCCCGGCCTCGTCGCGCGCCTGGTGCGCCAGCCTGACGGCCCGGCGCAGACCGTCGTCGGCCTGATCCGCATAGCGTGTCTTGGCCAGCATGAAGGGCGACATGCCGAAAGTGTTGGTGATGATCGCCTCGGCGCCGGCCTCGATATAGTCGCGGTGGGCGGCGACCACGGCGTCGGGATAGTCGATCACGGCCGCGCCGCTCCAGGCGAGCGCGTCCATCGGCACGCCGCGGTGCTCCAGTTCGGTGCCCATGGCACCGTCAATGATGACAAGCTCGCCTTCGCGCAGTCTTTCCTCGATTGTCGCCAACACCCGCCTCCCCTGGCCTGGTTAGGGGAGTGTTATAGCAAGCGTCATCACCGCGGGCGATGGCCCACGGTGGGAATGCCGGCAAAGACTGGCGGTTCGGAAACGCGCTCGGCGGTCAGGATCTCTTTGACGATTCTTCGATGACGTTACGAGACGACGGCTTGGCCGCCTTCGCCGTCCGGGCAGGCGTTGGCCGCGCCACGGCGTTTCCGCTTTGCCGAGTCGGCCGATTCGCCGGGCGTACAATCACGCGAAGATGCCTTCGGCGCCGCGCTATGCACGGTGGCAAAGCCGGAGGAACTTGCCACGGCAACGGTGCCGGGTTTCTTCTTGTCCATGAGCATCTCCCTTGTGTTTAAGCCACTTGGCGGGCTTATAGCCACCAGCCGTGACGCCGTGATGACATGCAGGGATCGCGACCCACACATGACAAACCGGTGTCTTGACCGGGATAGGTTGAACAACTTATGGAGGAACTGCGCCTCTGGAGGCCCAATATAGCATGACAAGCAGCCATGACGAACGGTTACGTGAGGGCCTGGACCAGCTGAAGGCCGAGGGACGTTACCGCATCTTTGCCGATCTGGAGCGAATTGCCGGGCGTTTCCCGCGCGCGAACTTCCGTGATGAAGCAGGTGAGGTTCGCGAGGTAACCGTCTGGTGTTCCAACGATTATCTGGGCATGGGCCAGCACGAAAAGGTTGTATCGGCGATACACGACGCGCTGGACAACTGCGGTGCCGGGGCCGGCGGCACCCGCAACATTTCCGGCACCACGCACAATCACGTTTTGCTGGAAAAGGAGCTTGCCGGCCTGCATGACAAGGAATCGGCGCTTCTGTTCACCTCCGGCTACGTCGCCAACCAGACCACCCTGGCCACGCTGGGCCGCCACCTGAAGGGCTGCGTCATCCTGTCGGACGCCGACAACCATGCCTCGATGATCGACGGCATTCGCGCCAGCGGCGCCGAGAAGCATATCTTCCGCCACAGCGATCCGGACGATCTCGACCGGCTGCTGAGCAAGGTGCCGGCCGAACGGCCGAAGCTGGTCGCCTTCGAGAGCGTCTATTCCATGGACGGCGACATTGCCCCGATCGCCGACCTGTGCGATGTCGCCGAACGCCACGGCGCCATGACCTTTCTGGACGAGGTTCACGCGGTCGGCCTCTATGGGCCCCACGGCGCCGGCGTTGCCGAGCGTGACGGCGTCGCCCATCGCCTCGACATCATTCAGGGCACGTTGGGCAAGGCCTTCGGCTGCATGGGCGGCTACATTACGGGTTCGGCGACGCTCTGCGACTTCGTCAGAAGCCACGGGTCCGGTTTCATCTTCACCACGTCCCTGCCGCCGATGCTGTTGGCAGGCGCTCTGGCCAGCGTGCGCCACCTGAGGGAAAGCAATGCCGAGCGTGAACGCCACCAGGAGCGGGCGCGGCGGCTGAAGGACCTGCTGGCGGCCGCGGGCCTGCCGGTGGTCATGACACCCAGCCACATCGTTCCGGTCATGGTCCGCGACGCAACCGCCTGCAAGCAGGCGAGCGACCTTTTGCTCGAGCACCACGCGATCTACGTTCAGCCGATCAACTATCCGACCGTGCCGCGCGGCACCGAGCGCCTGCGCATCACGCCGACGCCGCTGCACAGCGACGCCGACATGGATCTCCTGGTCTCGGCCCTCGAAAACGTCTGGTCGCAACTGGGACTGAAACACGCGGCCTAGGTGGGAGCGAAACGCGTCACCGCTCGTCGTCTTGTGACGCCAGCAGGAAGTCTTGCAACGGCCGGTCGACCTCGATGATGTGATCGAGGGAAGCTTCCAGGTACTCCGCAAGCTCGCTGCTCAGCTGTTGCAGGTTTTCCAGGTTGATCAGCCGGTAGATGCTGTGCAGCACATCGATCAGTCCCTCGTGGCTCGCCTGATGTTCGGCGGCATCGGGATAGCGGCAGCGTTCCATCACCGCGACCTCGTGATCGAAATGCGCCTGCTGATGCACCTGAAGGTGCATGAGAAGTTTGGTGGCACGGTCGACATCCTTGGCTTCGATCGCCTCCCGGATGTCGTGGACCGTTTGCACGAGCTGGTCGTGCTCCGCCTTCATCTGATCGAGCGCGCCGTCCATGGAATCATCTGTCATGTCACCACTCACACTTGCTCTTTCAGGCCTTTGCGCTCGGCTTTCGTGCTTTTCCCCGGCTCGAAAGCTGACCGGTCTCTATGGTACCGACATTGATGCAGGTCAAGGGCAGCATGTCCGTCGCCGTGTTTGATGTCGATGTCCGCCCGGGCAGGCAGGCATCGGCAGGGCATACATCGGCGACATGACAGACGCGTTAGCGGTCGAAACGTCAGTATCGAACAGCAAGGGCCGCCGGCTGGCGGGGCCCATGGCGCTCTTCGTCTTTCTGGGCGTTCTGGCAGCCGTCGCCATACCGCTTGTCATTGTCTATGCCCTGCTTGTCGGCGTGGCGTTGTCCAACACCAACGAACTGGTGCGCGACAAGGCCGCCATTATTGTGAGCGCCGTCGAAGACCACGTCACCGGCTATCTGGACCCGATTCCCGAACAGATCGATGAAGTCGCCGAGCTGCTTGATGCGCGTGGCCTCACGATCAACGACTCCGAAGCGCTGGACGATCTGTTCCAGGCAGCCCTGGCGGCGACCCCGCAGGTCGCCACGCTCTCCTATGCCGGTGCCGACGGTCAGGTGCTGCGGGTCTATCGCGACCGCGAGACCGACCGCGTGCTCTTTGACGACTGGTCCGACGATCCGGCATTCATGGCCACGCTTGAGACGTTTGCCGATGCCGCGACACCGGGCTGGGACGGCATCTTCATCGCAGAAGCGGTCAACCGGCCCTTTATCAACTATGTCTTCCCGCTCTACGGCGAGACGTTTCACGGTGTCTTGATTGCCAGCGTCTCGTTGGAAGAACTGTCGCGTTATCTCCTGACGTTCGAGAAAGGGTTCCTTGGGACGCCGTTCCTGCTGCGCGGCGCGGACAACGTCCTGGCCCATCCCCAACTGCCCGACCTCTACGAAGAATTGACGGACGCCGCCCCGCTGCCGCGTCTTGACGAAATCGGTGATCCCGAATTGGCGGGCATGTGGCGCGGCGAACTCGACGGCGACCACATGAACCGATTCAGCGGCAGCGTCAGCGCACGCGTCGTCGAGCTGAACGGCGAGACCGAGGTGTTCCTCTACCGCCCCTTGCACGGCTATGACACGGCGACCTGGTATGTCGCGACACACCTGCCGCTTTCGACGATCGCGCCCCAGCTCGACCGGCTCGACATTCTGTCGACCGCGGCACTCGCCGCGATCATCTGCGCGTTCGCCATATCACTCCTGCTCAGCCACATGCTGACCCGGCCTATCCGCCGGCTTGCCGCCGCCATGCGCCAGATCGCCGAACTGCAGTTCGACAGGCCGCAAGAGTCGATGCGCAGCGCGTTTGTCGAGGTCGAGGACGCCATGGCCGCTTGCGACCATGCGCGCCGCAGCCTCAGAACGTTCGGGCGTTACGTTCCCCGAAAGCTCGTACGCAAGCTCCTTGACGGCGACCACACCGGGCGCATGCCGGGCACACAGAGCGACATCACGGTGCTGTTTACCGACATCATGGGCTTCACCGCGATGTCGGAGAGGATGTCGGCGGTAGAGTTGGAGGAGTTCCTGAACGAACACTTCGCTCTGCTCGACGCATGCATCGAAGCCAATGACGGCACTACGGACAAGTATATCGGCGATTCGTTGATGGCATTCTGGGGCGCGCCGGAGCGGCAGGACGATCAGGCGCTTCGCGCGTGCCAGGCCGCGGCGGCAATTGCCCGCGTGATCCGCGACAACAACGACGTGAGGGAACGCAACGGTCTTGATCGCGTTCAACTGCGCATCGGCATCCACTCCGGCCCGGTCGTTGTCGGCGATATCGGGTCGGATGGGCGCGTCAACTATACGGTTGTCGGCGACAGCGTGAACATCGCCGAACGGCTGGAGGAGCTCGCGCGTCACGTGCCGCACGGTAACGGCGATGTCGTCGCGGTCATCAGCCAGGAGACGGCCAACCGGGCCGGCGGCGAACTGCCGACCTATTCGCTCGGTCAACACGTGCTGCACGGCCGGCGCGGCCGCATCGAAGCGCTCGTCCTCGATCTCGACCGCATGTCGTCGGCTTAATCCTCTGCTCAGGATACACCCATGGACCTTCACAAACGCATTCTGGAATGGCAGGCCGCGCACCCGATTGCCACGTGGATCGGCTGGCTGATCGTCTGGACGATTGTCCTGGTGCTGCTGTTCTGGCCTGAGACATTGGCGTGACCGACATGGCGCGCTGACCCTGATCGTGTGAGAATGGCGATCGGGGTGAGCTCATGGCCTTGTCGCTTTCCTATATCGCCGAAACCCTCGTCACCAGCGGTGCGGGATCGCTCGCCGATCCCGTCTATTTCGTCGTCTATCTCCTCGCCGGCATCTTCATCCGCAACATCTGGTGGGCGCTCGCCGTGGGCCTGGCCTGGCCGGTCATCATCGAGGCCGGGGCTTGGATCATCTATCCCGGCGAAAGCCTGCCCTGGGCTCATGTCGGCCCCTTCATCGCCGGGCCCATCGCGACGGCGGTGGTGTGGTGGGTCAGGAACCAGTTCCGCAGAAAACCGGACGAGCCGACAAACGCCGACTAAGCGTCGGCGTCGTACATCGTGACGAACTCCAGGAACTTTGACGCTTCCAGCATGTCTGTGGCGACGAAACGCACGGTGTAAGCGGCCGGCCGCTCGACGTTCGGCAGATAGTCCAGCAGTTCCGGCTGCATGCGGTTCTTGAAGTCGATTTCCATCGTGACCGGTGTTGTTACCCCGCGCGGCTTGAAGTCACTTAGCCGCTCCATGGCGGCGGCCGCCTTGTGGCGCACCAGCTCCCGGGCATCGTCGGGCCGCAGGGTGCGCGCCGACAGCGTGCCGTGCGCCCACTTCACCTCCGCCGTCTCGATGTCACCGAACACCTCGCGCGCGTGGGCGCAATAGACGTCATCGCCGGTCGCCAGGACCACGGGCACGTGGAAGTGGGCGGCAATCGCCGCGCTCAGCACCGTCTCCGACGCCACCTCGCCGTTCAGCCTGATCTCGCGGATGCGGCCGGTCATGGTGTGGGCGAGGACACCGCCCATGGCGGTCGAACCGGCGTGATAGCCGATCAGCATCGCCGCCGCGAACGGGCCGGTCTCCAACCCCTGCATCATGGCGAGAGGCCTGGGCCAGGAGCGGATGACCTGGGTTCCCTTGGGCAAGAGTTCCAGCAGCAGGTTCTCGCCGCTGCCGTGGGAATCGCTGATGACGATTTCCTCAACGCCGGCGACTTCGGCCGCCTCGCAGGCCGCGACGACCTCGCCGGTCATCCATTCGCGTGCACGCTCGTATTCGAAGCCGTCAGGCGATGTGTGGCTGCGCGTTACGACACCGGCAATGCCTTCGATGTCGGCGGAAATGTAAAGACGCATGACGGTCCTCCCCTAGAGCAGATCCTGTTTTGAGGGGATCGCTTCGCGATTCCGTCAAGGCAGGTGAATCTGCTCTACTCATAGATGGAGAGCGGATTCACATGGTTTGGTGGAACCGATAAGCGGTTCCACCTAACCATGATCCGCTCTCGCGCCCACCATAGCGCGCGGGACCGGAGCCGTATCGTTCAATTCACCCCAGGCACGCCAATTCAGGCGGCCAATGCCCGGGTCAGGTCGTCCTTGACGTCCTCGGCGTCTTCCAGGCCGACATGCAGACGCACCAGGCCGTCGCCGATGCCGAGATGATCGCGGTCCTCCTGGCTCAGCCGCTGATGGGTCGTCGTGGCCGGATGGGTGATCAGGCTTTTCGAATCGCCCAGATTGTTCGAGATATCGATCAGCTTGAGCGCGTTCAGGAAACGGAAAGCCCGGTCCTTGCCGCCATCCAGCTCGAACGAGACGACACTACCACCGTCGGACATCTGCTTCTCCACCAGCGCGCGTTGCGGATGGCTGGCCAGCGTTGGATAAAGCGTCCGGATGATGCCGTTGCGGGTCTCCAGATGGCTCGCCACGTCGAATGCGTTCTGGCAATGGCGCGTCACTCTGAGGTCCAGCGTCTCCAGTCCCTTCAGCAGCAGCCATGCGTTGAACGGGCTCAGCGACGGGCCGGTATGGCGCATGAACGGCACCAGGTTGTCCTTCACGAAGGCCTCGCTGGCCAGAATGGCACCGCCCAGGCAGCGGCCCTGGCCATCGATGTGTTTGGTCGCCGAATAGACGACGACATCGGCGCCTAGCTCCAACGGCTTCTGCAGCAGCGGCGAGGCGAAGACGTTGTCGACCACAACGGTGGCGTCCGCCTCATGGGCGAGGTCGCAGACCGCCGGCAGATCGATGATCTCCAGCGTCGGGTTGGACGGCGTCTCCAGAAACACGGCCTTGGCGCCGGGCTTCAACGCATCGCGCCATTGATCCAGATCGGTGCCGTCGACCAGTGTCGTCACGACGCCGTAGCGCGGCAGAATCTCGGTGACGATGTAATGGCACGACCCGAACAACGCGCGCGATGCGACCACGCGGTCACCTGCTTTGAGTTGGCACATCAGCGAGGCGAACACCGCGGCCATGCCGCTTGATGTCGCGCGGCAGGCCTCGGCGCCTTCCAGCAGCCGCAACCGTTCCTCGAACATGCCGACGGTCGGGTTGCCGTAGCGCGAATAGATATAGCGGGGGTCCTTGCCCTTGAACGCGGCTTCGGCCGCTTCGGCTGTCTCGTAGACGTAACCCGACGTCATATAGAGCGCTTCCGAGGTTTCGGCGAACGCGCTACGCGCCAGACCGCCGCGCACAAGCTCGGTCTGGGGACGGTAGGTCGGGGTATTCGTGTCGGTCATGACGCGGCCTCCAAATGAAAAAACCCCAACCGGCAGAGGGGTCAGGGCTTTCGTTTCGGAAACCGCGACCTCTTTAGCGTTTTGTTTAACGTGGCCGCAAGCCGGTCGGCACAAATCACCACGTGATCTGCTAGGTAATCCCGCAAGTCCCGCGTGTCAAGTGGCGTGCTGAGCGGCCTGGAATGCCGCTTCTAGCCGCGTCTAAAGGCCGGGATGCGTGGTGATGCCCTCGATGATCATCTCGATCGCAATCGCCAGGACGATCATGCCGGCCAACCGGTTGATGACCATCAGGCCGGCGGTGCCCAGCACGCGGCCGATCGGACCCGCCGCGCAGTAGGCGATCGCGACGATGATGCCGAGGCATATGATGATCAGCGAAATGATGCCCTGATGTTCGATTCCTGTCCTTTCGTGCGACTCGACAATCACCTTGGCGATCGCACCGGCGCCGCCCAGCATGGGTATGCCGATCGGTACTATGCCGATATGAATCCCGGATTGACCCGTGACTTCGTCATCGACGTTGACCTCCGGCATCGGCGTCATGGCCAGCATTTGCAGGCCGACGATGGCGATCACGATCCCGCCGGCGATCTGGAACGACGGCAGCGACGAGCCCAGCGCCTCGACGACGGATTCGCCGGTGTATTGGAACAGCAGCAGCGTGACGGTGACGGTGACGGCCGCCGCCAGCGCCGCCTTGATCCTGCCGTTGCTCGTCAGATGCGAGGTCAGCGCCAAAAACAGCGGGATGCTTGTAAAGGGATCGACCAGGGCCAGCAGCCCGACCGAAAATCGCGTGTACTCAGACCAGGTTTCCACGTGTCGATCCCAGACAGTTCATCGTCAACGCCCCGGGGCTCGCCGGCAACGGTTGACGGCCTTCCTGGCCGCGCCTTCGTGTTTTCGCAGAGCCCCGCGTCAAGCAATAGACCACCATCCGCCCTGTGCCAACACCGTGGCGCAAGCGCCGAGGCTTGTCATCGCCGCGAATGCCTGTTTTTAGTGTACCCAGCGGGTCGAAAAGAGGAATCGGCGGATGTCGTGGGAATTGTGGATTGCCTTCGTGGTGGCCAGCTCGGCGCTGTTGGCTATACCGGGGCCGACGGTCTTGATCGTCGTGAGCTATGCGCTGGGCAAAGGCCGGCAGACCGCCTGGGCGACCGTGCCGGGCCTGACGCTGGGCGATTTCGTCGCCATGACCATTTCGCTGCTGGGCGCCGGCGCGATCCTCGCCGCCTCGGCCGAACTCTTCACCATCCTGAAGCTCGCCGGTGCGGGTTATCTGATATGGCTCGGCATCAAGCTGTGGCGCGCCCGCCCCGATCCCGACGCGGCCATGGGCGCACCCATCGGTACGGCCGGCGGCGGCGAAGGCCGGCGGATGTTCTGGAACAGCTTCGTCGTGACGGCGCTGAACCCCAAAAGCATCGTCTTTTTCATCGCCTTCGTGCCCCAATTCATCGACCCGACGGCGCCGGTGTTCGCACAGTTCGTCATTCTGGAAGCGACGTTCCTGTTCCTGGCCGCGGTGAACGGCGTCATCTGGGCGGTCTTGGCCGGCAACATGCGCGCGCGCTTCCAACGCCCGTCGACACTGCGCCTGGCCAACCGGATCGGCGGCTCGTTTCTGATCGGCGCCGGTCTGTTGACCGCTTTCGCGCGGCGCACCGGCTAGATCCGGGTGGGCGATGAACGGCGGCTCCGGGCGGCGCGGCGCGCCATTGCCCTTTTGCGCGAACGGGTCGATGCCCACTTCTCGATCCGTTTGTGGGACGGGTCGCTGGAACCGCTGGGCACCACGGTCGTACCGGGCCTGGCGATCCAGATCAACACGCCGGGCGTGCTGCCTTCGGTATTGCGCCGGCCCAGCCTCGACCGGCTGATCCGCCACTACGCCCACGGCCGCCTGGACATCGAGGGCGGCACGCTGATCGACATCGCCGGTCCGTTTGCCATGGACAGGGCGGCGCGGCGGCGGTTCAAGACAGTCAACAAACGCGCGCTGGTGACCGCGCTTTGGCCGCTGTTGATCGCCAAAGGCGATCATCCCGACGCCAGCCGGCAGTTCGGCGACGATGCCCAAGGCACCAGCCGCGCCGATGACGACAACCGGCGTTTCATCCAGTTTCACTACGACGTCGGCAACGACTTCTACTGTCTCTTTCTGGATCCCCGGATGCAGTATTCCTGCGCCTGGTACCCGACCTGGGAGACCGGCCTGGACGACGCCCAGGAAGCCAAACTCGACATCAGTTGCCGCAAGCTTCGCCTGAAGCCCGGGGATCGCCTGCTCGACATCGGCTGCGGCTGGGGTGGTCTGTTGCTTCACGCCGCGCAGAACTACGGCGTCACCGGTCACGGCGTGACCTTGTCGGAGGAACAACTGGCCTTTGCGCGCGCGCGTATCGACGAACTAGGTCTCGGCGATCGCATCACGCTTGAGCTCAAGGACTATCAAGATCTCAACGGCCAGTTCGACAAGATTGCCTCGATCGGCATGTACGAACATATCGGGCTGGACAACATCCCCGCTTACTTTTCCAAGGTGCAGTCCTTGCTTGCCGATGGCGGCCTGTTCCTGAACCACGCGATTTCACGCGGCTCGAAGAAACGCAAGAAACGCTTTTCCAAGCGCCCCGAACAGAAGGCGCTGCAGAAGTACATTTTTCCGGGCGGCGAGCTCGACGATATCGGCCACACGATCGCGGCGATGGAGCAGCACGGTTTCGAGGTGCACGATGTCGAGGGCTGGCGCGAGCACTATCAAAAAACGACACGGATCTGGTGCGAACGTTTGACCGCCCGGCGCGACGAGGCTGTGGCGTTGGTCGGGCCGGAGACCTATCGTATCTGGGTCGCTTATCTGGGCGGCTGTTCGCTGGCGTTTCAGCGCGGCTCCGCGCGGATCTATCAGACGCTAGCCGGCAAATCGGCCAAGGGCCCGGCCTCTGTGCCGCCCAGTCGTGCCGATCTCTATCGCTAGGACGTTTGGGCTCTGGCGCGATGACGGTCATAACGGACGACAACCGCCGCTGGTGGGTCGCCGGTATCATGGGTCTTCCGCTCGTCACGCTGACCGTCGACGTGTTCGGTGTCACCGTCGCCCTTCCCTCCATCGGCCGCGATCTGAACACCGGCACCGTCACGCTTGCCTGGGTGATCAACGCCTTCATGCTGGGCTTCGCCAGCATGCTGATCGTTGGCGGCCGCCTGGGCGATCTGGTCGGCCGACGCAAGTTGCTGCTTGCCGGCGTCGTAGTCTTCGTCGCGTCTTCGGTCCTGTCTGGCCTTGCGCCGTCCGGATCCTGGCTGATCGCGGCACGCGGGATCCAGGGTGCTGCGGGCGGTTTTATCTATGCCAACTCGCTCTCTGTGGTGGCGAACGCCTTCCCCACCGAACAACGCCACCTAGGCATCAGTCTGTGGATTGGCGTCGGGGCGGTCGGTTCGGCGCTCGGACCTTTTGTCGGCGGCGTGCTGACCGACGAGCTGTCTTGGCGATGGTTTTTCCTTTTGAACGTGCCCATAGGCGTCGTCGCCATCATCATGACGATCCTGCTGGTGAAGGATTCCCGCGACCAGGAGGCGCCGCCTAAGATCGACTGGTTCGGCTGCGCGCTTTCGGTCGTCGGGCTGGTGTTCGTGGTGATGGGACTGCAACTGGCCGGCAATCTCGGCTGGTCGTCAGTGACCATCTGGGCGTGCCTTGTGTTCGGTCTGGTCGTCTCGACGGCCTTCATCGTGTTCGAGACCAAGACCAGGTTTCCCTTGATCGACTTCCAGTTGTTCCGAAACCGTAACTTCTGCAGCAGCGCGTCTATCGGCTTTGCGATCAACTTTTCGCTCGGCGCGCTGATGCTCTACCTGGCGCTTTACCTGCAACACGTTTTGGACCTCTCGCCGCTTTCCGCTGGCCTGGTGTTCCTTGGATACTCCGCCACGATGGCCGTGATTTCGACATCCAACGCGTTCTTCATGAACCGCTGGGGCGCACGGAGGACGATGGCCACCGGCACGCTGTTGAATGCCATGAGTTTTTTGATCCTGGCGTTCGCCGAGCCGACAACCAGCCTGGTCATCATCGTCGGGGCTCTCGTCCTGGGCGGTGCCGGTCAATCGTTCGCCTATACGACCGCGACGTCGCTGGCCATGACGTCTGTGTCCGAGCAGAAATCCGGCGCTGCATCCGGTGCCGTCGGCATGATCCGGATTTCCGCGACGACGGTCGGCGTGGCCGTTTCGACGGCAGTCTTTAAGGTCATCGAGAACGGTGACCTGGTCTCGCTTATCGGGAACACCGGTGTCCACCTGACGCGCGCGGAGGTACGTGACATTCACGTTCTGGTAGCGGGATCCGACAAGGCAGCCAATAGGCTCGCGCAGGAAGTACCCGGGGCCGCGAGCAAGATGTCGGATATTGTCGATCAGGCACTGATGGCGGGCTTTGGCGGTGTGATGCTTGTTTGCGTTGCTGCATCGGTCGTCGGCTTGGCCGCCGCGTTCGTGGCACACCCGCAACCTAAGACGATCCAAAAGAGTTGAGGCGATGGCACTGGTTCAGCCGGCGGCCTATCGTATCCGTGTCGCCTATCGGATGACTGTTCGCCGGCGCTTCAGCGTGGCTCGGTACGCGTCTATCCGACGCATGTCAGCAAGTCGGCAAAAGTTCCGGATGCCGTACCGCCGGGCCGTACCGCTCTTTGTCGCTGAAATCTTGGAGGTGTCCGCGCGATGACGATCATAACGGACGACAACCGACGCTGGTGGGTCGCCGGTACGATGGCGTTACCGCTGATCGTCCTGACGCTCGACTATTTCGGCGCGTCCGTCGCCCTGCCCTCCATCGGGCGCGACCTCAGGATCGGCACGGTCACGCTGGCCTGGGTCATCAACGCCTACATGCTGGGGTTGGCCAGCATGCTTATCGTCGGTGGCCGGCTGGGCGATCTGATCGGCCGGCGAAAGATGCTGTTCGCCGGCGTCACGGTGTTTGTCATATCGTCCGTCGTCTGCGGCCTCGCGCCGTCCGGCGCCGTGCTTGTCGCCGCGCGCGCGATCCAGGGTGCGGCAGCCGGTTTCATCTACACGAACTCCCTCTCCATCGTCGCCAACGCATTTCCCAGCGAGCAGCGCAATCTCGGCATCAGCATTTGGATCGGCATCGGCACCGTCGGCTCGGCCATCGGACCATTCGTCGGTGGCCTGCTGACGGACTTGCTGTCATGGCGCTGGTTCTTCTTCCTGAACGCGCCTTTCTGCATCACCGCCTTGATCCTGATGCTGCTGATCATCCGTGAATCGCGTGACGAAGAGTCGCCGCCCAAGATCGACTGGTGGGGATGCGCGACGTCAATTGTCGGGCTCGTTCTTGTGATTCTGGGCCTGCAACTCGCCGGCAATGTCGGTTGGACGGCCTGGACCGTCTGGGCGTCGCTGGCCGCCGGCGCGGTCATTCTCTCGGCCTTTGTGATGATCGAAAACAGGGTCAAGTTCCCACTGATCGACTTCGAGCTTTTCAAGAATCGCGACTTCGGCAGCTGCGCCAGCGTCGGTTTCTTGATCAATGTCTCGCTCGGCTCGCTGATGCTGTTCCTGGCGCTTTATCTGCAGCATGTCATGAACCTCTCGCCGCTCGGCGCCGGGTTGGTGTTTCTCGGCTACTCGGCTCTGCTGGCCATGACCGCGTCGTCCAACACCCTTGTTTTGAACCGGCTCGGCGCCCGGCAGACCATGGCAATCGGCGTGGTGTTGAACGGCCTCAGTTTTCTGATCCTCGTCTTCTCCGAAATGACAACCGGCGTGGCCGTGATCGTCGGCGCTCTCGTTCTGGGCGGTGCGGGCCAGGCGCTGGCCTACACGACATCGACATCCGTCGCCGTCGGGTCGGTCCCCGAACAGAAGTCGGGGGCGGCGTCCGGCATTGTCGGCATGGTTCGGATCGTGGCGGTAACGATCGGCGTCGCGATTTCGACCGCCCTCTTCAAGTACATTGAAACCGGCGCGCTGGTGTCGCTGATCGGCCAAGCCGGCGGCAACCTCACACGCGCCGAGGTGCGCGACATCCATGTTCTCGTGGCCGGCTCCGATCAGTCCGCGACAAAGCTCGCCCACGATGTGCCGGCAGCCGCCGACAAGATGCCGACCATCGTCGATCAGGCGCTGATGGCCGGTTTCGGCGCCGTCATGATAATGTGTGTCGCTGTGTCGATCGTCGGCTTGGCGGCAGCCTTCGTGGCACGCCCGAAGAAGCCCGACGCCGACGAGGACTAAGGGCTCGGAACCTGGTAGTTCCGATTAAGGCGTTCAACGCGCAACGGATTGAACTCGTAACAGTCATCCGGCGAACGGCCGCGCCCGCATGTCGGCTTGACCGGCTGCCGGTCGATAGCAACGCAGGTAGCCAGCGGTGCGCTCATCAAAAACACCAGGAAGCCGCGTCGGCCAAGGCCGTCGGAAGTGCGCTGCGTCGGCTCTGTCGAGGAGCATCTTCTCATGGTGAGGAACCTATCAAACCGCTCCAGAAAACGAAAGTGCGCCGGACCCAAGGCCCGACGCAACAAGGCTGGCCCTTGGTCCGTCCGCAGACCTGATTTATAAGGTTCACCTGTCGGGGTGGTTGCTGGCGCGCTGTCAACGGCGCGCTGTTCGCGACCATCCGACGCCGGCCGGCAAGTCGGCTGTGGGACCGGGGGGCGACCACATGGGTATTGTTACCGACGACAATCGCTGCTGGTGGGTCGCCACCGCGATGGCTTTCTGCGTCATCGTGCTGACAATCGACTTTTTCGGCGTTTCAGTCGCGCTGCCTTCGATTGGACGCGAACTCGGCACCAGCACGTCGACCCTTGCCTGGGTCATCAATGCCTTCATGCTTGGCCTGGTCGGCTCATTGATCGTCGGTGGACGCCTGGGTGATCTGCTTGGCCGGCGCAAGATGCTCTTGGCCGGCCTCATCACCTTTACCGCGAGTTCAATCCTGTGCGGACTCGCGCCATCAGCCATCGTGCTGATTGTCGGGCGTGCGCTTCAAGGTGCCGCGGCAGGGTTCCTTTTCAGCAACTCCCTCTCCATCGTCACGAACGCGTTTCCCAGCGACAAGCGTCATATCGCCGTCAGCTTCTGGGCCGGCGTCGGCACGGTGGGCTCCGCGGTCGGTCCCTTTGTCGGCGGCGTGTTGACGGATCTCTTGTCGTGGCGCTGGTTCTTCTTCATCAACATTCCGTTCGGTGTCGTGGCGCTGCTCTTAATCCTGCTGGTGGTGCATGAGTCACGTGACGAAGACGCGCCACGGGCCATCGACTGGACGGGTTGCGTGCTGACGATCGCCGGCATGGTGCTTCTCGTCCTGGGGCTGGAACTCTCCAACAGCCTGGGCTGGCAAGACGTCACTGTTTGGATCACGCTGGTCGCGGCGGTGGTGGTGCTGACTGGCTTCGTCTTTGCCGAGCGAAAGATCCGGTTTCCCCTCATCGACTTCCAGCTCTTCACCGGCAGAGACTTTGTTTGCGCGACGCAGATCGGATTTCTGATCAACTTCACGCTAGGCGCGTTGATGTTGTTCCTGGCGCTTTATCTGCAGCACGTGCTCGAACTCTCACCGCTCGTCGCCGGCCTCATCTTCCTTGGGTACTCCGTCATGTTGGCGGTGATGTCGATGTTGAACGCCAAGGTCATGGAAGTTCTGGGTCCGCGGCGCACCGTGATCATCGGCATGCTGCTGAACGGTCTCAGTTTTCTGATTCTCTTTTTCTGCGACACGACGACGGGCATCGCCATGATCGTCGTGGCGCTCGCGCTGGGCGGCACCGGCCAAGCGCTCGCCTACACGACATCGACCGCGATCGCCATGGCATCGCTGCCCGAACAGAAGGCCGGCGCGGCCTCCGGCACAATCGGCTCCGCGCGGATTGCCGGAACGGCTGTCGGCGTCGCGGTCGCCACCGCTCTCTTCAAGGCCCTGGAAAACAGTGAACTCGCGGCCCAGATCGCCAAAGCCGGGGATTCCATGTCGGTCTCGCAGATCCGCGAGATCCACGGCCTGCTCGCCGGCACCGACGACGCCGCCGCCGCGCTCGCCAAGGCGGCACCGAACGCGGCGGCCACCATGACGACGGTCGTGGATCAGGCGTTCATGGCCGGTTTCAGCGCTATCATGGCTCTTGCTGTCGTCTTGTCGGTGATCGGCACCGCCATCGCCTTCTTGCTCCGCCCCGTACTGGTTAACGCGGCGGACGGAACCAAGGAAGAGGTCGACGGCGAATAGGGATCCCAGCGCGTCGCTAATCCGCCAGTCGGACGGCGCCGTCGTCGTCCAGATCCAGGAAGGGGTTCCACGCGACCTCCCACAGGTGGCCGTCGAGATCGCGGAAGTAACCGGAATAGCCGCCCCAGAAGACGTCCTGCGCCGGCTTCATGATTGTGGCGCCCGCCGCCTCGGCCTCGGCAAGCACGGCATTGACATCGTCACGCGCGCGCGTGTTGTAGGCCAGTGTGAAACCCTCGAACCCCGCATCTGCGGACGGCACGCCGGCATCCTCGGCCAGCTTATCGCGCGGGTAGAGCGCCAGCGCCATCGAGCCGCACTGGAAAAACGCGATGTTCTCGAACTGACGCAGCGAACGGCACCAGCCCAAACGCTCGAAGAACGCAATGCTGGCCTCGAGATTCCCGACGGCAAGCGTCACGATGCTGATGCGTTGATCCATGATGCCGCTTTCCACGAATGCTGGTCGTTGCGGTTATCGCGTTCGATAGCAGGACTCAAAGCGCGTATCCTCATGGTGAGGAACCTATCGAGCCGCCCCTGAAAACGAAAGAGCGCCGGGCCAAAAGCCCGACGCTCTCCTTAAGACCATTCAACGGACGTTAAGCGGCCTTCTTGTCGCTCTCGTCGATCAGCTTGCCGGCGACCTTCTCGCCAGACTGGATCGCGATCTTGCGCGGCTTTTTCTCTTCAGGGATTTCGCGCTGCAGATCGATGTGGAGCAGGCCGTTGACCAACCGCGCACCGACGACCTTGACGTGGTCGGCGAGCTGGAAGGTGCGCTTGAAGCTGCGCCCGGCAATACCGCGATAGAGGAAGTTGCGGTCGTCTCCGGTCTTGTCCTCGGAGATACGGCCACTGACGTGAAGGGTGTCCTCACGCGCCTCGATCTCAATATCGTCCTCGCCGAAACCGGCGACAGCCATCGTGATCTGATAGGTGTCGGCGTCCAGCTTCTCGATGTTGTAGGGCGGATAGCCGGTCTGCTCGGCGACGCCGGTCGCCGAATCAAGCAGGTTCATCATGCGGTCGAAGCCGACCGTCGAACGGAAAAGGGGAGAGAAATCATAACGGGTCATTGCCACATATCCTCCTATGAGCAACATGTAGTTCCAAGTGGCCCACCCGCTTTGGGCTGGGCCGGTGACGTGCCCTCGAATGGCATTCCCGCGATGCGGCAAACGCCGGACACGATCTTGATATGGGGCTTGGCCAAACGGATTCAAGACCCGGCAAGGGACGCCTAACTTATTGATTAAGAATGAAAGTCAGGCGGAAACGTGGCGCCGGGCTATTCCTGGCGCCAGGGCAGGCCGGCCATTTTCCAGCCGCCGACACGGCCGCGATGGCCTTCGGCGTCCTTGTCGCCCTCGAAGCCTTCGGCAACGTTGTAGCAGGGGCCAAAACCGGCCGCCGTCATGGCCATTGCCGCGTTGCGCGACCGCGCGCCCGAGCGGCAGATGAAGAGCAGCGGTTGACCGGCCTCCAGCCCGTGGGCCTTCAGGTCGTCGACGAACGCCTGGTTGGGGGCGCCGTCGGGATAACGCAGCAGTTCGACCAGCAGCACGTGCTTGCCGATCGGCGTCAGGTCGGGCACGCCGACATAGCGCCATTCGGCTTCGGTCCTGACATCGATCAGGACGGCGTTTTCGTTCTCGTCCAGCAGCGTCCAGGCATCAGGCGGCACCAGGTCGCCGGCATAAGGCGGCGTGTTCATGGCTCGTCCCTTCCTTCCCTCGGAAAAGTTCAGGCTCGGCGGCCCTACCGGCATGCCCCAAAAGCAAGGCAAACGCAACCACGTGCGGTCATCCCGGTTTTGTGTTCGACGATAATTCGGCGTTCGCCAAATCATCGACTGCATGCCGAACGCTATGCTCGGCGCTCGCAACATCAGGGAGTAGGAGCCATGACAACCCAACGTTTCTTGCCAGAAGATCTGAACGACGGTTTCGTTGTCGCGATCCATCTGGAAGCAAAAGACGGCGAAGACAATGCGGTCGCAGCCATCTTGGAAGCCCTGATCGCGCCCACCATGGCGGAACCAGGCACCAAACTGTTCCTGCCCTATCGCTCGCCCGACAACCCCGCGCACTTCTTCATTTTCGAGCTCTACGTGAACAAAGGCGGTTGGGCCGCCCACCAGGCAACCGATCACTTCAAGGCGGCGATCGAAAAGCTGCTGCCGAAGCTGTCGCGGCGCGAGCGCGTGCCTTTCATACCCTTTGCCACAATCTAGGGAGCGCGCGCTGTCAAACCGCGTACCAGGCGATGAAGTTCTTTTCGCCGCGCGCGCTGAATCTGACGGCCCGCGACCCCTCCTCCCGCGTCGCCCAGCCCTTTCGCACGACCTCGTCCAAGACCGCGGCGCCCAAGCCGCCGCCCAGGTGATTGCGCCGCTCGCTCCAGTCCAGGCAGCCGCGGCACAAGGGACGGCGCTGGCGTTCCAGGGGCGCAACATCGATGCCGCGATCTTCCAGGAAGACCCTACCTTTGCGCGTGACGTCAAGGTCATCGTCACGCCAGCGCAGCACGCGATCGGACAACCAGTGGTCAAACAAACCGACCGCCAGATGACCGGCCAGGTGGTCGTAACACGAGCGCGCGTGACGCATGGCCTCGTCCTTCGGACCGGGCCGTGTGCGCAGATGGCCGACTCGCGACGCGACGGTCGACAGCGCCTCGACCGCATGGGCGACATCCGGATCGGCGATGCTGTAGTAGCGGTGGCGCCCCTGCTTGCTGGCGATCACCAGGCCGGCCGCCTCCAGCTTGGACAGGTGGCCGCTGCCGGTCGCCGGTGTGATGCCGGCCTCGCGCGCCAGCTCCGTCGCCGTGAGCGATACTCCTGACATCAAGGCCATGATCATGTTGGCGCGCGCCGGATCGCCCATCATCGCGGCGGTGATCGAGATGTCCGGCCCATCCTTCATAGTTTGATGGTCGCCGAATTATAATCGTCCGTCAAGGTGTCATCACCTGCCGTCGCGAGAACGATGCGGGACGATCATGGCAATCCGAACCCTGTTGGCGTTTGCCGCGATTTGGACGGCCGCGATGCGGTACATGTCTCCGACCGGCCACACTCTCGGCCAATTCAGGCGTTCTGATCGACCGGGCAAGAGCGGATTGCCATGGGCGCATCAGACTACATATGCAACTTCCGACGCCGGATTGCCGATAGCCTGTTGTTGTGCCCGGCAGTAGCAGCGGTCATCCCCGATCGTGACGGCAGGATTCTTCTGCAGAAAAAGCGCGACGGAGGTGGCTGGAGTCTTCCTGCCGGTGGAATCGAACCCGGCGAAGACCCAGAGACGGCGTTACGGCGCGAAGTGCTTGAAGAAACTGGTTTGGTTGTACAGCCAAGAGAGATCCTGGGCGTCTACGGCGGCGAAGGGTTCCGTCATATCTACGAAAACGGCGATCGCGTTGAGTATACGGTTGTCCTCTTCTTGTGTGATGTAACCGACCACACCAACGGCCCGCGCGACGACGAGACAGAGTCGCTCCGCTATGTCGCCCGAGCGGAGATGCCGCGCTTAGCACAACCCTATCCTCTCGACGTGCTGTTTCTTCACACTGGTAAACGTCGGTGAGTCGCTGGTCCCAGCAAAGGTTTCGTACAGTTGCAACGCGCATCCGCCTTCCGATTATCGAACGGGTGGTTTAGGTTCTCCGCCGGGTTCGATCGTTTGGGGGACAGTGTGCAGTTCGACGACAAGGTCGTGTTGATCACCGGCGCGACGTCGGGCATCGGCGAGGCGACGGCGCGCGCGTTCGCCAATGCCGGCGCGCGCCTGATGTTGACCGGGCGCAACACGGAACGCGGTTGCGCGCTGGCCAGTGAGACACGCGGCGCGTTTACGGCCGGCGACATCACCAACCGGGCCTTCGCCGACCGTTTGATCGGCGACACGGTCGCGCGTCACGGCCGCCTCGACGTTCTCGTCAACAACGCGGGCACGATCTACCGGCGCACGGTCGCCGACATGACCGACGATGAATGGCAGACGACCATGGCGGTCAACGTGCACGCCGTCTTCTATCTGTGCCGCGCCGCGATCATCGCCATGCGCGAACAAGGCGGCGGCGCCATTGTCAACGTCGCGTCCGACGCCGCCTTTATCGGCGCCAGCGCGATGCCCGCCTATTGCGCCAGCAAGGCCGCGGTCATGCAGATGACCCGCGCGATGGCGCTGGATCACGCACGCGAGGGACTGCGCATCAACGCCGTCTGTCCCGACATGGTCAGAACGCCCATGCTGGCCAGCGAAGCGCGCCAAATGGGCAGCGACCCCGACACTTATTTTGCCGAAGGTGCGGAAGGCATTCCCATGGGCCGCATCGGCGAACCGGAAGAGGTCGCCGATGCCATCCTCTATCTCGCCTCCGACAAGGCCAGTTTCGTCACCGGCGCCGGCCTTCTGGTCGACGGCGGCGCGACGGCGACGTAAGGGCCGGCGTCATGTTTGACGGCAAGACAGCCCTTATCACCGGCGCGACATCGGGCATCGGACGCGCGACCGCGCGCGCCTTCGCCAAGTCGGGCGCCCAGGTCATGCTGACCGGGCGCGACGAGTCGCGTGGCGCCGACGTCCTGGCGGCGTGCGGCGAGGCCACCGGTTTCCTGGCCGGCGACGTCACCGACTCCTCCTTCGCCAGCCGGCTTGTCAGCCAGACGGTCGACCGCTTCGGCAGTCTGGACATCCTGGTCAACAACGCCGGTATCGATGTCGGTCTCGATGCGCCGGAGACCACTGACGAACAATGGCTCGATGTCATGGCGACGAACCTGGACGCGGTCTTCTATTTCTGCCGCGCCGGCGTGCGCCAGATGCGCCGCCAGGGCAGCGGCGGCGCGATCGTCAACATCGGGTCCGACTGGTCGCTTGTCGCCGGCAAGCAGGCGGTTGCCTACTGCGCATCAAAGGGCGGTGTCCTGATGCTGTCGAAATCCATGGCGCTCGACCACGCGCGCGAGAACATTCGCGTCAACGTCGTATGCCCGGCGGAGATCGATACACCGATGATCGACAAATCGGCGCTTGCACGCGGCAAGACGATTGAGGAGTCTCGCGCGGCGCATGCCGAAGCGATACCCATGGGACGTATCGGCGCGCCGGAAGACGTCGCCGCCGCCGTCTTGTTCCTGGCGTCGGACGCCGCCCGTTTTGTCACAGGCACGGCGCTCAGTGTCGATGGAGGGACGACAGCACGATGACACAAACACCGCGAATCCTACTCCACTGCAGCCAGGACTCCGCCGCGCGGATCGGCGCGCAGATCGAAGCGCATCTGCCGGGAACGGAAACCGCCGTCGTCAACGACTACGACGGACTGGCAGCAGGCATGGCGTCATTCCAGCCGAACATCGTCTATAGCGAAGTCTTCATGCGTGAGGCCTATCCGCGCGAGGCGCTGTTCAGCCAGGATACGCTTTCCTGGGTCCATGTCTCAGGTGCGGGCATCAACCATCTGGTGCCCTGGAACATGGACGCCGTGACCGTGTCGAACGCCGGCGGCGTGCAGGATGACGGCATGGCGCAGTTCGCTTTCGCGCGCCTGTTCGCCATCAACTGCAATTTCTTCGCCTATCACGAACAGCAGCAGCGCCACGAATGGCGCGAGCTGGACAACCTGAACTCGGTCGGCGGTACTTTGACCGTTGTCGGACTGGGACGCATCGGCCGCGCCTGCGCGCGCCTTGGCGTCCAACTGGGCATGACCGTCTATGGCGTGCGCGCGCGGCCAGAGCCGATGGACGGCGTGACCGAGGTGGTCAGTCCCGACCGCATGAACGAGGTCCTGGCGAAGAGCGACTATGTCATCGTCGTGACACCGCTGACCGACGCGACGCGCGGCCTGCTCGGCGCCGAGGCTTTCAACGCCCTCAAACCCGGCGCCATTCTGCACAACATGGCGCGCGGTCATGTGGTCGACGAAAACGCCATGGTCGAGTCCCTCAAATCGGGCCGTCTGCGCGCGGCTTCGGTCGACGTCTTCGCCGAGGAGCCGCTGCCGGCCTCAAGCCCCTTGTGGGACCAACCCAATCTCTATATCACCCCGCATATCGGCGGCATGCTGACCTATGAGGAGTACGACCGCCGCTCGACACAGGTGTTTCTCGACAACCTCGACCGGTGGCGTGCCGGCGAGGCGATCGAAAACATCTGTCATCCGGTGCGCGGATACTGATTGCCGCACGCGCCACGAAAGAGGAGCGAACAGCGATGAGTGAACCTGCACCGACGACACCATCGCCGCGACGCATCACGTCGATCGAAGACCTGGAAGCGCTCTATGGCGCGCCCGTGCCGCGCTCGCTGGTCAAGGAACTCGATCACCTCAACGAGCACTACCGCGAGTTCGTCGAAAAGTCGCCGTTCGTCGCCGTCGCGACAAGCGGGCCGGGCGGCCTTGACTGTTCGCCGCGCGGCGACCCCGCGGGCTTCGTGCGCATCGCCGACGACAAGACGCTGATGATCCCCGACCGGCGCGGCAACAACCGGCTGGATACCCTGCGCAATCTCGTGGCCGACCCGCGCATCTCGCTGCTGTTTCTGATCCCCGGCATCGGCGAGACCCTGCGCATCAACGGCCATGCCGAGATTGTCGTCGACGAGGCGCTGAACGACAGCTTCGCCATCAACGAAAAGACGCCGCGCAGTGTCATCGTGGTCACCATCGACCGGGTCTACTACCAGTGCCAAAAGGCGCTGCACCGCTCACGCCTGTGGGATCCCGACGCGCAACTGCCGCGCTCGGCCCTGCCGTCGGCGGGCACGATGAACAAGGTCTTCGCCGACGGCGATTTCGATGCCGAGGCCTACGACCGCGACTATCCCGAGCACATGAAGAAGACGATCTACTGAGATCGGGCATACCGTCCCTCGCCCCTTGAGGGAGAGGGATACGAAGGCTTGGGCGCGCCAGCGCCCTAGCTGAAGTTGGGTGAGGGGTAAGGCGCGCGACTCGGGGCTGTCTCCATGACGCGCGCTGGCACGCGACCCCCTCACCCCACCCCTCTCCCTCGCAGGGGAGAGGGAGCCCGCCGGCGGTTTCCACGCCCTCTTGGGGAAGTATCTGAGCAACGCCAGTAAGACCGGGTGCTCTAGGCACGCCCAGCGGCGACGCCCAGCGCGATCGCCTCCAGCAGGTCGGCCGTCGCCTCGGGCGCAATCACCATGGCGTCGTGGCCGGTGTTGAGTTCATGGACCGGCCAGCCGCGCTCTTGCGCGCGCGCCAGCGCGCCCCGCGCGGGCGGATAGGCGGGATCGGTGCAGGTGATGTAGTGCGCCGGCAGGCCGTTACCGGCCGGATGGGCGAGTTTGACCGGCGTCGTGAAGGTGGCGAACGGATGGGGCGTCAGGCGCGGCGCAACAAACGCCACATCCTCCGGCTTCGTCACGCCCAGGCCGTCGATCGGCCCGGCCGGCAGGCTGACGCCGCCGCTCGAGGATTCCGCGAGCTTGCGGCGGTCTTCCGCCATGTCGGGCGGCAGCAACGAGAACCAGGTCTCGCCATCTTCCATGATGGCGGCGTCCAGATAGATCAGCATGGCGATCCGCTCGGGTACCCGATCGGCCGCGCCGGTGACGGAACAACCGCCGAAGCTGTGCGGCACCAGCACGACGTCGCTGAGGTCGTTCCAGACCAGATGATTCACCACGTCGTCGACGAAGACGTCCATGGTGACGTCGCGCGACAGCAGGTGGCTGCGCTCGCCAAGCCCGGTCTGGGTCGGTGTCGTCACCCGATGGCCACGCGCGCGCAGGATGTCGGCCACGCGGCTCCAGCACCAGCCGCCGTGCCAGGCGCCATGCACCAGAACGAATGTCCGGGGATCGTCGATTGCCATGCCGTTGCCCTTCCCTCTTGCGCAATCGCTAGAGCAGGTCCTGTTTTGATGGGATCGCTTGGCGATGACATCAAGACGGGTGAATCTGCTCTACTCATAGATGGCGAGCGGATTCACATGGTTGGATGGAACCGTCAACGGTTCCATCCAACCATGATCCGCTCTAGACGTGAAGGCCGGCCATCGCCCTGCGCAGACCCGCCGTCGTCTCGATCAGTTTGCGCGCGTAGTAGTGCTCTTCGATAACCAGGACCGCTTCACGTGCCGGCACCGAACCGTCCAGGGGTACCGATGTCTGCCACGCCTTGATCACCTCGTCAGTCTCGTCAGAACTGAGATCGCTGTCGATATCGGCACTGAGCTGGGCCTGGACCTGTTCCGCCAGTTTTTCTTCAAGGTCCCTGATGCGTTGCGGCAGCTTGAGGTCCTGCAGCGTACGCAGCGCGCCGATGTAGAGCGACGCGTATCCGACGACGGCATCGGCGTGGGCCTGCAGTTGAGAGCTGTCCAGGCTGTGACGGCGCAGGACGAGCCGTTCGGAGTTGAGGCCGATCAGTTCGCCGGTCAGCGCCTGCGTATCGCCATTGAGCTGCGCCAGGCTCACCTTGGTCACCTCATCGCCGGCCTTTGCCGAGGCGACGGCGGCCTCGCAGTCGGAGAGCAACTTCGTCACGACCGGGCGCACATGATCCTTGGCGCGAATCGGAAACAGAAGCCACGAGGCAAGCAGCGCCAGGCTCGCGCCCATCGCGGTCTGATAGAGCCGGGCTTCCATGCCGGCGATCCCCACGCCCTCGACCATGTGCAGCAACACGACAACCAGAAAGCCGATCAAGCCGGCGGTTACCATGTAGTGGCGCTCGATCAGCACGAAGATCGGCACAGTCGCCAGGCTGACAAGGGCGATCTGAACGATAAGGTTGTCGCCGATCACATACTGCAGCCCGATCGCGATGATGACGCCGATGCTCGTGCCGACGGCGCGCTCGACCGTGCGTTTGATGGTGGCGCCCAGGCTGGCGCTCAAGACAATGAAGACGGTCATCGTCGCCCAATAGGCGTGATCGAGCTGGAAGATCAGCCCGATGGCGACCGTGATGCCCGAAGCGACGCCGCCCTGGACGGCAAGCCGCCAGCCCATCGCCGCGGCGTCGCGTCGCGACGATGACGTTGCGCCGGCGGACGTCGGGACCGACTCCGTCCACGGCTGGCCGAACGCCGCGGCGGCCTTGCGCATGGCCTCTGCCGTCGTGATCAGACGCGACAAGCCAAGCACCTGTCGGACCCAATGGAACTTGTCGACCCGCGCCAAGGCGGTGTCGGCAATCAGATCGTCACGCGATGCCCGCGCGTCGTTGAGGAACGCTTCGGACCGGTCGGGACCGGGGCCCGAAGGCGCCGTCAGCAAGGCTGTCGCGTCTGCATACATCCGGTCGAAGTCGCGTCGCTCGGTGCTGCCGGGCGGATCGTCATGACTGTTGTCGACCGCTTCGGTAACGACCTTCAGCGCCATCAGCGACCGCAGGCCCGTGGCGTTGATACGCTGCAGGCGCGGCCTTTCCTTGGGGTTCTCGGCCAGGGCAAGCTCGCTTGCGCGCGACAACATGTCCCAAGCCCGCTTCGCCCAATGGGGCGGTAGATCGCTATCCGACGACCGGCACGCCTGCAACTCGGCCGCGATGGCGCGCTGGAAGCGCAGGATCTCGCGCTTGAGCGCCGCGAGCGCGGACGGCCGCCACAGGATGCCGTGCACCAGCAAACCGACAGCGCCCGCCAATGCGGCCGACAGCAACAACCACAACGCCATCTCGCGCGTCGGATTGGCCAACGACAAGAACATGAACATCAGCGTCACCATCAGCCCGTACTGCGTCGCGGCCGCGCCATAGCGGCGCAGGTAAAGACCGAAGGCGATCGCCACCACCCATGCGCTGTCGATCGGCACTTCACCGAACCCGATTTCCTGCCAGCCGACGACAACGCCGGTGCCGAACACGGCGATGGCAAAGGCCAGATTCTTGCTGAACTCGATAGCCTCCGACCGCCGCGTGCCGGGCATGGTAAAGACAAACGCGTTAAGGGCGACGGCGGCGCCGATCACCGCGAACAGCAGCGTGTCCGGCGCCCCCAACCAGTTGCCGGCGACGTAACAGACACCGCCGGAAATCGCCGATACCGCCAGAAAGTGGATGCCGCGCACAAGCCGGATGCCGC
>JANQGO010000359.1 GCA_028277285.1 Alphaproteobacteria bacterium | reverse complement strand
CCGCCCTTGGCCCGATGCGACCGGCCGACATAGGCGCCTTCCAGGGCCGACAGCGACCAGCCCAGACGCTTGGCACAGGGTCCGGACGAAAAGAACGGCCGTGCGGGACGCACGTCGGGTCGTGGCGCTGTCATGTTGTGTTTCCTTGACACCGTCGCTGGCGGGCGGCGGCCGGAGACTAGGAAATACGACCTACCCCGTCAATCGGTACAGAATTGGTTTGGCGACTCTTTCTCAGCCCTTCACCGCGGTTCGAGCTTGGCCATGACGTCGCGGCTCCACAGCAGCATGATCAGACCGATCGCCACGATACCGGCGGCGATCGCGACGACGAAGATCAGATGGATGTTGATTGCCATCAGGCTGCCGCCGACCACCGAAATGGTGCCGGTGCCGAGCGTGAAGAGCGCGATTGAGACACCCATGACCCAGCCCTGCTCGCTGGCGCCGACCGATGCGGAGAACAAGGTCAGCATGGTCGCGTAGTTGATCGCGAAGGCGGCGAACAGCGGAATGATCAGGACATAGGCGAGCCAGGGGGAGTCGTTAAACAACAGCCCGACTTCCGCCAGGATCATGACGACCAGGGCGCCGATCACGACGGTCTTGCGGCCATAGCGCGCGCTGATCGGCCCCATGAGGAACGCGCCCGCCAGTCCGAGGCTCGCGCCCAAGATCACCATGGCGATGCTGTTCTGGAGCGTGCCGAAGTTGAAGAGGTCGAAGAAGTAGCTGTCCATGAAGACGTAGACGGCGTTCAGGCAAAGCTGCGAGAAGAAGAAAACGAGTCCGACCTTGACGACCAGCGGGCGCGAACACGCCTGCCACAGAATGAGGAACGCATCGATGGGGTTGAAGCGTAGTGGCTGGCGCTCCACATCGGTGTCGCGGAAGAAGAAGAGAATCAGAACGGCATTCGCCAAGACCAGAACGGCGGCGACATAGAACGGTAGTTTCAACGATGCGATGTCGCCAATGAGCGAGCTGTCGGAGAGGACGCCGCCCAGGATCGGGCCGATGACCAGCCCGATGCTGAGCGCCATGATGACCAGCCCCATGTAGCGCGTCTTTTCTTCCTCGCTGCGGCTCATGTCGACCAGGGCCGCCTGCGCGATCGGCTGGTTGCCGGCGGTGAAACCGGAGATCGCGCGGCCGATGACAAGCAAAAGGAAGCTGTTGGTGTAAAGCGCGACGATGGTCAGCGCGTAGCCGCCGAAACCGCCGGCCAGGCAGATCAAAATGCCGTTCTTGCGCCCGATGGAGTCAGAGAGCTTCGAGATATAGGCCGCACCCAGGAACCAGGCGAAATAGAAGACGCCGATGGCAATACCGAAGTCGAGCTCGCGCATGTCGTGCGACGTGTCGGCGGGCAGAATGCCCTGTTCCTTGCTCAAGATGAGCGTTGTCACCAACGGCAAGACGAGGCCCTGGCCCATCGTATCGAGCACGACGACCAGCAGCAGCGCAAACTGCGCGATTTTCATCGGAGCCCCCTCCCCGCGGTCACCAAACAACAGCCGCGGTGGCGATGGTGCATGAATACCCGACCCGAGGCAATCCAACCGGATGCCTGTACGGCGGCGTCCACAGGCGTTCGACCTTCGCCGCGTCAGCGGGCTTGCCGCGGCACGATCGACGTCGATACTCTCAAAGCGAGTATCCCGTGGGCATTCGTTAACAACCACTAGGCGGTCATGCTGGGTCGGCTGTTTCAGCGCGGTTTTCACATCCTGCTTCTTGCACGCGACACGTGGATTACCGCGGCGATCGTCGCCGTGGCGATGATCCTGATCCCACAAGGTCAACAGATTCTCGCCAAGGTAGCCGCCGAGTCATTCGACATCGGCAGTTTCGCCGGCACGACGTTCTGGAGCCTGGCGGCCTATTTCTTCACCCGCGTTCGATACAGGCACGCGATCGAGCAGCACCATCGCGACGCGATCACGCCACGGCAGGCACAAATCATGGCGGCGGTTGCCGGGCTGATTCCCATCGCCATCACAGCAATCGGCATTCACGCCGTGCTGCCATCCGGCGCAACGGGTCTGAGCGAGATCATCGTTCCCGCGCTCTCCCTGATCGCTTTTGTCGGCGTCGTCGTGGCGTCACGCGCCATCGCCGCGCGACGCGCCGATGAGACCGCCGGCCAGCGCCGATCGACCGTGTCGGAAAGCGTGTTGATCGCGCTGTTTCTGTTGCCCGGGCTGGTGCTGTTCATCCTCGGTTACGTCCTTCCGGTTCCCACGGCCCATGCGCTGGAGACCTATCCCCTGATCACCATCTGGGCCGGCGGCGCGGTCGCGTTTCTCGGCTGCCTTCAGATTCTGTCGGGGCGGGTCGGCCTGCCGCTGACGGGGATTCTGATCGTGGTCGCCCTGGTGTTCAGCGCGGTCGTGCCCAGTTGGCATCAAGGCCATGAGCTCCGCGCCTTGGATTCCGAACTGGCGCCCGACCAGCGTGTCAGCCTGCGCGACGCGCTCGGTGTCTGGCTGGAGGCCCAGCAGGACAACGAACCCATAACGCTGACTTTGGTCGCGGCGCCGGGCGGCGGCATCATTTCGGCGGTGTGGACAAGCGTCGCGCTCAGCAAAATCCATGAGATCCACGGCGACAACTTCGCGCGCAGCCTGTTCGCCATCAGCGCCGTCTCCGGCGGTTCGCTGGGCGCCACGCTGTTTGCCGAGTCCGCGCGGACCGACATCGATGCGTGCCTGCATTTGCCGTCCGGTGAACTCGACGCCAACGGCCTGCCGCTGAGCAAGATGCAGCGCGCCGTCGGCGCGTTCTCCCGTATCGATCACATCGCCGCCGTGGCGATGCGGTTGCTGTATCTGAACGACACGCTGTCGCCCTATATCGCCGCCGGCCCCTATTCCGACCGCTCCGAAGTAATCGAGAGGTCGTGGGAGGGGGCCTGGCACAGCGCCGTCGCGGCTCAGGGCTGCCGTTTGGGCGACAGCCCGGTCCTGGCGGAATCCTATTTGGACCGCTGGTACGATGTGGGCGACAACGGGGCCATGGTGTTAACGCAGACCTGGGCCGACATACCGTTTCTGATGTTCGGCGGCACGTCGATGGCGAGCGGCCGGCGCCTGGTGACCAGCCCCTTCGTCTTCCCCCTGGAACCCGACATCGCCGGAGCCGACCGGTCGGACACGGGTCCGGGCGACGCCGATTCGATGGCGCTGGATCTCCTGACGCTGTCAGGCAACGACCATCGCATGAGCACCGCCGTCAACAGTTCGGCGCGGTTTCCGTGGATCGAGCCGGCCGGGCGCGTTACGGTCGCGGAACCCGATGACGAGCGCTATACCTATGACCTGATTGTCGACGGCGGCTATTCGGAACCGTCGGGCGCGGCGACGCTTAGCGACCTGGTGGCCGACATCATCGATGTGTGCGCAGCGTCGCCCTGTCCGCCGCTGCGCCTGATGGTCATTCAGATCGACAGCCACCCCGTCTCAGCGCCGGCAAGTTATGCCCCGAGGGTTCCGCCACGCGACGACCCCCCTCGTTTGTGGCACGAACTGCTGACGCCATTCTATGCCGGTTACGTCGCCGACCTATCGCATGGCCAAGAGGCGATTCAGAAACTGCGCGACAAGGTCGAGACGCTGCCCTTGCTGCCGGATGTGCCGTTCGTCGAAACCCTGTTTGTCGAACTGCCCGTCACCACGCATAGCGGGCCGGACGCCTGGGTGCTGAGCGGGGACACGCTGGACACGATCATGCGCGACGCCAATCTGAGCATGCATTGCGCCCAGACGCCCGGCGATGCCATCTGCCAATCAGAGATGGCGGCCATCGCCCAGGCGTCGACGTTGGTCGGCCCGGTGCCCGGCCATGTCCAGGACTTGCGCCGCAAGGTCCTGCACGAGTCCATTCAGTGCATCGGCGTCTTCCTGGCCCGCGACGCTTCAGCGGACTGCCGGATCACGCGGCGCCTTGAATGAGGCAAGTCGTGGCGAAGTTGGCAACGCGCGCGGAAGTGCTCGTCTGCCGATCCAATCGGCATCACGCTGAGATAGAATGCAAACGGTACCGGATCGACGAGAAGGAGACTTGCGTTGAGCAATGGCTGGGACGACTCGGCCAGCGCATGGATCGCCAAGATGGGCGATCACGGCGACTGGAGCCGGCAGGCAATCCTCGATCCCGCCATGCTGGCACGGCTACACGAGCGCCGGTTTGAGCGTGCCCTTGACATAGGATGTGGCGAAGGACGGTTTTGCCGTCTGCTCAAAGACAGAGGCGTTTCGACCATCTGCATTGATACGACGTCCGCGCTTATCGAACGGGCCAAGCTCCTCGACACCGGCGGCGACTATCAGATTGCGTCGGCCGAAATGCTGCCGTTTGCCGATGCCACCTTCGATTTGGTCATCAGCTATCTGACGTTGGTCGACATCGACGACTACCGTGCGGCGATCGATGAAATGGCCCGCGTGCTCAAGCCTTCCGGAACCGTTTTGATTGCGAACCTGACAAGCTTCAACACAGCCGGCCTATCAACTGGCTGGATCAAGGATGATCAAGGCAGACGTCTTCATTATCCGGTAGACCGCTATCTCGACGAAAGCTTCTGCTGGGGCGAATGGGCCGACATTCGTGTAAAGCAGTGGCACCGGCCGCTACGTGCATACTTCTCTGCGCTCTTGCAAAGTGGCCTGGAGCTAGCCTTCTTTGATGAACCGGAACCGCAATCAGGCGAGCCTGATCGTCTGAGCGCGTACCGACGTGCGCCATGGTTTTTGATCATGGAATGGCGTCGGCCACCGGCCGGCAGCAGTTAGGCCACGCCTAAAGCCGGTCGGGGATGTAGGCGATGGCGTCCATGTACTTGGCCGCGCGGCCGGCGACCTCGACGCGCTCGCCCTTCAGCGTACAGAAGAGTTCGCCGACACGTTCGGAGATCTGAAAACCGTGCACGCTCGAGGCGTTCAGGCGCTGCGCCCAATAGGGCGTCAACATGCAATGGGCGGATCCGGTGACCGGGTCTTCGGGGATGCCGTGGACGGGCGCGAAGTAGCGGGACACGAAGTCGCCCTCGCCGTCGCGGGGCGCGGTGCAGATAAGACCGCAATCGGCAGGCTCCAAAGCGGCCTTCAGCGCCGCCATGTCCGGCTTCAGTGCGGCGACATCGGCTTCGGTCTCGAACACGAAGAGATAGTTCTGGCCGGCGAACGCTTCGGTAGGTTCGGCGCCGATCGCCGCGACGATGTCGGCGGGCGCTTCGCGCGGGCGCAGCTCATGGGTCGGCAGATCGAGGATATAGAGGTCGCGGTCGCGGGTGACGTGCAGACGCCCGCTCCTGGTATCGAACGACACCATGTCGAGGTCGGGGTTCAGGTCGTTCATGATGATGAAGGCCGAGGCCAGGGTCGCGTGGCCGCATAGCGGCACCTCGACCGTCGGCGTGAACCACCTGAGTTCAAAAACGCCCTCGTCGTCGCCCGGACGGAAGAACGCGGTCTCGGCCAGATTGTTCTCGGCCGCGACGGCCTGCATCAGATCATCGGTCAGCCACTCTTCCAGCGGCACGACGCCGGCCGGGTTGCCGTGAAAGACCGAACTCGTGAAAGCATCGACCTGGTAAAGCGGGAGGCGCAACGTGTGGTCCTTTCATTTTTGTGCTGCTTCCGCAGCGACGGCACCGGCCCGCTCCCTCATCAAGCAGCGGTGGCGATGTTCTCGTCACCATAGCGCGCCTGCTCCCAGCCGATAATGGCCTGCTTGCGCGGCACGCCCCAGGCGTAGCTGTGGAACGGCCCGGTCTTGCGGATGACGCGATGACACGGCACGACGAACGCGATCGGGTTTTTGGCGACCGCGCCGGCCGCCGCGCGAGCCGCGGTCGGCTCGCCGATGCGCCGCGCGATGTCCTCATAGCTGATGACCGCGCCCGGCGGTACGCGCAACAGCGCCTCCCAGACACGGATCTGAAAGTTCGTGCCGCGCAGGTGAAGCTTGAGCGGTTCGTCGCCGTCGCCGTTCTCGCAGGCGCCGAAGATGCGGGCGGCATAGGGTGCGGTGGCCGCGCGGTCCTCGATCAGCGTCGCGTTGGGCCAGCGGCGCGCCAGATGGTCTTGCGTCCAGTCGTCGCCATCAACGTCTTCGGCCGGACCGAAACTCAACCAGCACAGGCCGCGCGCGGTGATACCGATCAGGCAGTCGCCGAACGGCGAGTCGTGGACACCCCAGCGGATCTCCAGGTCGGCGCCCTTGCGGCGGACGTCGCCCGGCGTCACCGCCTCGGTCGCGACGAAGAGGTCGTGCAGCCGCGAGGGGCCGGAGAGGCCGGCTTCATAGGCCGTGTCGAGTACCGGCATGGAGCGCTCCAGCAGACCGCGCGCATAGTCGACGGTGAGGAACTGCAGGAAACGTTTGGGGCTGATGCCGGCCCAGCGCTGGAACACGCGCTGGAAGTGATAGGGGCTCAAGCCCGCGACCTCCGCCAGCTCGTTCAATCCCGGCTGTTCCTGGAAGTGGTCATCCAGATAACGGATCGCCGATTCGATGCGGGCGTAATCCTGTGACTGTTCCATGGGGACAATGGCTCCTTGGGCCCGGTGATGCTGTGCCCTAGATCTAGGCAGGCACAGCATCACCTTCGACCCGGTTCTTGCGGTATCCCGCCTAGTCCTTCCAGAACGGCTTGGATCCCTCGCGCAGCGCATCATAGCGCGAGATGCCCATGTCCTTCAGCAGGCGTTCGTCCACCGTCATCAGGTGATGGCGCTGCCTGGCACGCGCCTGCCAGCTATAGAGTTGGTCGGGAATACGGGCGATCGCGGTAAGAAGACGCACGGCTACACCGGCCATGGCCGAGAGACCGTGGTGAAGCGGGGTGGGTGTCAGCGTCGTTTTCATCGCCCTTCTCCTTGGGTCAGGGGCAACCCGGTCCCCATGACCGGGCCTGGTTAAAAGGGTGGGAAGCCAAGCCCCGCGTACCCACCCGATTGTTGCGATCCCTTCGTTCGCAAAATTGTATCGATTTAATCGGTTTTTCTTGATCTCTGAACAACAATTGCTAACATTGTCTGCATCATCGATGGGATCAATTGAAACATTGTCACCATGACAAAATCTTCCTGGCAGCCCGACCTCACCGCCTTCAAAGGCCCCCGCTATCTGGCGCTGGCCAGCGCCGTCGAGAGCGACATCACCGCCGGAAGGTTGAAACCGGGCGAGCGTCTGCCGACCCACCGCGACCTCGCCTGGCATCTGGGCGTCACGGTCGGCACGGTCAGCCGGGGTTATGCGGAGGCGCTGCGCCGTGGGCTTTTGACCGGCGAGGTCGGACGCGGCACCTTCGTGCGCGGCGACGTGGTGCCGAGCTTCAACTCGGTCACGCTGAACCCGCTGCCGATCCGCGGCGGCAACGAAGCCGGTCTGATCAACATGGGCGCCAACGTGCCGCCGATTACCGAACAGACCCGCCTGTTCCGCGAGATGCTGCGCGAACTGGCCGACGACGAGGACCTCGATCGCCAGCTGATCTATCCGCCCTATGTCGGCACCGGCCCGGCGCGTCTTGCCGCCGCGCGGTGGCTGAGCGACACGGCGTTTCCCGTTTCACCGGAAGAGATCTTCGTTACCAGTGGCTGTCAGCACGCCCTGATGGTGGTGTTCCATCTGATGGCGCGGCCCGGCGACACGGTGCTGGTCGAACGTCTCACCTATCCGGGCCTGAAATCGCTTGCGCACATGATGCAGGTGCGCCTTGTCGGCGTCGACATGGACGACGACGGCATTCTGCCCGACGCGCTGGATGCCGCATGCCGCGGCCACGCGCCGAAGCTGCTCTGCATCGTGCCGACGATGCAGAACCCGCGCAATATCGTGATGTCCGACGAACGCCGCCGCGCGGTCGCCGCGGTCGCCGACCGCCACGACCTGCCGATCCTGGAAGACGGCATCTACAACTTCCTGGAAGCGCACAAACCGACGCCGATCCAGACCTACACCACCACCCCCGGCTTTTTTGTCACGAGCTTCTCGAAGAATGTCGCGGCGGCGTTGCGCACCGGCCTGCTGGTCGCCGACAGCAGCCACAAGGAAGCGATCATCCGCCTGATGGGCGCAAGCTGCCTGCACGCTCCCAACCTGATGGTCGACGCGTGCCGCCGGTGGATCGAGAGCGGGCAGATCGCGGTGTCGGAAGCCGCGGTGCGCAACGACATCGCCGAGCGCCAGACGATCGCCGCCGAGGTCCTTTCGGATCTGG
>JANQGO010000293.1 GCA_028277285.1 Alphaproteobacteria bacterium | reverse complement strand
ACCGTCCGGTAGAACGCGAAGCCGGTCTCGGGCGCGACGCGGCGCATCTGGGGCTCGAGCTCGTCGCGGGCATAGGCGATCACCTCCTCCACCAGCGCGTCGCCGTCGTCGAGGCCGATGATCCGGAACTCGAACTCGAAGCTGCAGCGGTCGGGCACGATGTTGAGCTGTCGGCCGCCCCGGATCAGGCCGGTGTGGGAGGTGGTGTGCGGTACGTCGTAGTGCCGGTCGCGGGAGCGGGCGGCGAGCCGGCTGCCGATCTCGCGGATGCGGCAGATCAGCGCTGCGGCGAACTCGACCGCGTTGACGCCCTCCGGCGCCAGAGACGAATGGCCGGCACGGCCGCGCACCTCGACGCGCACCGAGCGCCGGCCCTTGTGCCCGATCACCACGCCCATGTCCGTCGGCTCGCCGACGATGCAGGCCTCGGGCCGCACCGGCCAGCTCGACAGGTCGGCGATGATGTCGCGCACGCCGACGCAGCCGATCTCCTCGTCGTAGGAGAAGGCCAGATGCAGCGGCTTGGCGAGATCCGTGGCCAGCATGCGCGGCACTTTGGCCAGCACCAGGGCGACGAAGCTCTTCATGTCCGCGGTGCCGCGGCCATAGATCCTTCCGTCGCGGATGTCGGCTGTGAACGGGTCGCTGCTCCAGGTCTCCGCGCGCGCCGGCACCACGTCCGTGTGGCCTGACAGGATGTATCCGGGACGGTCGTCGGGGCCGATGGTGGCGATCAGATTGGCCTTGGTGCCGTCGTCTGCGGCCACCCGCCGGGAGGCGACGCCCAGCTCGGCGAGGTAGCCTTCGACGAACGCGATCAGCGCCAGGTTGGACCTGCCCGTCGAGGTGTCGAAGCCGACCAGGCGTTCGATCAGGTCGATGCTGCGCGACTCCGGCATGGCCCCTCTGCGTGTCGGGACCGTCTCGTCCCGTCGATGGCGTGCGCCCTTTTGGTAGGCGCGATGCGCGGCCGGCGCAACCGTCGCTGGCGCAATCGCGGGCGCGGCGCGCAAAGTTTGTGCGGTTCGCGCGCCTGATTTTCGTTGCGCGCTCCCCTGCCTTTGCCCGACACTTCCGGTACGGTCGCAGAGCGTGTTGCCAGCGGCAGGCCGGCCCGGCGCCGAGGCTCGTGCGGCCGGCGGAATCAGGGAGGTTATCAAGAAATGTCGTTTGTCAGAGTCTTCGCCGCCGCGCTGGTCGTGGGGGCGCTCAACCTGTCAAGTCCGGCTTCGGCCAAGGATCTGACCATCGCGCTCGCGTCCGAGCCGACCTCGATCGATCCTCACTTCCACAATCTCGGACCCAACAACGCGTTCGCCACCCATCTGTTCGACCGGCTGGTGAACACAGACGAGAAACAGCAGCTCGTCCCCGGCCTGGCGGTGTCTTGGAAGCCGGTCAGCCCCACCACGTGGGAGTTCAAGCTGCGCAAGGGCGTCAAGTTCCACGACGGTTCGCCCTTCACCGCCGACGACGTGGTGTTCACCTTCGAGCGCGCGCCCAACGTGCCGAACAGCCCGTCGAGCTTCGTCACCTATCTGAAGGGCAAGACGGCGGTCAAAGTCGACGACCACACCGTCCACATCAAGACCGAGCGGCCCTATCCGCTGATGCCGAACGACATGTCGACCGTGCCGATCATCTCCAAGGCGGCGGCCGCGGACGCGAAGACGGAGGACTTCAACTCCGGCAAGGCGGCGGTCGGGACCGGCCCCTACAAATTCGAGGCGTATGTTCCCGGCGACCGCATCGTGGTGAAACGCAACGACGATTACTGGGGCAAGAAGGGCAAGTGGGACAAGGTCACCTTCAGGGCCATCAAGTCCGGCCCGTCCCGCGTGGCGGCGTTGCTGGCGGGCGACGTCGACCTGATCGAGCAGGTGCCGACGACGGACATCGAGCGCCTGAAGAAGGATCCCAACGTCCAGCTTTCCCAGGGCGTCTCGAACCGGGTGATCTATCTGCACATGGATCACGACCGCGACGACTCGCCGTTCGTTAAGGCGAAGGACGGCGGCAAGATCAAGAACCCGCTCAAGGACAGACGCGTCCGGCTCGCCATCTCCAAGGCCATCAACCGCGACGCCATCGTCGAGCGCGTCATGGAAGGGATCGCCATCAAGGCCGGCCAGCTGCTGCCCAAGGGCTTCTTCGGCGTATCGCCCAACCTGAAGCCGATGCCCTACGATCCGGCCGCCGCCAAGAAGCTGCTCGCCGAGGCCGGTGTCGGGGACGGGTTCCAGCTCACCATCCACGGGCCGAACGACCGTTACATCAACGACGCCAAGATCGCGGAGGCGGTGGCGCAGATGCTGACGCGCGCCGGCATCAA
>JANQGO010000475.1 GCA_028277285.1 Alphaproteobacteria bacterium | reverse complement strand
TGCCACCATCCTCGGGGTGGTCGGGTGGGGGAGTGGGCTGGCGCCGATCATTCCTTATGTGGGATCAGATCGAGAACCGCCCGGGCCGCGCGCAGGTTAGGCGCGTCGTCGCCCTTGCCGAGCTGATGCATGACATCGGCCATCGCCGCCTGTTGATCTGATCGGAGCGCGTCGTCGTCGAGCAGGTTTCCGACGGCCGCCGCCAGCTTCGCGGGATCGCAGTTTTCCTGAAGAAACTCGGGCATGACCTCACGTCCCTCGATGATGTTGACCATGGCCGCATAGGGCACACGGATCATCCGCCTGACGATCGTCGCGGTCAGCGGGTGGACGCGGTAGGTGATGACACCCGGCAGACCGGCGGCAGCAAGCTCCAGTGTCACAGTGCCCGATGCCGCCAAGGCCACATCGCTTGCCGCAAAGGCCGCACGTTTTTCGTCGTCATCACCGGCCAGGACCATGACCGATTGAGGCCATGTGGCAACGGCCTGACGAACGGTCTCCGCAAGCCGGGGAACAGTCGGCAAGAGGAAACGCAAGCCGGGATGGCTCTTTTCCAGGAGACCGAGCGTCTCCTTAAACACAGGCAGCAAGCGCGTCACCTCGCTGCGCCGGCTGCCCGGCAGCAGGCAGACGACCCGGGTCTCCTCGCCGATATCGTGTTCGCGGCGAAACGCCGGACCGGCATCCGCCGGACTGGTCAGTGTCGCGGCGGGGTGGCCGACAAAAACCGCGTCCAGCCCGACCGCGTCGAAATACGGCTTTTCAAACGGGAACAGCAAGAGGACACGGTCCACGACTTCCGCCAAGTGCTTGGCGCGCCACGGTTTCCACGCCCATACGGTCGGCGCGACATACTGAATGACCGGGCATGGCGCCGGCTTCAGTTTTCGCGCGACACGGTAGCTGAACGCCTTTGAATCGATCGCCACGACCACATCGGGCTGACGTCGTCGGATATCGGCGACAGTCCTGCTGATCAGGCCGAGGACCTTGGGAATGCGCGGCACGACCTCCACAATGCCCATGACGCTAAGCGCATCGATCGGGAACAGGCTGTCGAGCCCCTGGGCCTCCATCAACGGGCCGCCGATGCCGATGATGCGGACCTTACCGCCGGTGAGCTCCCGCAGCCCTTCGATCAAGCGGGCGCCGAGCACGTCGCCGGACGGTTCGCCGGCGATCAGGTAGACAAGTGGCTCCATAACGAGGGATCAGGCCGTGTCGCGCGACAGGCCATGCAGGAACAAACCACCCTCGTCCGCCTTGGCGATCGTCACGTCGGCATCGACGATGAGGGTCTCGCCGGCCGCGACGGCAAGGCCGACGAACCCGGCGGTCAAGGCAGCATCGACGGTCGCCGGGCCGATGGTCGGCAGATCGACACGTTTCTCCTGGCCGCGCTTGGGCAGCTTGACCAGAACCGGACCGCGCCCATCGCGGCGCAGCGTGGCGCAACGCTGGATCAGCGCATCGGTACCTTCCACCGCCTCGATACCCAGCACGACACCATCCTGGACGGCGATGGCCTGCCCGACATCGCTGGCGGCTAGGCTGTCGAGAATGGCGACGCCACGGCTGATGTCAGCGAGGTCGCGTTCGCCGGGCGAGTGTTGGGCAAGGTCGCCTTCGCGCACCAGCAGACCGCCCATGAGGTCCTGGATGCCGAGCACGCGGAACCCCTCTTCCTCCTCAAGCGCCTTCACGACCGCGCCGAGCAGACCGTCATCACCGCGCTTCAGGAACCCCTTGGCGGCGAACCGGGCGGCCCTGAGGTCGGGCTTGAGCTCGCTCAGAGACGGCCGCCGTACATCGCCGGCCAAGACGATTTCCTCGACATCGCGCTCGCGCAGCAACTCGATGGCCTTGCCGGCCGCGCCCAAGCGCACCCAGGCATGCGGCAGATCGCCGATGGCTTCCGGGTCGGCATGGCCCTTCAGCGCGACGATAAAGACCTCGCGTCCGGCGTTCAGGCAGGCCCGTGCCAGATGCGCCGGCAGCGTCCCACCACCGGCCACGATGCCGAGTTTAGGCGGCATGCCCGTCTCGTGGCTGACACACGCCGCGCTGGCTCTGCAGTTTCATGAAGTCGATGATCTGACGCACCGGCGAGGACTCGCCCAGTACCTCCTCGACATCGTCCAGGCGCTCCGCCAGCGTGCCTTCGTCGGCGAACAGCAGTCGGTAGGCCGTGCGCAAGGCGTGGATGTCGTCGCGGGTGAAGTCGTGGCGCTTCAAGCCGACCAGATTGAGGCCGCTCAGATGAGCACGGTCACCCATGACGGAGCCGAAGGGTATGACATCCTGTTCGACGCCCGACATGCCGCCGACCATGGCATGGCGGCCGATGCGTACGAACTGGTGGATCGCCGCCAGGCCGCCGATGATGGCAAAGTCCTCGATCACCACGTGGCCGCCCAGGGTTGCGTTGTTGGCCATAATGACGCTGTCGCCGATCTCGCAGTCATGGGCGACGTGGACGCCGACCATGAACAGGCAACGGTTGCCGACCTGCGTCAAGCCGCCGCCGCCCGCCGTACCCGGGTTCATCGTCACGTGCTCGCGGATCTGATTGTCCGCGCCGATGACGAGCCTGGTCGCTTCGCCGCGATACTTCAGGTCCTGGGGTTTCAGACCGATCGAGGCGAAGGGAAAGATGTGGGTGCGTGGGCCGACCACGGTCTGGCCGCCCATTACCACATGGGCCTCCAGCACGACGCCTTCGTCGAGCGAAACACCGGGGCCGATGACGCAGTATGGCCCAACGGTCACATCGGCGCCCAACTGCGCCTTCGCATCGACCTCCGCGGTCGGATGAATGGACGTCATGATCGTCAGCTATCCAGGATCATCGCTGAATAGGTCGCATCCGCCACCACCACGCCGTCGACCTTCGCCTCGGCTTCGAACTTCCAGACCGGGCCGCGGTTGCGTTTCTTCGAGACGTGCACATACATGACGTTGCCGGGCACGACCGGCTTGCGGAACCGCGCCGCATCGACAGACATGAAGTAGACGAGCTTGCCCTCAAACTCCTTGCCCAGCGTCTGGACGACCAGGACCGCGGCGGACTGCGCCATCGCCTCGATGATCAGCACGCCAGGCATCACCGGATGGCTGGGGAAATGACCTTGGAACTGCGGTTCGTTGATCGAGACGTTCTTGACGCCGATCGCGCTTACATTGGGAACGAGGTCGATGACCTTGTCGATCATCAGGAACGGATAGCGGTGCGGGATCATCTGCATGATCCGCTCGACATCGATCGCCTCGACCGTCTCGCCGGTTTGCGGGTTGATCTCCTTGCCCGTCTGCTTGTTCATGCCCCCATTCACCCTCTTTTCGTCAAGCGCCTAATGGCGGCGACCTGACGCCAGAAATCCTTGATCGGGATTGCCGGCTGCCCCAGATACGTTCCCCCTGCCGCCAGATCCTCGTTAACCCCCGATAGGGCGCCGAGGCGCGCGCCATCGCCGATCTTAACATGGTTGGCAACGCCCACCTTACCACCCAGCATGGCGAAATCGCCGACCTGAACGCTGCCCGCCAAGCCAACCTGACCGGCGAGGATACAACCACGACCAATCTTCACGTTATGGGCGATCTGCACCTGATTATCAATCATCGTGCCGCGCCCGATCACCGTATCGCCGGTGGTGCCGCGGTCGATGGTTGAGTTGGCGCCGATCTCAACGTCATCCTCGACGATCACGCGGCCGGTATGGGGGATTCTGACCGGCCCTTCCGGCCCGACCGCGAAGCCAAACCCCTCGGTGCCGATACGGGCGCCTGCGTAAACGTTGACCCTGTTTCCGATCAGGCAACACTCCAGCGTTGCGCTCTGGCCGACACGGCAATCGTCGCCCAGTGTGACGCCCGGGCCCAGGTACGCGCCCGCACCGACGTGACATCGCGCGCCCAACTGCACACCGGACGAGATCACCGCGTGATGATCGATCCGGCAGTCCTCCGGCACCTCGCTGCCGGGTTCGACGGTGGCGGTCGGTGCCGTGCCGGGCTCGGGCGGCGCCGGCGCATAGAACATGCGCGCGGCAAGCGCGAAGCTCAGATAGGGCTCACGGCACAGCACCAGGGCCGTTCCCTCAGGCGCCCGGTCGGCCATGGCGGGCGCAATGAGGCAAGCGCCGGCCGCGGTCTCGGCGAGCACATCGAGGTACTTCTTATTGTCCAGGAAGCTCAGATTGTCCGGACCCGCCTCGTCCAACGGCGCGATGTCGGCGATCATCAGATCGCCCATCGCATCGTCGGCGAGTTCACCGCCGACCGCTTCGGCTATCTGGGCCAACGAAAACGGTCCGGCGCGCCGGAAGAACCGCGGGTCGGACAAGTCAGTTCTCTTCGACGCTGATGGTGATGGTCGGCACGCGCTGATCCAATTCGGTCAACACATCGTCCGTGATGTCGAGCTCGCGGCTTCCGACCAGGATTTGCGCCTGGGGCAGGATCAAGTCATAGCCGCGTTCCTCGACCATCTGCTGCAATATCTCAATGATCGCCACGCGGATCTGGTTGAGGCCCTCGCCATAGGCTTCGTCCAGCGTGCGCTGGCGCTCTCGGACATCGCGCTGAAACTCGATGACCTCTTCCTCGAAGGCGCGCCGGCGCTCGGCAAACGTCTCCGGCGCCAATATCGCGGACTGCTCCTGAAGTTCCTGCTCCTGTTGACGAAGCGCCTGCTCGCGCTCGGCCACCACGGCGGCGAGCGATGCCCGCATCTCCGCCAGCTGCCGCTCCAAACTTGCGCCCGCGGTGGACTCGCGCAGCAAGCGTTGAACGTCGGCGATAGCGATCACCGTGGGTTCGGCTTCCTGCGCCTGCGCGGGCACAACCAAGGGGCCGGCGGCCATGAAAGCGCACACGATCAAGATGTTGCAGGTCCTCATCGCCGCGGCCCACCGGAACATCAGAACGAGGTTCCGAAGCTGAACCTGAAGAACTCGGTCTTGTCGTAAGGCTCATCGACGACGGCCTGGGCGAAATCGAGCCGCAACGGACCGAACGGCGACTTGTAAGAGAGACCGACACCGACAGAGCCGCGGAGTGTCTTGTCGTCGACAACCTCAGGGCCGGTCGAGTCCGAGTCATAGAGCGTGCCCCAATCGGTGAAGACGCTGCCTGATAGACCCAGCTCCTTGGGCAGACCCAAAGGCACCGTCAGTTCAAGGGAACCGGTCCAGAAGAAATTGCCGCCCAGGGCATCGTCGGTCGTCAGGTCGCGCGGACCGATACCAGCCGGCTCGAAACCACGCAAACTGGCGCCGCCGACGAAGAAGCGGTCGGTGATACGGACATCTTCATCGTCCAAGCCGAAGATGTAGCCCGTTTCGGTCTTGACGATGCCCGTCCAATCGACGGCGAACGGGTAGTAGTACGTGATGCCCAATCGGTTTCGCAGGTACTTTACATCGCCACCCAATCCGGCGAAGTCCGTGCCTTGCTGCAACAGATAGCCGCTGGTCGGCTCCAGCAGATCGTTGCGACGGTCATAGTCGAGCTGCTGGCCGATGGCCGACGTCAGCGCCGTGCCCTCCTGCTCGCGGATCAGACGCGACGCATCGGGGTCGACATCCTCGATCGTCACCTCATTCAAGGTGTAGTACCAGGTGTTGTCCAGGTGCTCGGTGATCGGGAACTTCGTTCGCAGAACGAAACCCAGGTTCTCCTGCGTGAACGACGCCTCGTCCTGCAGGTCCAGACGACGCCGGAAGACGTCGAACCCGGCTTCCAGCTCGCGGTCCAGGAAGTAAGGTTCGGTAAAACTCAGATCGATGTCCTGCCGGCGGCCGGACAGTGCGAACGACAAGATGAGCGTCTGGCCTTCGCCCAGTAGGTTACGTTCGCGCAGCGAGGCGTTGAACAGCAGATTGTCAAATGTCGAGAAACCCGCGCCCAATGTCAGGTCACCGGTCGACTTCTCGACGACCTCGGTGTTGATGATCACCGTGTCGGGCTGCGTGCCCGGTTCGGTCGTGACGATCACTTCACTGAAAAAATCCAGACCGCGGACACGGGTCTCCGACCGGCGCAGGCGCGCAATGTTGAAAGCGTCACCTTCGGCCAGTTTGAATTCGCGGCGAATAACCTCATCGTGCGTGCGCACATTGCCGAAGATGTTGATCCGTTCGACATAGATACGCGAACCCTCGCGGATCAGGTACTCGACATCGATCAGCAGGTTCTCGCGATCACGCTCGGCGCGCGGCACCACATCCACAAAGGCGAAACCCTTGGTGCCCAGGTCCTCGGTGATGGTGTCGACGACCAGTTCGACTTCATCGGCGTCATACCAGTCGCCGGGATCGGTATCGACAAGACCCTCGACGTCTTCGGCCTCGACACCTCGCAGCTCGCTGACCACGGTGACCTCGCCGAACTCGTAGCGCGGGCCCTCCTCGATCGTAAACGTAATGAAGAAGTCCTCGCGATCCGGCGTCAGGTCGGCGACAACGGACACGACGCGAAAATCGGCGAAACCCTCCGACAGATAGAAGCGCCGCAGAAGCTCGCGGTCGAACGCCAGCCGATCGGGGTCATAGGTGTCGTCGCTCGACAGGAACCGGTACCACGCCGACTCCTTGGTGATGATCTGCTCGCGCAACGTGCCGTCGGAATATTCGTTGTTGCCGATGAAGTTGATCTCACGGATCAGGGTCGGCTCGCCCTCGTCAATCTCAAAAACCAGGTCGACACGGTTCTGGTCCTGGCGGATGACCTTCGGTTCGACCGTTGCCGAGAACCGGCCATCACGGCGGTAGACTTCCAGGATGCGGGCGACGTCGTTTTGGACCTTGGTCCGCGTATAGACCGTACGCGGGCGCAGCTGGATTTCTGCCTCCAGCTCGTCGGAATCGATCGCCTGGTTCCCCTCGAAGGCAATGCGGTTGATGATCGGGTTCTCGACCACACGAACAACCAGGTCGTTGCCTTCGCGGCGGATGTTGATATCGGCGAACAGACCGGTCGCGAACAGGCTTTTCAGGGATTCGTCGATCCGGCGCAGATCAAAGGGATCGCCGGCCTGGATCGTCATATAGCCGGCAATCGTCTCCGGCTCGATACGCTGGTTACCCTCAACGACGACTTGCTCGATGATCTGCGACGTCTGAGCCTTCGCGACCATCGGCGCGGCGCCCGCCACAACCAGCAGCGCCACGACCAGGCACAACGCGCCTCGCAGGACTGATCCCCTCGCCATGGCGAAACCTAAGACACCAGTCGGGCGAGGTAATCGACTAAGCCGAAACGCGTCAGGTCGTTGAAGGTGACAAAAAGGAACAGGGCCCCAACCAGTCCTATACCCACCATAAAACCGTACTCCTGCGCTCGTTCACTTAATGGCCGACCCCTTACGGCCTCGATGATGTAGAACAGCAAATGGCCGCCGTCGAGCATCGGGATTGGAAACAGGTTAATCAGCCCCAGATTCACCGACAAAATGGCCATGAACATCACAAGGTTGGCAACACCGTACTCGGCCACCGTGCCCGACATCTGCGCGATCCCGAGTGGCCCCGCCAGGTCCTGCGAGCTCTGGTTGCCGGTGATTACCTGGCCCAAGAAATCGAAGATGCGGGTGACCCAGCGCAGGGTTTCCTCGACGCCGCCCCAAAGCGCCTCGCCAATGGGGACCCGTTCATAGATGACACTGGTGGTGCTGATGCCCAGGCGGCCGACCTCACGCTCATTGCCCAGGTCGTCGACCTCGATCACCGCATCGGGCACGACGTCCAGCATCTGGGTCTCGCCGTCTCGCAGGATCTCCACGCGCAACGGCACGCCCGGGCGGGTGCTGATCAGATATTGAAGGTCATCGAACCGCTCGATCGTCTGGCCATCGATCGCGACGATCATGTCGCCGGCCTGGATACCGGCCCGCTCGGCGGCGCTGTCTTCCAGCACGACGCTTGCTTCCGGCAAGGTTTCGCTCTTGCCGACAAAGGCGAAAACACCGGCAAACAAGACGATCGCGAGGATAAAGTTGGCCAGCGGACCGCCCAAGACGACCCAGAAGCGCTGCATCACCGTCTTGTTCGGGAACGCCTCTGCCTTTTGCTGTTCGGTCCACGCTTCCGAACCGTCCCCGTCGGGGCCGACATCGCTTTGGCCGAACATCTTGACGTAGCCGCCAAGCGGCAACAGCGCGACCTTCCAGCGCGTGCCGTGGCTGTCGGTCCAGCCGAACAGCTCGCGCCCGAAGCCGATCGAGAACACCTCGACGCGGACACCGTTAAATCGGGCAAACAGGTAGTGGCCGAGCTCGTGGAAAAACACGATGACCGTGATGACCACGATAAAAGGAACGGCGTATGCCCAAACGGCCTCAAAGAGCTCCATCGTGAACCGCCGTTACCCTCAGTTTCACCGTCAACAACGTTTGTCGATTAAGGACCGCGCTACGCACCGTGCTTCAGCGTCGACCTCGCCCACATCATCCAAGGATTCCAGGGGGCGAACCGCCACAAGCTCCATGGTCTGGCTGACAACGTCGACAATGTCCAGAAATCCTATCTTTCCCGCCAGAAATCCGGCTACCGCCACCTCGTCCGCCGCGTTCAGGATAGTAGGAGCCGACCCCCCTAATTGCAAGGCTTGGCGCGCCAGCGACAACGCGGGGAATCGTTCAATATCAGGCACTTCGAAAGTCAAGCTGCCAATCTGAGCGAAATTGAGGCGCTCGCTGGGTCCCGCCATGCGGGCGGGCCAGGCGAGCGTATAGGCGATCGGCGTGCGCATGTCGGGCGTGCCGAGTTGCGCCAGCACGGATCCATCGACGTAGCCGACCATGCTGTGGATAACTGACTGCGGATGCACGACGATTTCAATCTGGTGTTCTTCGACGGGAAACAGATGATAGGCCTCGATCAGCTCCAGGCCCTTGTTCATCATGGTTGCGGAATCGACCGAAATTTTGTCACCCATTTTCCAGTTCGGATGGGCAACCGCCTGTTCGGGCGTCGCGCTCTGCATCGCCTCCTTGGTCCAGGTCCGAAACGGCCCGCCGGATGCGGTCAGGATCAGGGCGTCGACTTTCGCGGTCTGGTTGAAGTCGAAGACCTGATAGATCGCATTGTGTTCTGAATCGACGGGCAACAGGCGCGCACCGGACGCCGCGACCTCGTCCATGACCAGATCGCCGGCGCAAACCAGCGCCTCCTTGTTCGCCAAGGCAACGATGGCGCCGCGTCTGATCGCCGTCAAAAGCGGATCGAGGCCCGCGGCGCCGCTGATCGCGCCCATCAGCCATTCCGAGGGCCTGTCGGCGGCTTCCACGATCGCCTCCGGCCCGGCCATCGCCTCGATACCGGACCCCTCCAGCGCATCGCACAGGGCCTGGTAAAGCTGGCTCTTGCCGATAACGGCGCAGCGGGCATCCAGATCGCGCGCCAACGACGCCAGTTGGTCGACGCTTTCGTTGGCCGTGACGGCCTCCACGGTGAACCGGTCGCGGTCGCGCCGGATCAGATCGGCGGTGTTGCGGCCGACCGAGCCTGTTACGCCCAGTATGGTGACGCTACGTCTCTCTTCCGTCATGCCGCACCTGTGGCAGCGAACAAACCCGGGCTGACGGCGACAACGACGGCCAGCACCGGCGCGGCGGCGACCAATCCATCGACACGATCCATGACACCCCCATGGCCGGGTATCAACGTACCGGAATCCTTCTTGTGGAACCGCCGCTTGACCCAGGACTCAGCGAGATCGCCGCATTGAGCGACGACCGATATCGCGGCAGCAAGCACAACAGCATCCAGGCTGTGCATTGTAAGCATGTAAGGCGTTGCAAAGAACGCGGCAACGACAGCGACAATCAGGCCGCCAAGGGCGCCGGCCCAGGTTTTGCCGGGGCTGATCGCCGGTGCCAGTTTGGGCCCGCCGATCAGACGGCCTGCCGCATAGGCCGCGACATCGGTTACCCAAACGACGACGAACAGCCACAGGATCACCCAGCTGCCGTTCGGCGTCTCGATCAGCCAGATGAGCGCCACCATGGGAACGGTGATGTAGGTCAGGCCAATGGCCACCCACTTGGCGACCTCCTCGCCGCCGCGCACCAGACAGATGAAGGCGCTGCCGATGGACCCCATGATCAGCAGGTAGATCGACAGAGCGACACTGCCGTGGGCCGCGATGGCGACCCAGATCGCGATCAGCGCCGCAGTCGCCGCCCACAACGCCTTGGCGCCGGTCACGCTGAACCATTCGTAGAGCATCATGGCGGCGATGATCAAAACCGCCCCGGCGAACCACCAGCCGCCCAACAGCACGTCGGCGACGGCCAACGGAATCATGATCAGGGCGGAAATGATGCGCTTGAGGAGCACCGAAACGATCGTCAGGCCGTGACCGCGCCATAGCGGCGCTCACGGCGTTGATACTCGTCGATGGCGCTCTTCAGGGCCTCCTGATCAAAATCGGGCCACATCACCTTGCTGAAAACAAGTTCGGAATAGGCCGCTTGCCACAGCAGGAAATTGCTCAACCTCTGCTCGCCACTGGTCCTGATAATCAAATCGGGATCGGGCATGCCCACCGTATCGAGGCGCCGCGCAATCGCCGCTTCGTCGACATCGCCGGGCGCCATCGTGCCGTCTGCGACCTCCTTGGCGATCGAGCGCGCGGCCCTGGCGAGTTCATCGCGGCTGCCATAGTTCAACGCGACCGTCAGGATCAAATTGCGGTTGTCGAGGGTGGTCCGCTCGGTATCGCGAATGAGCTTCAGAATGTCGTCAGGCAGGCCGTCATCGGCACCGATGAAGCGGATCGACACGCCCTGGCGGTTGAGTTCGTCGACCTCCTTGCGAATATAGAACCGCAGAAGCCCCATCAGGTCGTCGACCTCATCGGCCGGACGTTTCCAGTTCTCCGACGAAAACGCGAAGAGTGTCAGGTGCGACACGCCGAGCTCGCGGCATGCCTTGATCGTCCGGCGAACCGCCTCGGCGCCCGCTTTGTGGCCGGCAATCCGCGGCAGGCCACGCGAGCGCGCCCACCGCCCGTTACCATCCATGATGACGGCCACGTGCTTTGGAGATTCCGTCTCCTCGCCGAACTGGTGGGCAGTTTCCATCGGGTTGATCAGACCTGCATGATCTCAGCTTGTTTGGTTTCCAGCAGGCCGTCGACCTTCTCGGCTTCCTTGTCGGTGAGCTGTTGGATCTCGTCGGACCAAAGGTGGTGCTCGTCCTTCGACATCTCACCGTCCTTTTCCATGCGTTTCAGCATGTCCATACCGTCGCGGCGCACGTTACGGATCGCAATCTTCGCCTGCTCGGCATATTTGGCGGCGACCTTCGACAAATCGCCGCGCCGTTCCTCGTCGAGCTGGGGAATGGGGATGCGGACCAACTGGCCGTCGGTCTGGGGATTAAGGCCAAGGTCGGAATTGCGGATCGCGTTCTCGACCTTCTTGACCAGCTCCTTATCCCAGACCTGGACGGTCAACAGCCGCGGCTCCGGCACGCCGATATTGCCGACCTGGTTGATCGGCATCTCGCTGCCATAGGCTTCGACGGTGATAGGCTCCAGCAGGCTCGCGGACGCACGCCCCGTTCGCAGCCCGGCGAACTCGCGCTTCAACACATCGACCGCGCCGTCCATGCGTCGTTTAAGATCTTTCAGATCAGGATCAGCCACCGTCTCCTCCCTCGGTAATCAAGGTGTGGCGCCCGCTGCCGGACAGAGCATCGGCCAAGGCGCCGGATTCATGTATCGAAAAGACCACCACGGGCAGACGATTCTCGCGCGCCAGCGAAATGGCTGTCGCATCCATGACCTTCAGATCGCGGGTCAGCACCTCATGATAAGTTAGCCGGTCAAACCGCTCCGCCTGCGGGTTCTTCTTGGGGTCGTCAGAATAGACACCATCGACCTGAGTCGCCTTCAAAAACACATCACAATTGGTCTCGACCGCGCGCAGCGCCGCCGCCGTGTCGGTCGTAAAGAACGGGTTTCCGGTGCCCGCCGCGAAAATCACGACCCGGCCGCTTTCCATGTGTTTGAGCGCGCGGGGCCGGACATAGGGCTCGCACACGGTGGGCATCGGGATCGCCGATTGGACCCGGGCGTCGAGCCCCGCGCGTTCCAGCGCGTTTTCCAGTGCCAGCGCGTTGATGACCGTCGCCAGCATGCCCATGTAGTCGGCGGTCGAGCGCTCCATGCCCTGGGCCGCCCCGGCGACGCCGCGAAAGATGTTGCCGCCGCCGACGACCAGGCCAATCTGGACACCCAGACCATGGGCCTTGGCCACATCAGCGGCAATGCGGTCAGCCTGGGCCGTATCGACCCCATAGGGCTGATCGCCCATCAGGGCTTCCCCTGAAATCTTTATCAGCGCACGGTTGTAGTCAGCGCCCACCCGCAGCCTCATCGTCCCATTGGTGGTCATTGAGCCCGCCCGTCACGGCGTGGCCGGATCGGTCGGGCGGGGCTGACCTTAGCCGAATCGGACGGCGCCGCCTAGTTGACAACCCCCGGCCAGATACGGCGCCAGTCCGCTGGCCAGCGGCTCAGGAACCGCTCGCCATCGCCGCCACCTCGGCGGCGAAATCGTCCTCTTTCTTGTCGATGCCCTCGCCCAGGCCGAAGCGCATGAAACCGGCGACCTCGACGGGTCCGCCGACGTCCTTGGCCGCGCCCTCGAGCACCTTGGCGACACGTGTCTCGCCGTCGATGACGAAGGTCTGCTCGGCCAGCACGACCTCCTCGTAAAACTTCCGGAGCCGGCCCTCGACCATCTTGGCGATGATTTCTTCCGGCTTGCCGGACTCGCGCGCCTGCTCCGCCAGGACATTGCGCTCGCGTTCGACAAGCGCCTGGTCCAGGTCGGCGACACTGACCGCCTCCGGCTTGGTCGCGGCAACATGCATGGCGAGCTGCTTGCCGAGCGCGGCGAGCTTCTCCTTGTCGCCGGTCGACTCAAGCGCGACCAGGACACCGATCTTGCCGATGCCGGGCGCCGCGGCCGAGTGCATGTAGCTCGCGACCACGCCGTCATCGACGCTGATCGCACCGGCGCGGCGAAGCTGCATGTTCTCGCCAATCGTCGCGACCAGGTTGACCAGGTGATCCTGGACCGTGCCGTCACCGCCCGGATAGGCCATGCCGGCCAACTGGTCGATATCGCCACCGCTTTCAAGCGCGAGCGTGGCGCACCGGCTGACGAAAGCCTGGAACGTATCGTTGCGGGCGACGAAGTCGGTCTCGGCGTTGATCTCGATCAGCGCGCCGGACTTGCCGTCATCGCTGACCGCGACGCCGACCAGACCTTCGGACGCCACACGGCCAGCCTTCTTCGCGGCGGCCGCCAGGCCCTTGGTGCGCAGCCAGTCGACAGCGGCGTCGATGTCGCCATCGTTCTCGGCCAGCGCCTTCTTGCAGTCCATCATTCCAGCGCCGGTCTTGTCGCGAAGTTGCTTGACCAGCGCAGCCGTAATCTCTGCCATCGGTTTCTCCGTTATCGTCGGGTTGGCGGTTCCCGGCCTGCACGCAAGGCGGCGGGATGACCCGCCGACATCAGTCTTTCTTTTCTTCTTCCGCCGCTTCGGGAGCGGCTTCGGGCTCTGGC
>JANQGO010000226.1 GCA_028277285.1 Alphaproteobacteria bacterium | reverse complement strand
CGGTGACGGCGATCTTGAACTTGCGCGGCAGGAACGAGAACTCCGGGTGAAACGTCGACCACTGACGGATCATTTCCGCGTAAGGGCGCGGGTCCTCGACCTCGTCCGCCGCCGCGCCCGCATACTGGTCGGACGTGACGTTGCGGATGCAGTTGCCGGAGGTCTGGATCGCGTGCATCTCCGCTTCGGCGAGATCGTCGAGGATGTCCGGCACGTCCACGAGGGCCGGCCAGTTGTACTGGATGTTCTGGCGCGTGGTGAAATGGCCGTAGCCCTTGTCGTAGACCCGGGCGATGTGGGCGAGCTTGCGCATTTGCAGCGACGACAGGACGCCATAGGGAATGGCGACGCGCAGCATATAGGCGTGAAGCTGGAGATAGAGGCCGTTCATCAGCCTCAGCGGCTTGAACTCCTCTTCCGTCAAGTCACCGGCGACCCGGCGGGCGACCTGGCCACGGAATTGGCTGACCCGTTCCGCCACCAGCGTGTGGTCGAATTCGTCGTAGCGGTACATGGCCGCTCCCTGTCTTCGGTTGTATTAGGCGGCGGCCGTCTGCGTGCTCGCCTGCTTGCCCAGATCCAATCGGGTCGTCGGCCCGTTGGCGCGGATCACTTCCTTGATGTGAACCGGGTGCACCACGCCGTTCTCGACCGTAACCGGTATCAAGTAAGGCTCGACAATCAGGCCGTCGGCAACCGCCTGGCCCGCGATGCCAAGCAAACCATCGGCCTCGTCCGAACCGTTTGCGACCCGGGCACAACCGACCGTCTCGGTCCATCGTCCGTCGGCGCTCAAATAGACCACCGCGCCGTCGCCCAGACGGTTGGCGGTGACGATCTGTGTCGTCATAACTGGGTGTCCTCGACTGCCGTCTTCCTAGTTTCGTTCATCTTAGGCATCGCGAAGCGGCACTCGCGGTCGCACTAAGCACATCGTGGAATCGGCGGAGTACGCTTAACCTAGGCATCGCCAGACAATCCGGCAAATGAGGAATAATCGTAACTATCCCTAGATTTTCTAATCCTAGGGCCGTCTCAGGTCCGATCCTCGGCTCCAATCCGACCAAGCGTGATCAACAGGCTTCACGCCAACGTGATAGTCTGGATGCATCAGCGCACGTAACTTGCGGAGTAGCTTGGTCCAGAACCGAGCGCTCAAAAAAGGGAGGGATCAGTCGTCATGCGTCTTCGTCCACTTGGAATGCTGTCCGTCGCCGCCGTTCTCGCCGCTGGAGGTCTCGTCGTCGCCGGCGAGATATCGCAGGCTCAAGACGCCAGCGCGATCATCAAAGAGCGCCAGGAGATGATGAAGGAGAACGGCAACGCCATGAAGACGATTGGCGGCTATGCCCAGGCGGGCGTCGGCACGCTGGAGGATGTCTCCGCGGCCGCCGGGACGCTGGCGCAGAACGCCATCGACATGCCCGACCTCTTCCCCGAAGGCACCAGCATGACCGATGTCACCGATCCCGAGAACGGCGCCAAGCCCGTGATCTGGGAGAAGTGGGATGAGTTTCTCGGCGACGCCGATGCGCTTGAGTTCGAGGCGCTGAAGCTCAAGGAACTCGCCGATAACGGCAATGCGGATGCGATCAGCGCCCAGTTCGAAATCCTGGGCACCGAAGGTTGTGGAGGGTGTCATCAGACATTCCGCCAGAAACTGGATTAGATCATCGTTGCGTAAGTGCGTGGGGCGCGCGCGGCCAATAGGGGCCGCTCTCGTCTCCTGGGTTTTCCTGGTACTCGCCGGCCCGGCCGCTTGGGCACAGGACCTGCCAGAGGGCGATGCCGAGCGTGGCGCCTATGTATTCCAACTGGCGGGCTGCCTGGGTTGCCACACGGACTCCGCCAATGGCGGGGCTCCCCTGGCGGGCGGGCGCGTATTGAACAGCGATTTCGGTTCGTTCGTAACGCCGAACATCACCCCCGATCGGGAACACGGCATCGGCAATTGGACGCTTGCTGAGTTCGATCGCGCGCTACGCGACGGTATCGGGCCCGACGGCACGACCTATTATCCGTCCTTTCCCTATGACTACTTCACCCGCATGGACGATCAGGACGTCGCCGACCTCTATGCCTATCTGATGGCGCAGCCGGCCAGTGACAATGCGGTCGGCGATCATGATCTGAGCTTCCCCTTCGACATGCGCTTTCTGCTGTTCTTCTGGCGCATGCTCTATTTCGAGGCGGGCCCCGAAGCTGCCGATCCCGAACACGACGAGACCTGGCATCGCGGACGCTACATTGTCGACGCGCTCGGCCATTGCGGCGCCTGCCACACGCCGCGCACCTGGCTGGGCGGCGCCGACACCGACCTTTATCTGGCGGGCACCGGCAGCGGCCCCGACGGCGACCTGGTGCCCAACATCACGCCGAACATCGAAACCGGCATCGGATCCTGGTCGGAACTGGACATGATGTTGCTGCTGCGCGCCGGTTTGCTGCCGGATGGCGATGCGGTCGGCAGCGACATGGCCGAGGTCGTGCGCAACTCAACCCGAGCCCTGACGGACGAGGACGCCGCCGCGCTGATTACCTATCTCGCCAACATTCCGCCCATCGACAACAAACCCGTGCGCGGCGAACCCTGACCGCAACCGCCGCTCACGCGGCCTCACCATCATGTTACTCGACCGCCAACCGGGCCCGCCTAGGATCCGTCGGCGACGGACTTGCCGCCGCCATGTCGAGCCGCGGGTCAGTGTTGGAACAGGGGAGATGAGGATGAGGCTTTCTCGGAGTTTGGGTCTTGCGGCCCTGTCGTTCGTTGTTGCGTTGCCGGCGGTGTCGGCGTTGGCAGAACAGACCTTTGAAGCTGATCCCGGCCACACCGAGGTTCGTTTTGGCTGGAGCCATGTCGGTGTCTCCAACCAGCACGGCGAGTTCTTGGTCATCGACAGCAAGGTGACCCTGGACCCCGACAATGTGGAGCAGTCCAGCGTCTCCGTGACGATCGATGCGTCGAGCGTCTTCACCGGTGTTACCGACCTCGACGATCATCTGCGCAGCGCCGATTTCCTGGATGTCGAGACCTATCCGGAGATTACGTTCGAAAGCACCAAGATCACCCAGACCGGCGAGGACACGGCCGACGTGGACGGTGATCTGACCATCCACGGCGTGACCCAACCGGTGACGTTGGACGTAACACTCACGCATATGGGCGAGCACCCGCTGGGTTCGGTCATGGACTACTATAGCGGTGAGTGGATCGCCTTCAGCGCGATGACCGAGATCGATCATATGGCGTTCGGTGTCGGCGAGTTTTCCACCGGTCCCATCACGATCTGGATCGACACCGAAATGAAAGAAAGCAACTGACTGCCGTCGGGTTGCCGTTCGCTTCGCACGGAACCAAGTCGTAACCGTCGTCGATGCCTCTGATGGAGGTGTCGGCGTCCGGGCGTGTCGCAAACGCTCAGCCGGTGTCGTTGCACGGCAGGTGACGCCATGATGCTGAACAACACGAGAGCTTCCTACGGTCTCGTCGCGCAGCTGCTTCACTGGTCGATTGCCGTTCTGATTCTGGCGCTCATTCCGCTCGGCCTGCTCATGCAGGAGTTGCCGGAAAACACGGTCGAGCAGGCGGACACCAAGCTCACCTTCTATTCGCTTCACAAGACGATCGGCATGACCCTGTTCGTCCTGGCCGTGATCCGGGTGGTCTGGGCCAGCGTGCAGCCGCATCCCCGCCTGCTTAACGCCGACAGAAAGCTGGAGGCCTTCGCCGCCCAAACGGTCCACTGGATCTTGTACGGCGCCATCATCGTCATGCCCGTGACCGGCTGGCTGCACCACGCGGCAACCGAAGGCCTGGCGCCGATCTGGTGGCCGTTCTCGCAAGACCTGCCGTTCATACCCAAGGACCCGGATGTCGCCGCCTTCTTCGGCGTCGCCCATACATGCACCGTCATTTTGCTGGGCCTCGCGCTGCTTCTCCATATCGGCGGCGCGCTGAAACACGCGCTGATCGACCGCGACGACACGCTGCGGCGCATGATCCCCGGCCTGTACAAGGCCGAGGCACGCGACGTTCCGGTACCGCCGGTCACGCGCCGTCCCGCGTTGCTGGCGGCGCTGTTGTTCCTGGTTCTGGCGGCCGCTGTCGTGGTCGTCTACCAAGCGGGACAACGCAGCGCGGGTTCGCTGATGGACGACCTCGCCCAGACCGGCGCCGCACAGTCGCAGTGGATTGTCGACAAGCAAACCAGCCAGCTCACCATCCGGCCCACGCTGCAGGGCTCGCCGCTTAGCGGTATGTTCGCGAGCTGGGACGCGTCGATCACGTTCGACCCGGACGCTCTCGAGGCGGCGAACGTCGTGGTCACGATCGATGTCGGCAGCCTCACCATCGGCAGCGTGACCGAACAGGCGATTTCGTCGGGTTATCTCAACGCGGCCGGACATCCCTTCGCCACCTTCACATCCGACGACTTCGCCAAGACCGGCGAGAACGCCTACGAGGCGCGCGGCCTGTTGTCGCTCGCCGGACAGGAGCAGCCGCTGACACTGCCCTTTACCTTGGAGATCCGCGACGGACGCGCCTTTGTCGAAGGCGTCACGACGACCGAAAGGATGGCCTTCGGTATCGGCCCCAGCGGCGGCGTGGTGGGACCCGACGTCGAGATCGAGATCATCCTTGAGGCAACGAAGCCGGCGGACTGACGAACCGGTGCTGCCAGGGGCTACGTTCGTCAGATGAGATTTGACGAGAAGCCGTCGTCTCGGGATGGCGAAGCCGGGCCGGGACGACTAGTCTCATGCCCATGTCGACCATGCCATTTGTCTATGAAGAAACCGTCACCTATCGCCAGGTGACGGACTGCTCGCCCCTGATACGCCGCGTCGTCGCCGACAACGCCTCGGCGTTCACCTATCACGGTACCGGCACCTACATCATCGGCCGCGGCGAGGTCGCCGTGGTCGACGCCGGACCCGCTGATCCCAAACATATCGACGCCATTCTTAAGGCGCTCGACGGCGAGACCGTGACCCATCAGCTGGTGACGCACACCCACATGGACCATTCGCCGGGCGCGGCGCTTCTGAAGCAGGCGACGGGTGCGCAAACCTGGGCCTTCGGTCCGCACGGCTCGGGCCGCCCGGAGCCCGGCATCGTCGTCGAGGAAGGCGCCGATCACGACTTCGCCCCGGACCATGAGATCCGCCATGGCGACGTCATCGAAGGCGCCGGCTGGTCGGCCGAAGCGGTGTTCACGCCCGGCCACACGTCGAACCACATATGCTTCTGCTTGCGTGAGGAAAACGCGCTCTTCAGCGGCGACCACGTCATGGGCTGGTCGACGACGGTCGTCTCGCCGCCGGACGGCGACATGGCGGCCTACATGAAGAGCCTTCATCTGCTGCTGAGCCGCGACGACCGGGTCTACTACCCGACCCACGGTCCCGCGATCACCGATCCTGAGACCCATGTCCGCGCCCTGATCGACCATCGCCGGGCGCGCGAGACCCAGATCATGGCGCAGATCGACGCGGGCACCCGCACCATCGCCGACATGGTGGAGGTCATGTACGCGGACGTGCACCCGCGCCTGCATCCGGCCGCGCGCCGTTCGGTGCTGGCCCACCTGATCCACATGACCGAGGCCGGCCGCGTCGTCACCGACGGTCCGCCCGAGGAAACGTCGGTCTACCGGCTGCCGTAGCCCTATCCGATGGTCCGGTCGATCGTGGCCAGGGCGTCGTCGAGCACGGTCTGACTGACGTCCGGGCGGCTGGCGAAGTCGATCCAGGCGGTGAGATCGACCAGCCGCGACAACGCCTGCCAGTTATCGGGCAGGCTGCCATCGATCGACCGGTAGCCCCGGTCCAGAGACGCCAGAAACGACGGGCGCGCCTCCAGGGGCGGGCGGGTCAGGTTGCCGAGATCAAAGAACGGCGACCCGGCGAAGGCAAACTCCCAATCCAGAATGGCCGCCACACCGATCGACCCATCGGCCTGCTTGACCAGGATGTTCGATCCGCCGAAATCGGCATGGGTCAGGCAGGGCGGACCCTGCCATTGATCGAGATGGTGGGCATGGCATTCGACGTAAGCCATGAGGGCGCGGCACCGGTCCCGGCCCAGACGTTCGGCGACACGGTCGTCCGCCATGCGATGCGCGCAAAAGGCGATCAGACCCTCAGCCCCGGGTGAGAAGGTCTCAACGACGTCGAGGTCGCCGTCGAGAAATCCCGGTTGGGCGAAGCGCTCGCCATGAACCGTCGCCAGCAGTCGGCCGAGCGTCTCGCCGAGGGAATCGAGCGCACCCTGTTCGAGTTCCGGCAGCACGCTGTCCAGCGTGACACCGTCGATCCATTGCAGAAGGGCAAAGGGTGCGCCGATCCGGTCGGCGCCCCGTTCGGCATGGAGGAAATCGGCGACGGGCACGCGACCTTGCAGCCGTTTGGCAATGGCCGCCTCCTTCATCATCTGACGGGGATCGCGTTGATAGAGGCGAAGGACCAGATCACCGGGTTCGCCGTCGAGCGACAGATGCAGGTTCGTGTTGGCGAGACCGCCCGTCAGCGGCGTCACGCGACGTAACACGGCACCCGGTACGATTTTCGCCAGGACGTCACGCAGCCGGTTTTCATCGACATCGAGCGCCGGCACGGCGCGCTGCCATGCCGCTCTAAGCGCGTGTTCTCCGTCGCCGCCCAAGGCAGAGGCGGCTAGTCGGACTTGGGCGACGGTTTAAATGCCTTGAGCATCGCCACAAGGTTGGCGTCGCGCCATGCCTCCAGGGTCTCGACGGACGCATCGCCGACCATGGCATCGACAGAGGCGATCAGCGCCTGCTTGTCCTTTTCTTCGCCGGTCCAGCCGAAGTGGTCGATCATGTGGCGCACGCCGCCCTTGCCGCCGCCAAGGTGGTAACACACGACCGGGCCTGCAAACGCCCAGCGCATGCCGGGCCCGTAGCTCATCGCCGTATCGATGTCCTCGTAGTCGCAGATACCTTGGGCGACCAGGCTTGAGGCCTCCTCGAAGATGACGTGCTGCAGCCGGTTGGCGACATAAGCCTCGATCTCTTTCTTCAGGGTCATCGCCTTCTTGCCGGCGGCGTCATAGAAGGCATGCGACCAGGTCAGCACTTCCGGCGCCGTCTTCTCGCCGCCGACGACTTCGACCAGCGGGACCAGATAGGACGGCACGAAGGGGTGGCCGATGATGGCGCGTTCGGGGTGCTGGCACGTCGACTGCAGGCTGGTCGGCAGAAAGGCCGAACTGGAGCTCGCGATCACCGTATCAACGGGCGCGGCGGCATCGATCTCGGCGAACAGGTCGATCTTGAGCTGCTCACGATCGGGCGCGCTTTCCTGGATGAACTCGGCCTCGGAAACGGCCTTGGCGAGGTCCGGCTCGAACGAAAGCCGGTCGCGGCTGGCGCCGGGTTTCAGACCGAGTTCCTCGAGGTATGGCCACGCCTGATCGATGTTGACGCGCGCCTTGGCCTCGGCGTCCGGCGCCGGATCGGTCATGGTGACGTCCCTGCCCTGGGCCAGGAACCAGGCGGCCCAGCCGCTGCCGATGGTGCCGGAACCGACGCAGGTGATCTTGGTGACATTCTCCGGGGCGGGACGGGTCATGGCCGCATTCTCCTGATGATGTTCTTGGTAATCATTTGGTCAGCACACGTTCGACGGCACGCTGCCAGCCGGCATAAAGCCGGTCGCGTTCGTCCGGATCGAGCTTGGGATCATAACGGGCGTCGCGCCGCCAACGCCCGGCGATGTCGTCGAGCGATGCGAACATGCCGCATTGCAGTCCCGCCAGATAGGACGCGCCCAGCACGGTGGTCTCGGGGATGGTCGGGCGTTCGACCGGCAGGTCGAGCATGTCGGCCAGGTTCTGCATCAGCCAGTCGTTTGCCGTCATGCCGCCGTCGACACGCAGCGCCGCCGGCGCCGCGCCATCGGCCGCCATGGCGCCCATCAGATCGCGTGTCTGGTAACACACCGCATCGAGCGCGGCGCGCACGATGTGCGCCATGCTGGCATCGCGCGTCAGGCCGAGCAGCGCGCCGCGTGCATCGGCATCCCAGAACGGCGCGCCAAGACCGGTAAACGCCGGCACCAGATAGACGCCGCCGCTGTTCTCGACCGATGCGGCGAGCGCCGCCGTCTCGGCGGCGTCCTTAAACAGCCCGACCTTGTCGCGCATCCACTGCACCGCCGCGCCGGCGGTAAAGATGCTGCCTTCCAGCGCATAGGTTGTCTCGCCCGCCAGCCGATAGGCGACGGTCGTCAGCAGCCGGTTCTGCGAGACCATGGCGTCCGCGCCGGTATTGGCGAGCACAAAACAGCCGGTGCCATAGGTGCTCTTCACCATGCCGGGCTCAAAGCACGCCTGACCGACGGTCGCCGCCTGCTGATCGCCGGCGACACCGCCGATGCGGATGGCACCGCCCAGGATGTCGGGAAGCGTCGTGCCGAAATCGTCGGCTGAATCCTTGACCTCCGGCAACATGACGCGTGGCACGCCGACCAGCGCCAGCAGCTCGTCGTCCCATGCCTGATCATGGATATTGAACAGCATGGTGCGCGATGCGTTGGTCGCGTCGGTCGCGTGCACGGCGCCGCCGGTCAGCCGCCAAATGAGAAAGCAGTCGACGGTGCCGAACGCCAGGTCGCCGCGCTCGCCTGCTTCGCGGGCGCCCGGCACGTTGTCCAGGATCCACGCGATCTTGGTGCCGGAAAAATAGGGGTCGATGACCAGGCCCGTCTTGTCGTGGACAAGCGGACTGTGGCCGGCCTCGTGCAGCGCCGCGCAGCGGTCAGCCGTGCGCCGGTCCTGCCAGACGATGGCGTTATGGATCGCCTTGCCGGTCTTGCGGTCCCAGACGAGCGTCGTCTCGCGCTGGTTGGTGATGCCTATGCTCGCGATCCCCGCGGCATCGACGTTCGCGCGTTCCAGCGTTTGACGCGCGACCGCGGTGACCGACTGCCAGAGGTCGGAGGGATCATGTTCGACCCAGCCGTCGGCGGGGAAATGCTGGGGAAACTCGATCTGGGACATGGTAACGGGACGGGCGTCGGCATCGAACAGCACCGCGCGGGAACTGGTCGTGCCCTGATCGATACCAAGAATGTAACCGGTGTCCGTCATCGGTAAGCGCCGTCCGCCGCCAGATAGTTTTTGACGTAATCGCCGACGCCGTCCTCAAGGCTCGTGAACGGCTTGGCGTAGCCGGCATCGCGCAGCTTCGTCATGTCCGCCTCGGTCGCGTACTGATAGCGGCCGCGCAGGATGTCCGGCATCTCGATGAACTCGATCTGCGGCTCGCGGTCGAGCGCGGCAAACATGGCATGCGCCAGATCCAACCACGTGCGCGCCTGGCCGCTGCCGACGTTAAAGATACCGCTGACGTCCGGATGTTTCAGCAGCCAGGCGATGACATCGACGCAGTCCTGCACGTGGATGAAGTCGCGGGTCTGCCCGCCATCGGGATAGTCGTCACGATAGGACTTGAAGAGGCGCATCGGTCCGCCCGCCGCCAGATCCGGATAGGCCTTGACGATGACGCTGCGCTGGTCGCCTTTGTGGTACTCGTTCGGGCCATAAACGTTGAAGAAACGCAGGCCGACCCATTGCGGCGGCGTCTTACGGCCCATGCCGACTTCGCGCATGACCAGTTGGTCGAACAGCAGCTTGCTGGCGCCATAGGGCGTGATCGCGCGCAGCCGCGCCAGCGCGTCCATCGACTGGTCGTCGACAAAACCCTGCTCGCCGTCGCCATAGACCTGAGCCGACGATGCGTAGATCAGGGGAACGCTGTGCTCGGTGCACCAGTCCCACAAGGCGAGCGACAACCACACATTGGAGCGCAGGATCAGATCGACGTCTGTTTCCGTGGTCGACGACACCGCGCCCATATGGATGATCGCCTCGACGTCGCCGCGGCCCTTCAGCCATGCCACAATCTGGTCGGGCTCGACGATCTCCGCGACGTTGTGCTGAGCGATGTTGGCACGGCGGTGATCGTCATGGACCGCATCGGCGACCGCGATCGGGCTGTTGGTGGTCGCCGCGAGGTCCGCGACGACGTTCGAGCCGATGAAACCGGCGCCGCCCGTCACCAGAATCACGAGTGCGGATCCTCGGCCAGGCCAAGTTCGATCTCCACCGCGCCGCACAGCATCTGGCCGAGCATGATGTGCATCTCCTGGATGCGCGCGGTGACCGTCGACGGGACCATCAGCAGCGGATCGGCCAGGCCGACCAGTTCGCCGCCGCCGCTGCCGGTGAGCGCCGCCGCGGTCAGCCCCATGTCCTGGGCTTGGCGCAGCGCCAGCTTGACGTTGGCGCTGCGGCCCGATGTCGAGATGCCGATGGCGACGTCGCCGGCACGGCCCAGCGCTTCGATCTGGCGGGCGAACAGGTATTCGAAACCGAGATCGTTGCCGATGGCCGACAACGCCGATGTGTCGGTCGTCAGAGCGATCGCGGCGATGGCCGTGCGGTTGTCGACGTAACGAACAGTCAGCTCCGTCGCCAAGTGCTGGGCGTCGGCGGCGCTGCCGCCATTGCCGAAGAAGAGCAGCTTGCCGTCGGCCTTGATGCTGGCGACGGCGATGTCGACCAGACGCCGGAACGGCGCGGCCAGTTCGGCGCCGGTCGCCGCGGCGACCTCCTCGTGCTGCGCCAGCTCGGCGTCGAAAAACCGCTCGATGTCCATGAACAGGTGTCCCTTCCCGGTGCTTCCCGCATAGACCCCGGAAGGGGGCCGGTCAAGCCGATGCGCCCAGCCACGCGATATGACGGCCGGCTTCGTCCAGCCGGTCGATCCGCCGCGCCAGGAACCGGTCGCCGGCCAGGGACAAGGCGCGTTCGGCCTCCCCCTCGTCATAACCGTCGCCCAGCAGCAGACCACCCGCCAGGCCGGCCCGGCTGGCGGCCACCACATCCGTCGCCCGGTCGCCGATGATCCACGATCGCCCGAGGTCGAGACCCAGTATCTCCGCCGCCATCAACAGCATGCCGGGGTTGGGCTTGCGCGCGGGATGGTCGGCCGTGTCGAAGGGCGGCCGCGCGTCGGCGTGGAACGGGCACGCGAAGACCGCCTGAACCGCGGCCTCTGCATCGGCAAGCTGCCGGGCGACCTCATCCTCGACTGCCGCCAGGTCGGACCAGCCGTAGAGGCCGCGCCCGACGCCGGACTGGTTGGTGACGACCACGACGCCGGCGCCCGCCCTCCTAGCATTCGCAATCAAGCCGGCGACACCGTCGATCAGCCGCACGTCGCCCGGGCGATGCAGGTAGCTGACTTCCTCGACGATGACGCCGTCGCGGTCGAGAAACAGGACCGGGCGGTCGCGCAGGCCGCCGGCCTCGACCCGCAGGTCGCGCCAGATACCGTCGTCGCCGACCCGCGTCTCAACCGGTCTGAAGGACATCCCGTTCTTCGCCCCATAACGCCAGACAGGTCAGAACGCCGGTGAAGACCGCGCCGGTATCGATGCCGATGCGGTTCTGCCGGAACTCCGGCTCCAGGCGTATGGAGTGGCCGTGCACCACGACCTTGCCGAAGGACTGCGCGCTCTCCAGGAAGGTGTCGCGGATCCAGATCAGATCCTCGGGCCGCTGATCGTCCAGCGCCACGCCGGGCCGGACCCCGGCATGGGCGAAGAAGTAGTCGCCCTCGCTGTGGCTCAGGGCCAGGCTTTCCAGGAACTGACGGTGGCTGGTCGGCAGGTTCTTCACCAGCTGGATCTGCAGGAAGGCCAGCCCATCTTCCTGCGCCGCCGGCAGGCTTTGGGGGTCGACGCCATAACTCAGCAAGGTCATGTCGCCGCCGAAACCCATCCAGCCGGGGCCGATCTTGGTGTCGGAGAGGAATTTCAGCATGGCGTCTTCGTGGTTGCCCTTCAAGAAGACGCTCTGGAACCCCGCCAGCGGCGCCTTGATCAGCATGTCGATGACGCCGCGCGAATCCCGGCCGCGATCGACATAGTCGCCCAGATAAACCGCGACCTTGCGCGAAACGCCCAACTCGGCCGCATGCTCAAGGATCCGGCCGTGCAGGGTCTCCAGGAGGTCCGGACAGCCGTGAATGTCCCCGATCGCGTAGACCACCGTGTCGGCGGGCACCGCGGCCGGCTCAACGGCCTTGTCCGTCGATCGGAACAAGGTTCGCAACATAGCAGGGGAGATATAAGTCCTGCGGCGCCGACGGGCAATCAGCCCCCTCCGTGATGGGTAGAAGGGTCTCACCATGGGCCTCGCCGCAATCGCCTGGCCCTTCCCTCCGGTGACCGCTTGACAAGGGCCCGGAAACAGCGTTCATCGGCCTCGCAGGGGGGCCCCATGTCGGGAATGCCGGGAGATTTGTGACCATGGCAGCAGCCGAGCGTAGACGCCGCGCTCTCATTACCGGGATCACGGGCCAGGACGGCTCGTACTTGAGCGAGTTGCTGATCACCAAGGGCTATGACGTCCACGGCATCATCCGCCGCGCCAGCATGTTCAACACCGGCCGTATCGAGCACCTCTACCGCGATCCCCACGACCCCGAAGCCCGCCTGTTCGGCCACTACGGCGACATGACCGACGGCACCGCGCTGCGCCGGATTATCGAGGCGGTGGAGCCGGACGAGATTTACAACCTGGCCGCCCAGTCCCATGTCCGCGTCTCGTTCGACGAGCCCGAGTACACCGCCGACGTGGTCGCCATGGGCGCACTGAGGCTGCTGGAGTGCCTGCGCGATTACGTCGCGCGCACCGGCCGCGATGTCCGCATGTATCAGGCGGGGTCGTCGGAGATGTTCGGTGACGCGCCGCCGCGCCAAAGCGAGGCGACGCCGTTCCAGCCGCGCAGCCCCTATGCCACCGCCAAGGTGGCGGCGCACGAACACGCCCGGAACTATCGCGAGGCCTATGGCCTGTTCGTCGCCAACGGCATCCTGTTCAATCACGAGTCACCGCGGCGCGGCGAGACCTTCGTCACCCGCAAGATCACCCGCGCCGTCGGGCGCATTCGCGAAGGCCTGCAGGACAAGCTCTATCTCGGCAATCTGGATGCCCGGCGCGACTGGGGTTTCGCCGGCGACTATGTCGATGCCATGTGGCGCATGCTGCAACACGACACGCCGGACGACTTCGTCGTCGCGACCGGCCGCTCCTATTCGGTGCGCGACTTCCTGGAAGCCGCGTTCGAACAGGCCGGCCTCGACTGGCAGGATTACGTCGAATTCGACGAGCGCTATCTGCGCCCGACCGAGGTCGATCACCTGGAGGGCGATGCCGCGAAGGCCAAGGACAAGCTGGGCTGGACCGCGGCGACCGACTTCAAGACCCTGGTCGCCATGATGGCCGAGGCCGACCACGAGCTGGCGCGCCGCGAACGCACGCTGATCGACGCCGGTCACGGCGAGGGCCTGACCGCCCTCAATGGATAAGGACGCGCGGATCTATGTCGCCGGCCATCGCGGTATGGTCGGCCAGGCGATCGTCCGCCTCCTGGAGGCGGAAGGGTTTGCAGCGCCGATCATCCGGACCCACGGCGAGCTCGACCTGACCGATCAGGCGGCGGTCAGGGCGTTTTTCGAGGCCGAGCGGCCAAGCCACGTGTTCCTGGCAGCCGCCAAGGTCGGCGGCATACTGGCCAATGACAGCTATCCCGCCGACTTCATCCGCGACAACCTGGCGATCCAGACCAACGTGATCGACGCGGCATGGCGCAGCGGCGCCGAAAAGCTGCTGTTCCTGGGCTCATCCTGCATCTATCCGCGCGACGCCGCCCAGCCGATCCGCGAGGACTATCTCCTGACCGGGCCGCTGGAGCCGACCAATCAGTGGTACGCCATCGCCAAGATCGCCGGCATCAAGATGTGCCAGGCCTATCGCCAGCAATACGGCTTCAACGCCATCTGCACCCAGCCGACCAACGTGTTCGGCCCGGGCGACAACTACGACCCGGAGACCAGCCACGTGCTGGCGGCCCTGATCCGCAAGTTCCACGAAGCCGTACGGCGCGGCGACGAGACGGTGACGGTGTGGGGCACCGGCCGGCCGCAGCGCGAGTTCATCCATGTCGACGACCTGGCCGATGCCTGCCTGTTCCTGATGCGGGCCTATGACGAGCCCGACATCATCAACATCGGCACCGGCAAGGACATTTCGATTGCCGACCTCGCCGCGATGATCGGCGAGATCGCGGGGTTCAAGGGAGCCATCGTCTACGACAGCGATAAGCCGGACGGCACGCCCCGGAAGCTGCTCGACGTCGGACGCCTGCGTGCGCTCGGCTGGCAGGCAAGGATCCCGCTCAAGGCCGGCATCGCGCGCACCTACGAAGAAGCCGCCGCCCTGTTGGACGACGGCTAGAGCCGTCTTGCTTACGCAACCGCCGAGCCGGCCCACTCCCCCTCCCGGCCACCCATGGCAGCATCCTCGGGGTGGCCGGGAGGGGAGTGGGCCGGTGATGCTAGCTTTCGCGAACACTTAAGTGCTCGCGCGACAATCGCTTACTTGTCGTGGCTGCTTCGGTTGTTGGCCGGCGCGACCGTCTCGGCGTCACGCGAGAAGTCGGTGGCCGGCGGCGCCATCTCCTGGCGCATGGCCGACAGATGCAGGTCGATGCCCAGAAGCTGCTGGTTGGTGACGGCGATATCCGTCCGCAGCTCGCCTATCGAACTGGTTATGTCGTCATCGATGCCGGCGACCTCGCTGACCACAGCAACGCGGTTGGCGACCATCTCTTCTTGAAGACCAACCATCGAGTTATCAAGAACTGTAAGGTCGGTTCTTAAGTCTTTGATAGAACCGATCATGACGACCATAAGGATGGTCATGGCCGCACCAAATATACCGATAAGATAAGGTGTCGGACTGCGCTCCGGTTTCTTGACCGGCTGTGCCGGCGCTGACTGATTTGTCATGGCTGTTCATCCCGGAAATTTTTCTTAGATTACGTCAAATCCCGGACAGCGTAAATGTCACCCCCTGTGACAGCGGTCACGCCGCTCCCGAAAGGGCTAGCCCTTTGGAATAAGTCCAACTCTACGTTTGGAGGGGTCTCCCAACGACCGGCCGTGCGGCGGCAGAGAACGGCGCCGAAGGGGAGATTCGAACTCCACTCATCAGAGAATCATTACAACTCGCCCCCTCTTTGTTCGACATTTATGATGAAATGCTCGAAATCTATGGTGCGCAGCTAGCATGACCATAAGCGCTAATGCTGAACTCGACAGCAAAGATCTGGCAGCACTTTTGTGCAACCTCGGTCGTAAAGTGCGTCAGCATTTGATCGACAATAGAGATGCTACGAACGACCACAAAGCCAGTGGTTTTGAAGGCGGGGACACCATCTTTGCAATCGACCGCAAGGTCGAACCAATCATTGTCTCCGCGATCGAGCATTGGCCCGATTGCATCAAACCGCTGCTGGTTGTTGCCGAGGGATTTGGCAGCAATGGAGAGCTTCGGTTTGGCAACGCCGAGAAGTCACATCTATACAGTTTGCTCATCGATCCCATCGATGGGACGCGAAACCTCATGTACGACAAGCGCTCTGCATGGTTTCTCGCGACGATTGCTCCAAATCAAGGTGAGCCGGCGCTTATCTCGCACTCAATGGCTTCCGTGATGATTGAACTCCCCGTCAGCAAGCAACTTCTTGCTGACATGTTTGTTTTCGCCAAGGGTCATGCACTATCTGCGGTTCGAGAGCACACCGTCTCTGGCGAGACCTCACAGATCATCGTTCGCCCGAGCCAAGAGCGTTCGCTCCAACATGGATTTGCACACGTATCCAACTTCTTTCCTGGAACGAAGGAATTGGCGGCCGAATTGATGGAGCGAATTGCGAAGGCCAACCTTGGTGGTGTTAACGTAGGACAAGCAGCCATTTTCGACGACCAGTACATATCTACTGGCGGTCAACTGGTCGAGTTAATTGTAGGTCATGACCGATTCTGCTGTGACCTGCGACCACTTTTCTATGAGATACTTCAGCAACGTTCGAGTGTTGCAATTGTGCGAGGGTTGGAGTGCCATCCTTATGACATCGCAGGATTACCAATCGCCAAACACGCGGGCGTAATTCTGACCGATGGATTTGGAGCGGAGTTGGACGCGGCGTTCAGCGTGAGCGAACCTGTACATTGGTGCGGCTATGCTAACGAAGAGTTGCGTTTGTCAATCCAGCCAGTTATCGACGGATGGCTGCACGAGAAGTTCGGCGGCCCAACAAAAGGCTAAGTTAGTATCTGTTACAAGGAGGACTTATCGTCCTGCGCCATTTCGTCAATTTCGAGTACAATTGCATTGTATTGCTGATACGCCAAAAGCAGTGTTCCGGCCGCCGCACCGAGAAGTCTTTCATCAAAATGTCTTTCGATTAGCGATGCAATAACCGAACGTGAAAAGTTCTTTCGTTCAAGCTCGCCCTCCCAGTTCCGCTTGATCTTAAACTTGTCGTGTAGTGCATCGGCATCAACAAGACATACCGTCATAACTTCTGGCTTTAGTGTGAGAAGATCCAATCCCATGCCCAGATAGAAGGTCTTCACTGAACTACCAGAAAAGAACCTAAAGAACTCACTCAGCGTTTCGTTTTCTGGTGCATCTAGGACACGCTCAATGCATTCGTAATGTCTGAATTGGGGGTCTGGTTCGAAACTAAGAAGCTCTTCGGCGAACTCTCGAAAAATCGTAAACTCGATATCAAACTCCCGATCATGGTCGACATCACCATCCAAAAATGGCTGAAAACTGCCGGCCGGAACCACGTGCACGGTGCCCACCGCCTCCGCTTTCTTGAGGTTCGACGTTCGCGAGCTTTTCGCTTCCCGTCCTCGATCATGCAGATAGAAGTAACGATCCCTTCGGGATACGAGAACTGTCAGTGTGTTTACACCTATGGCGCATAGGCGATTCGAGAAGTCGAAGACCTTCAAATCTTTTCTAAACTTGTCGAGACCGACAATTTGTGAAGCTTTCTTGAGCAGATTACTCGTATGTTCGTTCACGCTGAATTTCGGCCCAAATTCGATTGTCGCATACTCCTTGGTGGCAGCAGCCAATGACCAGTTAAGCGCCTCGCAAGAATTAATGTATGCGTCGTATTTACCCCAGCAACAGTTGAGAACAACCTTGTCCTGTTCGGTCATGCTCACCGAGCGAAGTGCATAGACCCTATTGTTATCAATGGTTTGATCCAGATCGCCTCTTAATCGTGAAGCGAGTCCTGGCCAAAGATCTGGCGAATCTACTGCTTCACCCAACCATTTCAGCTTGACATCGCGAACACTAAGAAGAGAGCACGGCGTAGAATTAGGTACCTCTAGGAGTGGCACCTGCAGGCACTTGTTTCTTACACTACGGGAAAGAATGTTGACTTCTTGGTCATCGATAGTGGGACCCTCAGCGTCCTGGTAACTTCGCATTGCGATACGCTGCAACAAAGATCGTTCAGCATGGATGTCTTTGACACTCCGAGGATTGATCATTTCGATTCTCTGTTGAGACACCTTCAAACGGCTTAGCTTTCTTAACCCTAGCGGTAGTAGTCGCCTTCGAAGTGGTTCCACAACGTAATCGAAAAGCTCCAAAGTCTTACGTGAAAACACCAAAATAACTGCGACTATTATTGCCACGATGACTGGGATAACTATTTGCTCCATCAACTCATCTCCCAACAGGGACAAGCTAAAAACTTCGAATCAGACAATATTAATCCAGAAACACAGGAAGACTGCCATTCAGCAGATTACGTAGACCATTTGGCATAACTATGTTCGCAACGCTCTCTATTCGAACTCTAATACAGAAAGCAGGACTACACTTCTATCATTGGTTCAAATTGACTCGAAGTATTGAGCGTTGAAACTGTATCTCTATGAAATGATATGATGAAACTCAGCAATCGAGTTAAAACCTCAGAGCATCCAACGAAGTTCTGCCACTGTCTGCGGAAAGAACTGGTGCCGAAGGGGAGATTCGAACTCCCGACCTACTGATTACGAATCAGTTGCTCTACCACTGAGCTACTTCGGCGAACCCGTGCGTTGATGGGCGCGGAAGCTAGTGTTTCGCTTCGCAGGCGTCAATGGCGGCGGTGATGCGTCTCAGCGGGTGCCCCGGCCGCCCGACTGTTCTAGGCTTCCGCCCACAACCGGTCGGGGAGGGAACCATGGAAAACAAGAGCCCGTGGCAGGCGATCGCCGAGGCGCTGGCCGCCGAGGAGGTCGAGCGGCTCTATGGCATGCCCGGCAACCCGCTGCACCTGGTCGCCGATATCGCCGAGCATACGGGCATCGACATCATCCTGACCCGCCACGAACACTCCGGTGTCGCCTGCGCCTTTGCCGCCGCGCGCCTGACGGCGAAGCCTGAGATCTGTTTCGGCAATCCCGGCCCCGGCATCACCAATCTGGCGACCGGGTTGCTGGAAGCCCACTCGGCGTCGCTGCCGGTCATCGCGCTCGCCAACGGCGTGCCGATGGCGAGCGACGGCCAGGGCGCGTTCCAGGAGCTCGACGCCATCGCGCACCTGAAGCCGGTGACCAAATGGGCGGTCCGCATCACCGATCCCCAGACGACGCCCTGGGTCATCGCGCGCGCCTTCGATGTCGCGGTGAACGGCCGGCCCGGCCCGGTGTTCGTCGAGGTGCCGTCGGATATCGGCCTCAAACCCGTTCCCATGCCGGCCTACCGGAAGGCCCTCGGCCGCCATCTGAGCCGGCCCGACGGTTCGGACGTCGCGGCCGCGGCCACGGCGCTCGCCAAGGCCAAGCGCCCGCTGATCTGGTGCGGCAGCGGCGCCGTATCGTCGGGCGCCTTCGATCAGGTCAAGGCGCTTGCCGAGACCCTGGGCGCGCCGGTCATGACGACGCCGGGCGGGCGCGGCATCATCGCCGAGGACCATCCCCTGGCGCTCGGCCAGACAGGCCTTTACTTCACGGAAGCCGGCAAGGCCTATCACGACGCGGCCGATCTGTTCTTCACCATCGGCACGCGGCTTGAGGACTTCTCGACCGGCGGCTGGCTCTATTGGCCGGACGGCGTCCATCACATCCAGCTCGATATCGCGCCCGAGGCGATCGCGCTCAACAAGCGCCCGGACATCGCGCTGGCCGGCGACGCGGCGCTTGGTCTGGCGGACATCCTGACCGCGCTCCCGGCAATCGACGGCGAACAGCGCCAGACCCGCGTTGCGGCGATCGAGACATCGCGGACCGCCTACCTTGCCGAGACCGAGGCCGACAGCGCGGAGCCAAGAACGCCGATCCGCACGCGCCAGGTCATGCAGGCGCTGAACCGGGTCTTCGGCAAGGACACCGTCATCGTGCACGAGAACGGCGGCGCGGATCTGTGGTCCTATTACTGGCCCTTCTACAAGGTCCTGGATGCCGGCTGTTCGATCCCCATGGGCGAGCAGACGGCCATGGGCATGGGCGTGATCGGCACCATCGGCGCCAAACTCTCAGCACCCGAGAAGAACATCGTCTGCGTCACCGGCGACGGCGCCATGCAGATGGCGATGATGGAGCTTGCCACCGCCGCCGAGCAGAAGCTGGGCGTGACCTGGGTCGTCTTGAACAACAAGGCCTTCGGCTGGCCGCAATATGCCCAGGTCCTGAACGGCCAGCAGGAGGTCGCGACCAACTTCCTGGTCGGCGCCGACCTCGTCGCCATCGCCGCGGCCCAGGGCTGCGAGAGCGCGCACATCGACGACCCCGGCGAGGTCGAGCCGGCGCTTCAACGCGCGCTCGCCGCGAACAAAAGAGGCGTGCCCTTTCTGCTCGACATCACCATCGAGAAGCACGACTACCCGCCCCACTTCGTCGCCCACCACAAGGCGACGCGGCTGGGTTAGGACCGGCGCCGCGTGTCGGCCGCAAAGCCAGGACGTGGTGGTGTCCATGGTGCGATACGGGACCGACACGTCACCCCCTCTCGCATCCCGGGCTTGACCCGGGATCCAAGAACACGGGCGGCGCCTTAGCCGTCGCGGTCCGTGTACATGGGCTCCGGCTCGGGGGCCCCGGCTCGGGGGCCGGGGCGCGGAATGGTGCGTTAAGAACGCTGTTGTAGCTTCGTGATCGCGCGTTCGATGCGCGCGGCCTTGGTCACGTCTTTCTTGGCGGCGAAGATGTGCTCCGCGATCATGCGGCGGTCGGAAGCGGAGAGCGCTGCCCAACGGTCCGCCAGTTTGTTCTTCGCCAACGCCGCCTCCAATGCAGCTGGTGTCTGCAGCGTTTCCGAGACCGTAATGTCGACCGCGTCACCTTCTTCCACCTTTAACCGGCCGCATTGTGGTTTGGTCAGTTCCATGAACCAGCGCCCGTCGCCCCAAGGCTTGATTGAGCGGCGACCGATCGCGGTGCCGTTGACGGCGGCGTCGACGACAAACGTCGCGGTCCCGCCCAAGGCCGTCACCACGTCCGACGGCACCATCAGATAGATGGGCAGGTCCGGCTGATGGCGTTCCAGCTTCGCGCGAAACCCGTGTTCGGTGGCACCCATAAACTGCCTTTCGTCAAAGCGTATCGACGGGGATCTTGAGATAGGAGACGCCGTTGGCTTCCGGCGCCGGCATGTGGCCGGCGCGGATGTTGACCTGGACCGCCGGCAGGATCAGCGCCGGCGCCGAGAGCGTCGCGTCGCGGGTCGTGCGCATGGTGACAAACCCGGCTTCGTCGATCTCGTCGTTGACGTGGATGTTCTCCCGGCGGTGGTCGGCGACGCTGGCCTCATACGCGAGCTCGCGCCCGTTCGGCTGATAGTCGTGACAGACGAACAGCCGTGTCTTCGGCGGCAGATCGAGAATGCGCCGGATCGAGGCATAGAGCATCGCCGCATCGCCATCGGGGAAATCGCAGCGCGCCGTGCCGCTGTCGGGCATGAACATGGTGTCGCCGATGAAGGCGGCATCGCCGACGACATAGGTGATGCAGCCCGGCGTGTGCCCGGGCGTCGCCATGACGCGCGCTT
>JANQGO010000155.1 GCA_028277285.1 Alphaproteobacteria bacterium | reverse complement strand
GAGCCCGGTGCGTTCAAGGTTATCGGCCGCGGCCCCGACCTGCCCAACGACCTGCTGGTCGCCGGCGCCCATGTCGATCCCGCTGCCGTCGAAACCTTGCGCACGGCCTTTGTCGAGCACTCCGATGACCTGGTCGCCGCCATTCTGACCGGCGAAGACAATCAGAAATACGCCGGCATGAAGTTCATCGCCGAAGTCGACGACAGCGACTACGACTATGTGCGTGCCGCCTACGCCACGATCGGCTATCCCGAATACGCGGATTTCGTGGGCAACTGATGGCCCTTGTTGCCCTCAACGAGGACACACCATCGACGGTGGGCCCGGCCGATCCGGCCGGGTCCGCCGCTGTTGTCGCCAACGATCTGGTTGTCGAGGGCCTGAGCAAAAGCTTCGGCACCGGCAACCCGATCTTGGACAAGCTTGACCTTCGGGTACCGCGGGGCCAGGCGCTGGCGATCATCGGCGCCAACGGTACCGGCAAATCGACCTTGCTGCGCTGCTGCCTCCGGCTGATCGAGCCGGATGGCGGCAGAATCAACCTCTTGTCCCACGACACGACGCGCGCCAAAGCGCGTGAACTCAAGCGGATTCGAAGCCGTGTCGGCTTCGTCTTTCAACGCCACAACCTGGTGCCGCGCCTGACGTCATTGACCAACGTGCTGCACGGGTCGCTGGGGCGCGGCGGCGGATTTCGCTGTTGGCATCAGGCCCTGGCGACGACCGATCGGCGCCGCGAAGCCTTTGCCTGCCTGGATCGTGTGGGGTTGCAACATGTTGCCCGGCAGCGCGCCGATCAACTTTCCGGCGGACAATCCCAGCGCGTTGCGATCGCACGCATGCTGATGCAACGCCCTGAACTGGTCATGGCCGACGAACCGGTCGCAAGCCTCGATCCGATCGCCGGCGAAGAGGTCATGGCACTCTTGTCGGAGCTGATGCGAAGCCAGGGCCTGACCCTCGTTTTCACCACCCACAACCTGCGTCATGCGGTCGACTACGCGGACAGGATTGTCGGCCTGCGCGGCGGCAAGGTGGAGTTGGACTGTCCGGCGCGGGGTCAGCGCGCCGAAGACCTGGAGACGATCTATGGCTGATGGCGTCAGCACGGCACCGCGTCCGGGCCAGGCGATGCCGAGCCGGTTTGGCCGTCCCAATCCGCTTGCCTTTGTCCTGATCGTCCTGGTCGCCGCCTTTGTCCTGGTGTCCATGGACGATGTCGGTCTGTCGATGAGCGAGCTGATCGACGGGGTTCCCGGGATGGTCCGCATGTTCATAAGCATGATGCCGCCGGATCTCTCGCGCATCGGATCGATTGGCTGGTCGCTCCTGGAAACCTTTCAGATGGCGGTCGTCGGCACGGTTCTGGGCGTCGCGCTGAGTGTCCCCCTCGCCATCCTTGCTTCACGGCGCCAGACGCCGAACAAGGTTGTCTATCTGGCCGTGCGCAGCCTGATATCCCTGTTCAGGACGGTGCCCGACCTGGTCTGGGCGCTGTTCTTCGTGATCGCGGTTGGTCTCGGACCGTTTGCCGGAACCCTGGCGATCATGATCGACACCATCGGGTTCTGCGGCCGCTTCTTCGCCGAGGCGATGGAAGAGGTCGACGACGGCCCCCAGGAAGCGCTACGCGGCGTAGGCGCCAGTCGCAGCAGCACGGTGTTCTGCGCGGTCTTGCCGGCCGCCATGCCGTCCTTCGTCAACACGTCCCTGTTCAGCCTGGAAAAGGCGACACGGTCGTCGGTCGTGCTGGGCCTGGTCGGCGCCGGCGGCATCGGCATCGAGCTCAAGGTCGCCATGGACATGTTCGCCTATGGCCAGGCCGCGACCATTATCCTGAGCATCTTCATCCTGGTGCTGATCGTCGAACAGGTAAGCGCCTGGTTGCGTCGAAAAATCATGTAAACGATTGTGCCCCGGAACCTACCAAGTTATATAGACGTCTAGATGAATTTGGCCCCACGACAATGACCATCACACCGGATATGACCGAAGCACAAGCCGATCGGCGTTACTGGATGAGTGTCCTGGCCAAGGCCGACAGCCGCGAGCTTTCGGTAGCCTGGGACAACCTTGATGAAGCCCCGGAACACGATTGGATCCGCCGGCCCGAAACAGGCATGACCATGGTCCGCGGCCGGGCCGGCGGCTCCGGCAAAGCCTTCAATCTGGGCGAGATGACGGTGACCCGATGCGCGGTCAATGTCGGCGACGGCATCATGGGTGTTGCCTATGTCCGGGGACGCGATCACCGGCATTGCGAACTGGCCGCGCTGTTCGACGCGCTGATGCAGGACCCACGGCGCCACGACGAGATCGACAAGTCGGTGATCCGGCCGCTGGCGCGCGCGCAGGAAGAACGGAAACGAGAAGCGCGCAACAAGACGGCGGCAACCCGGGTCGACTTTTTCACCATGGCGACAGGGCGGGAGGACACATGATGGGTGACGTTTCGCAAGCGCCGCTGCCCGGTTTCGCCGATCCGGTCTTTGATGCGCAACAGGCCTTCCGGGGCCTGCTGGACGCGATGGCGCGTCCCGGCACGATTGCACCGCTGAACGTCGGGCTTGATGCGCCGCCGCCTCTTTCGGTAGCCGCGACCGCGGTCGCCCTGACCTTGTTCGATCACGAGACGCCGCTGTGGCTGGACAACCACGCCGCCGGCAGCGACGTGATGTCGTTCCTCGCTTTTCACTGCGGCTGCCCGATCGTCAAGGATCCGGCGGACGCCGCCTTCGCCATCATCGCCGAGCCCGCCGCCATGCCGGCCCTGGATCGATTCGCTATTGGCAGCGACACCTATCCCGACAGTTCGACGACGATCGTGATCGACGTGCCGTCGCTCGACGAGGGTCCGGTCATCGGTTTGACCGGCCCTGGCATCGACGGACGCGCGACCATGGCACCCGTCGGTCTGCCCACCGACTTCTGGGACTGGCTGATCACGAACCGGTCGCTTTTCCCGCTTGGCGTCGACGTCATCCTGACCAGTCGGGTTGCCGTGACGTGTCTGCCCCGCACAACCAAGGCCGAGGTTCCCGCATGTACGTAGCGGTCAAAGGCGGCGAGACCGCCATCAGCAATGCCCACAACCTGTTGGCCGAGGAACGGCGCGGCGACCGCGAGATCCCGGAGATTAGCGTCGACCAGATCGCCAATCAGCTTGGACACGCGGTCGATCGCGTCATGACGGAAGGCTCGCTCTATGATCGCGATCTCGCCGCTTTGGCCATCAAGCAGGCTCAAGGTGACCTGGTCGAAGCGATCTTCCTGCTGCGGGCCTACCGCACGACCTTGCCGCGGTTTGGCGCAACCCAACCGATCGAGACAGGTGCGATGGATGTGCGCCGCCGCATTTCCGCGACGTTCAAGGACCTGCCCGGCGGCCAGGTTCTGGGCCCGACCTATGACTACACGCACCGCCTCTTGGACTTCGACCTGATGGAAACGGACGCCGAACGGCCGACGGCCTATGCGGCGTGCAACCACAGGGATGAGGCCACGCCGAGGGTCAGCGATATTCTGGGTCATGAGGGCCTGATTGAACCGGTTGATGACGGGTCCGAAAACGGCAACATCGGCGACATCACGCGCGAACCCATGCGCTTCCCGGCCGACCGCGATGTTCGCCTGCAGAACCTGGCGCGCGGCGATGAGGGTTTTCTGCTCGCGCTCGGCTATTCGACGCAGCGCGGCTTCGGCGGCACACACCCGTTCGCCGGTGAGATTCGCATGGGCGAGGTGCCGGTCGAGCTGACTCCCGACGAGCTCGACTTCCCGATCGACATCGGCGAGATCACCGTGACCGAATGCGAACTGGTCAACCAGTTCCAGGGCGATGAAGAAAACCTGCCGCAGTTCACGCGCGGCTACGGCTTGTCCTTTGGCCAGGCCGAGAGAAAGTCGATGGCGATGGCGCTTGTCGATCGCGCATTGCGCGCCGAAGAGCTGGGCGAAGAGGTCGGCTACCCCGCGCAAAACCAGGAATTCGTGCTGTATCACGCAGACAACGTTGAGGCGTCTGGCTTCGTTCAGCACCTGAAACTGCCCCACTATGTGGACTTCCAGTCAGAGTTGGAACTGGTGCGCCGGCTGCGCCGCGAACGCGCGGAGGCCGACGCAGCGCCAGTGAACGACCAGGGGCAGGAGGCCGCGGAATGAACCACGTCAGTGCCGCGCCCGTCGCCGATGCCGCTTACAATTTCGGCTACCTGGACGAGCAAACCAAGCGGATGATCCGCCGCGGCCTTCTGAAAGCCGTCGCCATTCCCGGCTATCAGGTTCCGTTCGGCAGCCGCGAAATGCCCCTGCCCTATGGCTGGGGTACCGGCGGCATCCAGGTAACCGCCAGTATCGTTGGCCCTGACGATACGTTGAAGGTGATCGATCAGGGCGCTGACGACACGACCAACGCCGTCAGCATCCGCCGCTTCTTCGCGCGCGTCGCCGGTGTCGAGACGACGGAGGAAACCGACAAGGCAAGCATCATTCAGACCCGTCACCGGATACCGGAAATGACGCTGAGAGACGATCAGATCATCGTCTACCAGGTACCGATCCCCGAACCGCTGCGGCCGCTTGAGCCGCGCGAGACCGAATGCCGGAAGATGCACGCGTGGTCGGAGTACGGCGTCATGCATGTCAGGCTCTACGAGGAAGTCGCGCGTTGGGGGGAAATCGCTATCAGCTATGACTATCCGGTCATGGTCGATGGCCGCTATCTGATGGCGCCCTCGCCCATACCGAAGTTCGACAACCCGAAAATGCAACGTATGCCGGCGCTCCAGCTCTTCGGTGCCGGGCGCGAGAAACGGCTTTACGCCATCCCGCCCTTCACCGAGGTCAAGAGCCTCGACTTCGAGGATCACAAGTTCCAGGTGCAGCGCTGGGACGATGTGTGCGGCCTGTGCGGCGCCAAGCACAGCTTCCTGGACGAGGTCATCCTGGATGACAAAGGCGGGCGCATGTTCGTGTGCTCCGACAGCGATTATTGCCGGCGCCGGCGAGAAGAGGGTCATGTCGGCCCCTACGCAGACCGCGCACCGGAGGCCGCGCTATGAACGGTTCGACGGAAAGCGCGCCGCTGTTAAGCGTCGAGGGCCTGAGCAAGCGCTTCGGCCGGATCGTCGCGTGCGATGACGTGAGCTTTCATCTTTATCCCGGCGAGGTGCTGGGTGTCGTCGGCGAGTCAGGCTCCGGCAAGACGACGCTGCTCAATTGCCTGGCCGGCAGGCTGCCGCCGACCGCGGGCCATGTTCGCTACGACCTGCGCGACCGGGGTTTGGCCGACGTCTACACGCTGTCGGAACCGGAGCGGCGTATGCTGATGCGCACGGACTGGGGTTTCGTCACCCAGAATCCGCGTGATGCGTTGCGCATGTCGATCAGTGCCGGCGGCAATGTCGGAGAACGGCTGATGATGAACGGCGCGCGCCACTACGGTGACATCCGCGCCGCCGCGACCGACTGGCTCGATCGCGTCGAGATGGACACCCAGCGCATCGACGATGTGCCCGCGACCTTCTCAGGCGGCATGCAGCAGCGCTTGCAGATTGCCAAGACACTGGTCGTCAAGCCGCGCCTGGTCTTCATGGACGAACCGACCGGCGGCCTCGACGTCTCGGTCCAAGCGCGCCTGCTCGATCTGTTGCGCGGGCTGGTGCGCGACACCGGGATTTCGGCCGTCATCGTGACCCATGACCTGGCGGTCGTGCGGCTGCTCGCCGATCGTCTGATGGTCATGAAAGACGGCGAGGCTGTCGAGCATGGCCTTACTGACCAAGTACTCGACGATCCCCACCACCCCTATACCCAATTGCTCGTTTCATCGGTGCTGCAGGCATAAAGGAGACAGCCCATGACGACCATGATCCGCGTAGAGGATCTCTCGAAGACCTTCGTCCTTCATCTTCAGGCCGGCACCCACATTCCGGTGCTGAACGACCTGGCATTCGACGTCAAGGCAGGCGAATGCGTGGCACTGCATGGTCCATCCGGCGCCGGCAAGTCCACGCTGCTGCGCTCCCTCTACGGCAACTATCTGCCGGACGGCGGCAAGGTCATGGTGCGCCACCGCGACGCGATGGTGGACCTGGTCACCGCGGAACCGCGTGACATTCTGGAAATCCGGCGCGAGACCGTCGGCTATGTCAGCCAGTTCCTGCGCGCCATTCCCCGCGTGTCGAGCCTGGAAATCGTCGCCGAGCCGGCGCGTTCCCTGGGCGAGCCGCCGGAACAGGCGCAGGCGCGCGCACGGGACCTCCTGGATCGTCTCAACATTCCAGAAGAGCTGCACGACCTGGCGCCCGCGACGTTTTCAGGCGGCGAGCAGCAGCGCATCAACATCGCCCGGGGTTTCGCGGTCGACTATCCGATCCTGCTCCTGGACGAACCGACCGCGTCATTGGATGCCGACAACCGGGACGCGGTCCTTGGTCTGATCGGCGAAGCGCGCGACCGCGGTGCTGCGATCGTCGGCATCTTCCATGACCGCCACGTTCGTGAGAGTGTTGCGGATCGAGTCTTTGATCTTCGCGAACACCGGCCGGCGGCATGAGTCACGATCTTGTCTTAACGAACGCAAGGATGGTGCTGCCCGACCAAATTGTGTCGGGCACCGTTCAGGTCCGCGATGGCATGATCGCCTCGGTCGACGAAGGACGCGCCAACGGCGCCGCGGTTGACCTGGAAGGCGATTTTCTCATTCCGGGCCTGGTCGACCTGCATACGGACAGCCTGGAAGGCCACCTGGAGCCGCGCAAGGGCGTCAAATGGAACCCGATCAGCGCGGCGGTTTCCCATGATGCCACCGTGATCGCGGCCGGCATCACGACGGTTTTCGACGCGTTGTGCGTGGGCGACAGCGTGACCCGACCGGCGCAGAACGAAAGCCTGACCCAGATGATGATGGGCCTTGCCGAGGCCCGCCGGCACGGCCTGTTGCGGGCCGACCACATGGTGCATCTGCGCTGTGAGGTGACAGACCCTGAGGTCGCCAACCTGCTGGAGCCGCGCATTGCCGATCCGCTGGTGCGACTGATCTCCGTCATGGATCACGCGCCTGGCCACCGGCAGATGAAGGAAATCGACTATTACCGCAATACGTGGCTGATCGGCACGCGCGGCATGACCGAAGAAGAGGCCGACCGCGAAATCGAGGAGATGATGCATCGGTCCAAGACCGTCGCGCCCGGCATGCGCAAGTCAGTCTCGTCCATGGCGCACGACCATGGCCGCGTCGTCGCAAGCCACGATGACGAGACGACCGAGCACGTCACCGAAGCATTGGAACTGGGTATCGAGATTGCCGAGTTTCCGACCACCGAGGTCGCCGCGCGCACGGCCCACGAGAACGGCATGGCGGTCCTGATGGGTGGCCCCAACCTGGTTCGCGGCGGCTCCCACTTCGGCAATGTCGCGACAGGCGAACTGGCGCGGCTCGGTCTTCTGGACGCGCTGATGTCCGACTACATCATGTCAAGCATGCTCGCCGGTGTGTTCCGGCTGACGACGTCCGAATTCGGTTACGATTTGCCCGCCGCCGTCGCCCTTGCATCGTCCAAACCGGCGCGTGTGGTCGGCCTGGATGACCGTGGCGAGATCGCGCCCGGTCAGCGCGCGGATTTGGTCCGCGTGCGCGTCGTCGACGACCTTCCCGCCGCCATCACGGTTTGGACCGGCGGCCGCCAAGTCTACTAGAATTCACCTAGTCTCAAACAGTTAGGTTGGGGTCATCTAGACCTATTCGACCATTGATTGTGACTCGGTGGAACGAATCAAATCGTGCACATCTCTGTCACAAAGCTCTTAACAAAACGTCACGACCCTCAACTATAGCTGGCCCCTGACACGTCGCGGCTGCTGATCGAAACGCGAGAAGCGGACGGGCAGCCGACGTAACGTGACAGGGGGAGTTCATGGGTTCCAGTGGTAACGGTCGGGCCGCCGACAACGTGATGTCGGCACTTACGTATACCTCGATCACCAAGGCCTTCGGTAACGTCAAAGCCGTCAATGATGTGACGCTGCAGGTGCCCGAAGGCCAGATGCTCGGCATCATCGGCCGCTCCGGCGCCGGCAAGTCAACGCTGCTTCGTCTGACCAACCGCCTGAGCGACCCGACCGTTGGCCGTATTACGTTCCGCGACATCGACGTCACCGCGTTGCGCGGCGCGAACCTGCTGGCCTGGCGGACCCGTTGCGCGATGATTTTTCAGCAGTTCAATCTGGTGCCGCGCCTGGACGTTCTGACCAACGTCATGCTGGGCCGCATCAGCAAGCTCGGCACCGTCAGGACCGTCTTTTCCCTGTTCTCCGACAACGACCGCCGCCTCGCGCTTATGGCGCTTGAGCGCCTCGGTATCGTCGATACGGCGCTGCAAAAGGCGGGAACGCTTTCCGGCGGCCAGCAACAGCGCGTCGCGATTGCCCGCGCGCTGGTTCAAGAGCCGGAGATCATTCTGGCCGACGAACCGATCGCCTCGCTCGATCCGCTGAATGCCAAACACGTCATGGAAGCCTTGCGCCGGATCAACGAGGAAGAAGGCATCACCGTCATCTGCAATCTGCATACGCTGGATACGGCACGTACCTACTGCAGCCGGATCGTCGGCATGAGTGCCGGAAAGATGGTCTTTGACGGTACCGCCGGCGAGCTCACCGTCGATGCCGCGCGGGAGATCTATGGCGCCGGCAAGGAGTTCGACGAAGCCACGACATCAACGTCCCTGCCGCCTTCGGGCGCGGCCCGGCCTGGGATGATTGACCACGAGAGCCAAGAAGCCATCGCGGTTTAGCACGACCAACAAGAACCTTTTCCACCAAGACCAAGGAGACAATCATGAAGGTACTGCACACGATTGCGGCCGCGGCGCTCGCCGCTTCCGTCGCTACACCTGCTTTCGCACAGGAGATCACGGAGTTCCGCATCGGCATTCTGGGCGGCGAGAACCAGAACGACCGCCTGCGCAGCAACGAGTGCCTGCGCGTCGCCGTCGAGGAAGAGCTCGGTGTTCCCACCGAACTCTTCGCGCCGGCTGACTATGACGGCGTTATCGAAGGCCTGATCGGCGGTAACCTCGACCTCGCCTGGCTCGGCGCATCCGGCTATGCCAAGGCCTATCTGGAAGATCCCGAGTCCGTCACGCCGGTCCTGGTACCGGTCAATCCGGACGGCACCACCGGTTACTATTCAATCGGTTTCGCCCGCATCGATTCGGGCATCGAATCGCTGGAAGAGATGGAAGGCAAGGTGTTCGCGTTCGGTGATCCGAACTCGACCTCGGGCTATCTGATCCCGTCAATCGAAATCCCGCAGTCCGGCTACTCCATGGAGGACGGTGAGTACTTCGAACAGATCGCCTTTTCGGGGGGCCATGAGCAGACCATCATCGGTGTCTATAATGGTGACTACGACGCCGGCGTCTCCTGGGCCGACGGCCAGGGCGACTGGGAGAATGGCTTCAACAACGGCGCTTTCCGTAAGGCCGTCGATTCCGGCTTGGTCGACATGACCGAGATGACCGAGATCTGGCGCTCCAAGGAAATCCCGAACGGTCCGGTCGTCGTCCGTAAGGAACTGCCCCAGGACATCAAGGACAAGGTCACCATGCTGATGGCCGATCTGCCGGAGAACGACCCCGAATGTGCCTATGGCGTGATGGGTGGCGAGATCCAGGACATCATCCCGACTGACCACAGCTTCTATGAGAGCATCGTGGCGGCGCGCGAAAAGAAGATCGGCGGTTAAGCCAGCAACATTGCGAAAGCCGGGCGGTCTCCGTCCGGCTTTCTTGTTGGCCTCAGACACCCCATAGCGCCAATGTCCACGACCGTCGATCAGCTAACCACCCATATCGCGCACCTGGAGCGCAAGCGCCGGATGTATGGCGGCCTGTTCGCCGCCATCTTCGTGGTGCTGTTCATCGGCAGCTTCATCGTTGCCGAGGACATGAACTCCGGCAGCTTCATCAACGGTCTCAGCCAGTTCTTCGACTATCCCGCCGCCGTCGTCGAAGAGAGTTTCGAGGCCGGCGGCGCATGGTTCGGCATGCTCGGCAAGAACGTGCCGTCCCTGATAGACACGATCAACATGGCGGCGGTCGCGACCCTGTTCGGCACCTGTTTCGCGGTCATCCTGGCCTTCATTTCGACGAAGAACCTCAGCCCGTTCCCGATGCTCGTGCCCGTCGCGCGGCGCATGATGGACATCACCCGCGCGTTTCCGGAACTGATCATCGCGCTCTTCCTGATCTTTGTCCTGGGCGCCAGTCCGGTGCCGGCGATGATCGCCATCGCGTTCCACACATCGGGCGCGCTAGGCAAGCTGTTCTCCGAGGTTAACGAGAACATCGACTACGGGCCGCTCGACGGCCTCACCGCATCGGGCGCGACGTGGTTCCAGCGCATGCGCTTCGGCGTCCTGCCCCAGGTGATGCCGAACTATGTCAGCTACGCGCTCCTGCGTTTCGAAATCAACATCCGGGCCTCGGCCATTCTGGGTTTTGTCGGCGCCGGCGGTATCGGCCAGGAACTCAGAAAGGCGATCAGCTGGAGCCAGGGCGCGGAGACGTCCGCCCTCTTTGTCCTGCTGTTCCTGACCATCATGACGATCGACCAGATTTCGTCCTACCTGCGTCACCGCCTTGTCGGCCGCTCCTTCCTACAGACGGCGAGCTAGAGACCCGTGGTCGCGATCGCCGAAGCCAGCCGGATCGACAACACCTACGCCAAGGTGATGAGCGCGTCGCGCCGGCAGGCGCTGTGGCCGATCGCCATCCTGGTCCTTGTCTTCGGTTATCTGACCTACGCCTATATCGAGTTCGATGTCGGCAGTCTGCTGGGCGAGTCGCGCCTGGAACGCGGCGTCATCCTGGCCACCGATTCCTACGCCTACAAGATCCATGTCGAGCGCGACTTCACCGACGGCGAAACCGAGTTCAGCATCGAAGGCCAGCGCAACACCCGCTTCGACGGGCCGCCCGAGTGGGTCACCGTCGAGGCCAACGACGACCTGGATGTCGACCTGGGCGACGGCTATCACGTCCTCGTGTCCGGACGCACCACCACGTTCATCAGCCCCGACTGGCCGCCCATCGTCGTCGAATCCAACGGCGAAGGCGTCACGGTCGAGGGGCCGATCCCCGAATGGGCGAGGGTCTCGGAAAAGAAGTTCGAGGCGCGGCCGGTCCTGTTCAAACGCGTTCAGGTCCTGCGCAACAGCGTCGAGGTGCACCGCTACTTCGTCGGCTGGGAAAACTTCTGGTTCGAGTTCTCATCGCCTCTGCACGGCATATCGGGCGCGCAGCTGTGGAACATGGCCCTCCACGAACCGCGCATCGATCCCGAGCGGCCGAATGTCGCCTATATCGCCAACGAGTTCTGGAACAACTCCGAATGGCAGCACGGCGACGTCTTCATCGCGCTGGTCGAAACCGTCATCATGGCCTTCCTGGGCACGGCGCTTGCCGCCATGTTCGGCTTGCCGCTCGCCTTCCTGGCGGCCAAGAACTTCAACCCGTTCGCCATCGGGCGCTTTGCGCTAAGGCGCCTGTTCGACTTCCTGCGCGGCATCGACAGCCTGATCTGGTCGCTGGTCTTTATCCGCGCGTTCGGCCTGGGGCCGCTATCGGGCATCATGGCGATCTTCTTCACCGACACCGGCACGCTGGGCAAGCTGTTCTCCGAAGCCATCGAGAACATCGACAACAAGCAGGTCGAGGGCGTGCAGTCGACCGGCGCGCGGCCCGTCCAACGCTACCGCTTCGGCGTCATTCCACAGATCCTGCCGGTCTTCATTTCGCAGTCGCTCTACTACCTGGAATCCAACACCCGTTCGGCGACGGTCATCGGCGCGCTGGGTGCCGGCGGTATCGGCCTGAAACTGGTCGAGACTCTGCGAACCGGGCGGGATTGGGAAAACACGCTCTACATCATCACGCTGACCGTCATCGTCGTCTTCGCGATGGATATCTTCTCCGGCTGGCTGCGCCGCCGCCTGATCTAATCCGCCGCCAGGGTCTCGAGCGCGGCGGTAAAGCGTGCGATCCCTTGTTCGACGGAGCCGTCGTTGACCACGTCGATGACGTTGTCGCCGGTCACGGTAACGGCGTTCGCGCGGTCGAGCCGGTTCGCAACGTCCTGCCGTGATTCCCGACCTCTTTCTTCGAGCCGCGCCTTAAGGGACTCGCGCGGCGCCGAAATCGACACCACGCCGACACGAGAAAAACGCTGCCGCGCCTCGTCGATCACGGCGCGCGAGACATTGACCACGACATGGCGGCCGGCCGTCAGCTCGTCATGGATCGCCTTCGGCACGCCGTAACTATGGCCGTGGGCAGACCACGACAGAGCAAAAGCGCCCTCCGCCTGCTGGCGCGCGAATGCCGCGGGCGTCGTGCTCTCGTGATCCTCGCAGCCGGCGCTTTCGGACCGCGTGATCACACGTTTAGGAAACGCAAAACGCGCCCGGTCCAGCGTGTGTTTTGCACCATCGAGCAAGGTGTCCTTGCCGACGCCACTGGGCCCCACGACGAGAATGAGAACGCCCGACAAGGGACGTCAGCCGCTCAGCGGGAACCGATCGACCAAGACGAACGGCGATTGGCGGTCCGCCTGCATCAGGAGACTGACGGCGTCGATGGTAACGGGTGGCTGACAGAAGGGTTCAACGACCGGCGACAGCGCGTCGATCACGCGTTGACACTCGGCCGGTTTGAGAAACTCACTGAGTGTCAGGTGAAAGCGAAACTCGTCCATCACGTAAGGATAGCCCCAGCGGACCAGGAGGTCATCCTGATGGTAGGTCAGTTGCGACTGGCGGCGACGCTCCAGGTCTGCCGGTGACAAGGGCGCGCGATAGCGCTCGAACGCATCGACGCACGCGGCGGCAAGGTCGTTGATCGCCGGCGAGTCCGCCGCCGGGACGAGCGCGACAAAGCCGTAGAGATCGCTGAGCGAAAGTCCCGGCAAGGTCACCGCCGGACGGCCGGCGACAAAGTTCGCCAGCGCCTGATGCAGATCGTCAAGGGAATGGTCGCCTGCCAACGTGAACGGCGCCTTCAACGTTCCATGAAATCCGTAGCGGCGCGGCGACCGGGTGATCACCTCTTGCCATGACGGATCAAGGCCATCGACACAAACCCTGGAAGTCTCCTGATCCGAAGCGACATCTCGGCCGAGCCATCCGGCCGCGAACGTTGAGAGGGCTGAGCCGGCGGCCGGCGTGTAATAGATCGCGACCCGCTCGCTCACGCGGTTCCGTTCCGCGCCGCGCAGGCTTCCAGGATAGGAACGAAGTGGTCGAGGTCGGGCGTCTCGGCCTCCGGATCCTTGGCAAGCTCATCCCAGCGCCGCAGCAGCACGGCATCCTTGGCATAGGGCGCGGCGATAAAACGCTCGGCCTCGGCCTCGGTGAACGGACCACCCTGTAACTCAAGGCTGCGCACCGACTGCGGCGAGAGTTTTTCCATGTAATCGGGCTCGACGGCTGTCAGGTAGCGCTTTGCCGCGACATGCAGGCGGATCGGCACCAGAACGTCATCGCCGAAAAGCTGGCTGACCCACCGCGCGCCGCTTGCCTCGTGGCGCAGGTCCTGGCCTTCGGCATCGGCGGTCTCGGCGTCCGGGTCGATCAGATGACCGATGTCGTGCAGCAGCGCTGCCGCGATCAGTCCCGGCGCCGCGCCGGAGCGTT
>JANQGO010000147.1 GCA_028277285.1 Alphaproteobacteria bacterium | reverse complement strand
GATCACCACGGTTCGCTTCGCCCGTAGACGACCAGTCTAACGCCAAGTCGGCCTAGCACCACACCAGGGTGTGAACCACAGGTACTTGCGATCGATGGTGCACTGCGAGAAAACAGTGCCGCCAATTCGGAACCGGTAACAATTCACGCGATGGGTCTTGCATGAACCTAGAACGTCGGCCAACAAAACGGCATATGCCTTGGCGAGCGCTTCAAGTGGGTCTCATTGCCTTATGCACGGTTGTCGCGGTCGTTTCGCTTGCGGCCGCTATGCCCGGGCTCCCGTCACCCAGACCAACCGACCAGGTCCGCGACGCTATCGTTCCGATCCACATTGTGGGGGACGACACGCGCCGCCTGTCCTTGTTTCCCTACGTCGCGAACGTTGGTGCCGGCGACAATTCGTTGGCCAGCGCGGTCGTCGTTGGCCGGCGCCACCTCATAACGGCGGCCCACCTGTTCGTCCGTAACGGCCGATGGGACGCCACCGGCGTTGCGCGTGAACCCGTTGCCAGCGAACTCAGCCGCTACCGGGTGTTTATCGAGGGCTGCCCGAACCGGACCTATGCCATCTCCGATGTCCACGTGAACACCTTGAGCCCAGAGGTCGACCGCGCATCGGACTATGCCGTGGTTCAGATCTCTGAACCGCATTGCGGTGTCAGCGTTCCCATCTGGAGCATGACGCGCGACGATGTCGACGCGGTTCTGCTGGCGCCGAATGGAACGACGGACCAGCGCAACGTCACGGTAGCCGGATACTATGGGCCTCATACGGTAGCGCTCTATTACGAATCCGCGTCCCTCGACACCGGTGCGTTCGAGAACCTGCCGTTCGACCTGAGCCTCGCCTGGCAGTATGCCGCCGAAGGGCCTGTTGTTGAGCAGGGCACGGGTCGGGAGCTGCGTATCGACCCCAACAATCAACAGCGTATGTTTGCCCATGAAATCGACACGGCTGTCGGCAGCTCTGGCGGCCCGTTGCTGGTCCGGGACGGCGATGAGGTTTATGCCATCGGCATTCAGGTCGGTGAACGTCGCGACGACGTCGATCTGAACTACGCCATCAGCATTTCGGACGATTTCTTGGGTCTGATCGTCGAGCACGTGCCTGACGTCGTCTTCCGATAGAAGAGCGACGCGAGCGTCACTGGGCCGCGTTCATCGCAGGGTCGTTCTCCGCGAACGCGGGCATCACCTCCTTGATGAAAAGCTCAAGCGAGCGCTTCTGTTCCTTCATGCCAAGCCCGAAGCTGGCGCAATAGGTGAACTGGTCGACGCCCAGCGCTTCATAGGGCTTGAGTTTCCGGATCACCTCGTCGGGCGTGCCGAACATCAGATTGTCGCGGAATGCTTGGACATCGACGCCTTCCTGATCTTTCAGGCTTTCCATATCGACTTCATCGGCGAAGCCGTCGGTGACACCGCCCAGGTTCCGGAACAGGTTCTGGAACCGCGCCATCTGTTTCGTGGTCGCCTCGATGGGCGCTTCCGACTGATCGGGCCGGTCGTAGACAGCCACGTAACGCATGGTCGCGAATTGCGGTCGCTTCAGGTCGGGATTGTCGCGCAACACGGTTTCGAACCGCTCCTTGTAGATCTCGACTTCCGAGAAGGGGCGCGCGATTGCCCATGACAGGATGTTGCAGCCGTTCTTGATGCCCCACTCATAGGTCAGCGGCGATCGTGCGGCGACCCAAAGCGGCGGATGGGGCTTCTGGAGCGGCTGAGGTACCGAAATCGAGGTCGGGAACGACCAGTACTCGCCGTCATGGGCGTACTCGCCCTGCCACAGCGCTTTCACCGCCGGCAGCATCTCGTGCATGTATTTGTAGCCGAGTTTCTGGTCGAGGCCGCCGGCCATGCGGTCGAACTCGCGCTGATAGGCGCCGCTGCCAATGCCGAACTCAAGACGGCCGCCGCTGTAGAGATCGAGCATCGCCGCTTCGCCGGCGACGCGGACCGGGTGCCAATAGGGCGCAACGACAACCGCAGTGCCCAAACGGATACGCGAGGTGTGGGCTGCCCACCAGGTCAGAATCTGGAACGGATTAGGGGCGATCTGCAGCTCGATCGCATGATGTTCGGCGGCCCAGGCGATGTGAAAACCGCCTTCGTCGGCCATTTGGACCATCTCGAGCGCGTGCCGTTCGACATCCCGCATGTCGATGTCGGGCGACAAACGCTCCATGTTCATCACGAGTTGGAACTTCATGCCCGCTTCGCCTCGTCGATCCCTATGCGATTGCTATACTAGTCGGGACGGTCGCGAGGGGATAGGCACCGGTCGTTGCGTGGAGGGGGAGGCAAACCCGTGCTGATCGATTGGCACACGAACCTGTGGCTGCCCGAGCATTTGGGGCCGGAGCAGCGCGCGGAAATGGGCGCGCGAACCGGCAAAAGCATAGCCGCGGACGCCGAAGCGCATCAGGCAGGCGTGGCGGCGGTCGCGGACAAGTTTGTTGTGCTGACGCTGCGCTGGAACCAGCTGGGTATCCACGTACCGAACGAGTTTGTCGCTGACTATGTCGCCCGGTTCCCCGGACGCGCCGTCGGTTTTGCCTGTGTCGACCCCCATGACGACGACGCGCCGGAGGAGCTGGAGCGGGCGGTGATCGAACTGGGCCTGCGCGGCCTTAAGATTTCGCCGGTCTATGCCGGCTACGATCCGTGGTCGAAGGAGGCGTGGCGACTCTACGAGGTCGCCAACCGGCTCGCCATTCCGTTGTTGTGGCATCAGTCGGCAGCCTATCCGGCAGCGAGCACCTTGGAGTACGGCAACCCGATCCTGCTCGACAAGATCGCGCGGGCGTTCCCGGACCTGCCGATGATCATCGCCCATGTCGGCCAGCCGTGGATCGGCGAGACCGTGGTACTGTTGCGCAAGCACAAGCAACTCTTTGCCGATCTCTCGGCGCGCTATTACCGCCAATGGCAGTGCTACAACGCGCTGATGCTGGCGCTGGACTATAACGTCACCGATCAGCTGCTGTTCGGCTCCGACTTCCCCATGCAGACCACGCAGGAAGCGCTCGATTCGTTCCGCGCCATCAACGATTGGGGTGAAGAGGTGACATTGCCGCGTTTCCCCGACGAGATCATCGAGGACATCATCGCGAACCGGCCGTTAGCCTGATCTGGCCTGATTGCTAGGGGGCCTAACTATCGCTTGCCGGCTGTCGCGGTGTGGCCGAGCTCTCGCGCCGTGCCGTGTAGAGAGCCGCGAGAACGATGATCGCCGATCCCGCCCAAACCCAGACATCCGGCAGTTCGGCGAACCAGATGGCGCCGAGCGCGCCGGCAAAGATCAAGCGCACATAAGATAGCGGCGCGATGAAGCTTGCCTCGCCCAGGCGGTAGGCGCGCAGGACCATGGCCTGGGCGGCGATGCCGGCCGCCGCGACACCCAGGATCAGGCCCGCCTGGTGCCATGTCGGCATCACCCAATGCGCGATGGCGAACCATGCGGAGAACAGGCCGGACGAGACGAAGGTGAAGAACATCATCGAAAGCTGGCTCTCGCGCGCCGGGAAGCGCTTCACGATGACGATCGACAAGGCGATGAGCAGGGCTTGGATCAAGACGATCAAGGCAATCGGGTCGAAACCCGCGCCGCCCGGCTGCACAATGATGACGACGCCGACGAAACCTGCCGCTGTCGCGGCCCAACGGCGCCAGCCGACCTGTTCGCCCAGGACAAAGACCGCGAGGACGGTGACGAAGAGCGGTGCGGTAAAGCCGATCGCCGTGGCGTCGGCCAGCGGAATCACGGTGAAGGCGTAGAAACCGATGACGATGGCGCCGCCGCCGGCGACGGAGCGTGTCATGTGCAGTTTCAAATGGCGTGTGCGCCATGGCGCGATGCGCCGGCGGTACAGCAGGGGCGCGACGACCAAGAGACCGATGACGGCACGTACGAAGGCGGTCTGAAAGGCGCTGATCCCGCTGTCGCCGGCCGCCTTCACAAGCGCCGCGGTGGTGGCAAAGGCGGCCGCCGCCGCGATGACATAGGCCGCGCCACGCAGATTGTCGGCGCGCGACACGATGACGGGCGGGGCCGTCACAACGGTACGGTCATGGCTGATCGATCGCGAACGCCCCAGGCATGGGTTCTACCGTTCGCGGTTACGATGCGTAGTTCGAGCCTTCGCGTTCCAGTACGCGCTTCAGTGCGGCGAAATGCAGGTGCGCGGATCGGGCGCGATGGCCGCCATGCACCTCGTTCTGAATGCGGTTCAGCACACCCTCGGGAATCTGGGCGAGAGCGTTGCCCGAGCTGACGACCCGGTATTGCCGCTGGCAAACGTGTTCGACATAGTAGAGATCGTCGAATGCCTCGGCGACCGTGCCGCCCAGCACGGTGACGCCGTGGCTGCGGCTGAGCAGCACCGGCTTGCCGTCGAACGCGCGCGCCATGCGCTCGCCCTCGACAGTATCGGACGCAAAACCTTGATAGTCGTTGTCATAGGCGATCCGATCGAGGAAGCGCAGGCAGTCCTGATCGAACATCTCGATCTCGCCGCTATCGCTGTCGGCCAGCCAGTTGCAATAGGGCGGATGGGCATGCAGCACGCAGGCCGCTTCCGGGATCAGCTCGTGGATCTTCGAGTGAATGCAAAACGCCGTCGTTTCGACCGGACCATCGCCTTCGACAACGGTGCCTTGTTGGTCGACGACGATCAGGTTCGATGCCGTGATTTCCGACATCAAGAGGCCGTGGGGCTTGACCAGAAATCGATCGGTCTCACCAGGTACCGAAAGCGTGAAGTGGTTCCAGATGCCGTCATCGAACCCGAACCGGCTGGCCAGCTGATAGGCGGCCGCGAGGTCAATGCGCGCCTGGCGCTTAGGGTCGGGTCCGGTATCCAGTTTGACGGCGGTGGCTGTCATGGTTGGGTCTCCTGTGGTTCGTGCCGGAGCTTTACTAGCGGCGGATGGTAGCGCGGCGCATGACGCGTTTGAAGCCCTCGCCGCCGGCATGGGCGGCAAGGTCGTCATTCAGCGCATTGTGCATGGCGCAACGGTTGTCCCAGACGGCGATGGACCCGGGCTGCCACCGGAAGCGGCAACAGAACTCGTGGCGTGTCGCGTGCTCTTCCAGATAGTCGAGCAGCATACGGCTTTCCCTGTCCGTCATGCCGTCGATCGCAAAGCAGTAGTCGGGACTGATGAAGAGCGACTTGCGGCCGGTAACCGGGTGGGTCTTAACGAGCGGATGGCGGGTCACCTGGCGCGTCGCGCCTTCCTTGCCCATCAGGCTCATGCCCTTGAAGTTCTGCGAATGGTCCGCCGGCTCGAACGAGTCGTGGACGCCCGCCAGCGTCTCGACCAAGAGCTTCATGCCGTCCGACAGCGTCTCGTACGCCAGGTACATGTTGCAGAACATCGTATCGCCACCGACCGGCGGCACCTCGATCGCGTGGAGCACGGCACCCAGCGGCGGCTCCTCGCGGAACGACATGTCGGCATGCCAGCCGGCGCCGAAGTTCCGCACCTCGCTCGGCATCTTCACGATGTCGATCAGCTCGGGATAGCCGTCGATCCCGTTGACGAACGGGTAGGGCTCCAGCTCGCCAAACCGGCGGGCAAACGTAATGTGCTGCTCCGGTGTCAGCTCCTGATCGCGAAAGAAGATGACAAGGTGGTCGCGAAACGCCTGGCTGATCTGGTCCCAGGCCTCGTTGCCCAGCGGTTTGGCCAGGTCGACACCCAGGATTTCCGCGCCGATGGCGGAGGCGAGAGGACGGATTTCAAGGTCCTGCTGCTTCATGGTGACCGCCTGGACATGGGCCCGCCGGGTTGTGTTCCCGACAAGCGTGCGACGTATCGGCGCCGATGGCCAGATGAAACGTGTGGCGGCGTCAGCCGGCGGCGGCGGCTCGTGTCTTCTCGCGGATTTCGTCGTGCTGGCGCTTTAGCGCGACCGCGCTGTCGCCGCCCATGGTCTTGTTGAACATGTCGAGCGTTTCGAACTCGTCCTCGACGGCTTCGGTCAGGGCGAGGTCGGTGTAGGACCAGCGATCGGGCGAGTTCTTGATGCGCCGGTAGATCGGCCGCAGGCGCGCGATGATGCGTGCGAACTGGTAGTGTTTGGCGATGATTTCGCCGACATAGCGCGGATAGAAGACGATCGGATTCTCCAGTGGCAGGCCGTGCCGCCGGTCCTTGCGGAACTTCAAACGGAAGTAGCCGCCCTCCAGCGGGTGCACGCCTTCATAACGCACCATCAGGTAGAACCACAGCATCAGGAAGAACTTGTTGCCGGGCCGGCCGCGCTTGTGAGCGGCGGCGCGCCGCAAGACCGTCTCCATGTGCTCGAAGCTGTAATAGCTGTCCCATGCCGCGCGGTACGCGTCTTCCCATTCCTCGTCCGACATCTTCGGGTGATGGCTGACCCGGTGGTTCAGGTCGTACTTGTTAAGGTCGGGATCCATCCACGTGCCGGCGTGCCAAAGCTTCTGATGATCTTCGGAGCCGGGCAGGGGCGTCAGGAAAAAGAACTCCAACAGATCCAGCGGCAGTTCGCGCTTGATGATCTCGATGTCGCGCAGGATCGACTCTTTGGTGTCGCCCGGGAAGCCCAGGATATAGCCCGCATAGGTGGTCGCGCCGTGCTCGCGCCATTTCTGCAGCATCGTGCGGTACTCGGTGATCTTGTTCTGGCGCTTCTTGGCCGCCAGCAGATTATCCGGGTTGATGTTTTCAAGCCCGATAAACACCCGGTTGACGCCGGCGCGTGCCGCCTTTTCGATGAAATTCTTGATGTTGTGGCACAGCGTGTCGACCTGGATGATGAACTTGATGTCCAGGCCTTCGCCTTCGCGAAGCGCGATCAACCGGTCGAAGAACGCTTCCCAGTCCTTGTTGCGCGCGAAGTTGTCGTCGGTGATGAAGAACCGGTTGATGCCCTGTTCATAGTTGTCGCGGATGATGCGTTCCAGGTCGTCGGCGCTGCGGAAGCGGCTCTTGCGCCCCTGGACATTGATGATCGTGCAGAACGAACACTGGAACGGGCAGCCGCGGCCCAGATCGAAACTGGAATGGGAACCGGCGGTCAGCCGGATGTGTTTTTCGGGCAGGATCGGCGTCGGTTCGCCCTGAATGTTGGGCAGGGCGTTCATGAAGTTATAGAGCGGCTTCAGATCCTCGTTCCAGGCATCGCGGAAGACGTCGCCCAGCCGGTCGTCCTCGGCCTCGCCGGCGAAGAACGAGATGCCCAGCGCCTGGGCTTCCTTCATGTCATCGGGCATTTCCGGCAGCATCGACATGCAGCCGGAGACGTGGAAGCCGCCGATCGCGACCTGCAGCCCGGCCTCGCGGAACACACGGCCCAGGTCGACGGCGCGCGGAAACTGGTTCGACTGAACGCCGACCAGCGCGATCAATGCCTTACCGCCGGCGCGCCGGATCATGTTGATGATGCGCTGGGGTTTGACCCGCTTGTTGGTCTCGTCATAGGTGTGCAGGCGAACATCGACGTCCTCGCCCAGCACCGCACGGTCCTGGCAATCCATCGACAGGCCGTTCAGGCAGGCGAGCGTGTTCGACGGAATCGCCGAGCGCAGCCACTGGATGGGATAACCGTCGTCGTCGTAATGAGTCGGTTTGATCATCACGACGTGAAAAATCGACTTTTCTGTCGATGCCGTCATAGCGCCGTCTGCCCCGTCTGCCTGAGGGACGTTGATAACATATTGATATGGCTATGACTCCCCCATTCTTTGTGGGGTTAAAGCCGGTCAAGGACAACCGTTGCTAGAGTTCGAACACCAACTGCATGCGATGGCCGGCGTAGCGGCCGATGCAGTATTCGATCGGTTTGCCGTCGCGATCCACGTTGACGCTTTCGGTATAGAGAATGGGTTGGGCACGCGCCATGTTGAGCAGGCGGGCGTCGTCGGGCTCGGGAAGGCGGGCCGAGACCCGGGAGAGTTTGCGGAAGTAGTCGTCGACACCGAAGTGACGCAGCGCCTTCGTGATCGAGCCGGTCTGCCGATAGGCTTTTTCCAGCCCGCGAAAACGGGTCTGGGGGAACTGGTGGGCGGCGACGCTGAACGGCCGGCCATCCACGAAGGCGAGCAGCTCAAGCAGCACCACCTTCTGGCCACGCCGGATCTCAAGCGCGGATGCCGCTTGGGCGTCCGCCGCGATGGGACCCGCGCGGACGACTTCGCCGCTGGGCTGGCGCCCGAGGTTGCTGATGTTCTCGGAGAACCGCGTCCGCCGGCGCACCGCGTAGTCGATGACATCGTCCTGAACAAAGGTGCCGCGTCCCTGTTCGATGCGCACCAGACCGTCATCGCGCAGCGCGCTCAACGCGCGACGCAGGGTGTGGCGGTTCACGCCGAAGCGGTCGGCCAGCTCGGACTCGGTCGGCAACCGGTCACCGGGTTTCCAATTGCCCGATACGATGTCCTCTTTCATGCGGTCTTCGATCTGCCGCCACATGGCAACGCCGCTGCCGCGTTCCATACTGTGCTCCGATGAAATTTTGCATGAGAAGGTCTATATGATTAGACAGCTTTGGCAAGTCGTCGACGTATTGTCACATGTCTGAGATAAGTTCGCGCGCATAGGCAGAGCGCGACAGGGGGATCGCATGGAACAGGTGACCATTGACGACATCAAACGGGTTCTCGATGCCGAGGGTGGCCAGCGTTACGGCCGCGAGGCCGTGAGCCAGCGCGAACATGCGCTGCAATGCGCGACATGGGCCTTCGGCATCGGCGGTCTCGGCGTCCGGGTCGATCAGATGACCGATGTCGTGCAGCAGCGCTGCCGCGATCAGTCCCGGCGCCGCGCCGGAGCGTT
>JANQGO010000445.1 GCA_028277285.1 Alphaproteobacteria bacterium | reverse complement strand
CCCCTGCCCAGGAGCCTGGTTACGCGACCCTTACGGCGGCGACATCGGAAGATGCGGCGACCCAGGTCGTCTTTCGTGTTCCGCAGCCGGTCACCGTCGATCGCGGCCAGTCGTTGATGGTCCCGCTGGTCGATCAGGACGTCGATGTCGCCCATGTGGCGCTCTATTCGCCGAACGTCCAGCCACGCCATCCGCTGGCGGCGGTCGAGTTGACCAACAACACCGCCATCGGCCTGCCGCCCGGTGTCGTGACGATCTATGAAAAGTCGGCGGTCAGCGGCGGCGAGACCTTCGTCGGCGATGCGCGGCTCCCCGCGTTGCAGGCGGGCGACAGCCGTCTGATCGCCTACGCGGTCGACCAGAAGACCCTGATCGATCGCGAGGACGACTATACCGCGACCATTGCCCGCGCGACCATCGACCGCGGCGTGCTGCATGTCTCGCACACGCAGACGCAGACCACGACCTACACCATCGAAGCGCCGGCTGGCGAAGCGCGCGAGGTCATTCTGGAGCACCCGCGCGTCTTCGGCTGGGAGCTCGTCTCGCCGTCCGGCGATGTCGAGAAGACCGACACAGCCTACCGCATTCCGGTCAGCGTACCGGCCGGCCAGACGGTCACGATGACGGTCGTGATGGAGCAGCCCCAGGCCGAAAGCCTCAATCTCCTGACCATGGCTGACCCGCAGGTCGTCTACTTCGCCGAGGACAGCGAGATCCCCGCCGATGTGCGCGACGCCTTCAAGCGCCTGGCCGAACTGAAGGGTGCGGTCGCGGAGACCGAACGCAAGATTGCCGAGACCGAGCGGGAACGCCAGGTGCTTCTGGAGGAGCAGGAGCGGCTGCGCGACAACCTGGATACGGTGCCGCGCGAGAGCGATCTCCACACCCGCTACATGAACAAGCTTGGTGAGCAGGAAGACGCCATCGAGAGCCTGTTGCTGACGATGGATGATCTGCGCACCGAACTGGCGACCCGCCGCCAGGCGCTGACCGACTATGTGAAGGGTCTGACGATCTGATTCTCTCGGTGACCGCCTGTCTCCCGCACGCTACCTTTTGCGTGTGGGAGACAGGCGATGACGACGAACGGTAAGGCTGATCTTGTCCTCAAAGGCGGTCGCGTGTGGTGCGGCCTGGGTCCGGGCGCGGCCGAAGCCCTGGCGGTGAAGGACGGCCGTGTCATGGCGGCCGGGCCGGAGAGCGAGATCGAGGTATTGGAAGGCCCGGCGACCGAGGTCATCGACCTGCGCGGCAGGCTCGCCATGCCCGGTTTCTACGATGCTCACATGCATTTGATGTCGCTCGGGCGTGCGGCCCAGCACATCAACCTGCGGGCGTCCACCGTCAACACGCTGGACGGTCTGCTTGAGCGTGTCGCCGAGCGGGCCGCAAAGACACCGCCCGGCGCATGGTTCGAGGGGCGCGGCTACGACCACACCGCATTCGCCGAGAACCGGCATCCCCTACGCCACGAGCTCGACCAGGTGGCGCCCGACAATCCGGTCTGGCTCGGCCGCTGCTGCGGCCATATGGGCGTCGCCAATTCGGCCGCGCTCAAGCTCGCCGGCATCGACCGCGATACGCCGCAGCCCGACGGCGGCGTCATCGAAAAGGTCAACGGCGAGCCGACCGGCCTGTTGCAGGAACGCGCCCAGGTGCTGGTCAAGTCGGTCATCCCGACGCCGTCGCTGGAAGACCTGATGTCGGCGGTCCAGTCGGCCGGTGAGCGTTGTCTTTCCTATGGCATCACCTCGGTGATGGACGCCTGCGTCGGCGCCCATGGCGGCTGGCGCGATGTCGAGGCCTATGAGGAAGCCGCCGCCACGGGTCGTTTGCCGGTGCGCATGTACATGGGCATTGCCGGCGGTCCCGACGGTATCGCCGACGTGGCCTATGCCAAGGGCCGGGTCACCGGCACCGGTAACGGGCGGCTGACGGTCGGGCCGATCAAGTTCTTTACCGATGGCAGCGCCGGCGGCTGTACCGCCGCCATGCGCAAACCCTATACGAACGGTGCCGACGGTGTCTTGATCCTGGAAGACCGCGATCTCGATGAGATGGTCGCCCACTATCACGACCGCGGTTATCAGATCGCGATCCACGCGATCGGCGACGCAGCGGTCGACCAGACCATTCAGGCGCTCGACCGCGCGCTCGAGAAACTGCCCCGCGACAACCATCGGCACCGCATCGAGCACTGCGGCTGGGTCGATGATGCGAACATCCAGCGCATGATCGATCTCGGTCTGACGCCGGCGCCGCAACCGATCTTCATGCGCGACTTTGGCGATAGCTATCTGAACGTGCTCGGCGAGGAACGGTCGGCCTGGGCGTACCCGATGGCCCACTGGCAACGCGTCGGCCTGAAACCGGCCATGAGCTCCGATACGCCGGTCTCCGACGTCAACCCGTTCGTCAATCTCTATGCGGCGCTGACCCGCCAGACGTCGTCGGGGCACGTCATCGGCGGCGATCAGGCGCTCACGCTTGAAGAGGCTCTGAGCGCCTATACGGAAAACGGCGCCCATGCGGGTTTTGCCGAGAACGATCGTGGCCGGTTGGCGCCGGGTTTGGCGGCCGACATCGCCATCGTCGACCGGGATATCTTCGAGCGCCCGACGGAAGAGCTGTTCGAGACGGAGGTCGACGGTACGCTGATGGACGGCACCGTCGTCTTCGATCGCCACCAGGAGTTCCGCTAACACTTTTCACCCAACCAGGAAAGACGTTCCGCCGCCCATGAACCCCAACGTCACGACCTTCTTCGATCCGCGCACCTCATCCCTGACCTACGTTGTTGCCGAGCCGGACGGTCCGGCCTGCGCGATTATCGATTCGGTGCTGGACTTTGATGCGCCCTCCGGCCACACGGCGACCGAGAGCGCCGACAAGCTGATCGCCTTCATTGAGGCCGAGGGGTTGGAGGTCGTCTGGATCCTCGATACCCACACCCATGCCGATCACATGACGGCGATGGCCTATCTGAAGGACCGCTTCGGCGCGCCGACCGGCATCGGCGCAGGCGTCGCTCAGGTGCAGGGCAACTTCCTCGACCTCTTCGACATCGCCGATGAGGTCGCCGCCGACGGCAGCCAGTTCGACCATCTGTTCGCGGATAACGAGACCTTCATGATCGGC
>JANQGO010000416.1 GCA_028277285.1 Alphaproteobacteria bacterium | reverse complement strand
GGGTTTGCCGGCGGGACCGACGCTGCGACCGGCATCAACCGGGTCGAGCGGGCCGACGGCACGGTCGAGCCGCTTGAGGGCGCCGATCAGGCGGAGCTTGAACCGGGCGACGCCCTGGTGATCGAAACACCGGGCGGCGGCGGCTACGGGGCGCCATGAGCGAGACGCCGTCGATCCGCAAGATCCTCGTCGCCCTCGCGGCACTGATCCTGGCGACGGCCATTCTGAACATCGCCAACGGCGCGCTGTTCACGCTGATCGGCATTCGGCTCGCCAACGAGCTGTCGACCGGTCTGGTCGGTCTCATCACCTCCGGCCATTTCATCGGCCTCCTTGCGGGCTCGATAACCGCCACGGGGATCATCATCCGGGTCGGCCACATCCGCGCCTTCACCGTGTTCGCGGCCGTCGCGGCCTGCGCGATTCTTCTTATGGGCCTGATCTTCTCGGTCCCCACCTGGTTCGTCTTCCGCTTCATCATCGGCTACTGCATGGCCGGCCTGTTCATGGTGCTGGAGAGCTGGTTCAACGACCGCGCGACCAACGAAACGCGGGGCCGCATCTTCGCGTCCTATCTGGTCGCGACGTCAGGCGCCTTCGCCGTCGGGCCGCTGCTGATCAACCTGGGCGACCCCATGGCCTACGCCCTGTTCGCCATGACCGCCATCCTGTTCAACATCTGCCTCCTGCCGATCGCGTTGACCCGCGAAGGCAATCCCAAGATCGCCAAGGAAAGCCGCCTGTCGCTGAAGGAGCTGGTCGCGATTTCACCGCTCGGCGTCTTCGGCTGTTTTGCCGCGGGCCTTGCCAACAGCGCCGTTTATGGCCTGGGCGCGGTCTATAGCGATCTGATCGACCTGGATCCGGCGGAAATCTCCTTCATCTTCAGCGCCTTGATCGCCGGCGGTCTGGTCATGCAGCTACCCATGGGCTGGCTGTCCGACCGTTTCGACCGGCGCACGGCGCTGATGACCCTGACCGTCTCGGCGGTCATCGCGTCGGGCCTGATCATCGCGTTCGGGGCACACTCGTTCCCCGCATTGATCGTTTTGATCTTCATCTACGGCGGCGTGTCCGGCCCGATTTATGGCCTCTCCGTCGCCCAGACCAACGACTACGTCGAACGCGACCAGTTCGTCGCCGCCAGCAGCGGCCTCTTGATCGTCTATTCGATCGGCGCCATTGCCGGGCCGAACATCGCGTCCTGGGTGATGGATCTGCTCGGGCCCTGGGGTCTTTGGCTCTATGTCGGCGTCATCCTGCTGTGCCTGAGCGGCCTGGTCATCTATCGCAAAAAGCGGCGTGCGCCGCTGCCGGTCAAGGACCAGGGGGCCTATGTGCCCGGCGCCGTCGAATCGCTGGCCACCGCCGAGATCGACCCGCGCGCAGCACTCTCCCGGCAGCCGCCAAAAGAGCCTGGAACATCATAAGAACATGTCATCAAAGCATTGATTCTTAAGGTTGAGCGGGCTGGTGCATAATGGCAACACCGGTGGCCGTTACAACACGGTCACAGGTGGTTCAAGTGGACTTGATGCGCCGGGCTATGCTATCCGACCACTCGTCTGCCAGTAGATTTCTGCTGGCAGGGTGGGGTCGCGTGGCGTTTGGGGCGCCATTATGCGTGGTCCCGCAACAACAAGCGTCCGTGGTTGTCAGGGCAGTTGTCTTGGGCTTTTCAGGTTTCTCGGCACGACTACTACGACTTGCGATCCCATTCGGTTGCGTCACTACGCTCGTCCTGGGAATGGCCGCTTGCGCGACACCACCGGAAGATCCGGTCGCGCGCCAGGCATTCGAAGAAACCAACGATCCGCTGGAGCCGCTGAACCGGTACATCTTCGACGTCAACTTGGCGATCGACGAACTGGTGCTGACGCCGATTTCGACAATCTATGTCGAGGGCGTTCCCGAACCCTACCGCAACGGCGTCAGGAACTTCCTGCAGAACCTGAGCATGCCGATCACCATCCTGAACAGCGCGCTTCAAGGCGATGGTGAGAATACGGTCGATGCGTCGGTCTCGTTCTTCATCAACACGACCGCGGGCCTCGGCGGCATCTTCGATATCCCCGGCAACTTCGATAAGGAGCCGCGCCGCGAGGACTTTGGCCAGACGCTCGCCGTCTGGGGCGCCGAACCCGGTCCCTACCTGGTTCTGCCGCTGATTGGTCCGTCGGATGTGCGCGACACCGTCGGATTGGGCGTCGACATCGCGACAGACCCGACGACCTATGTCTTTTCGCCGGCCTTCAACTACGTGACCACGGGTGTCACCGCGGTTCAGTTCCGCGCCGATCAGCGGGTTGAGTACGAGAATTTGAAGCGCACGTCGGTTGACTTCTACGCGACGCTGCGCTCTCTCTACCGTCAGATTCGCCAGCAACAGATCAACAACGGCGATCTGGATGCGTCGACGCTGGATTACGAACTGTCGGGCGTCGACGACTTTGACACCACTGACGATAGCGATCCTGCGGAAGCACAGTGATTGAACGCCGACACATCATCCGGTCGGGAGTTGCCCTGGTCGCCCTGACCGCGGCGCCTTCCATGGTGTTGGCCGATCAGGTCGAGGACGCCGAAGCGTTCATCGAGGACCGTGGCAACAAGCTGCTCGATATCCTCGGCATGGCGCCCGGCAATGCGCGGCGCGATGCCTTTCGCGATTGGCTGAACGGCTCGTTCAATCTGAACCTGATCGGCAAACTGGCTTTGGGCCCGTTCCTGCAGCAGGCGACACCGGCTCAGCTCGAGGCCTACACCAAGGCGTTCAGCGACTACATCGTCGTGACCTACGAATCCCGGTTCGACACATTTACCGGCTACAACCTTCAGGTCCTGCGCGGCCGGCCGGCGGGCAGCAAGGACAGCATCATTCAGACGCTGATTTCCTATGGCAACGACACGTTCAACGTCGACTTCAGGGTTCGCCAGGAAGGCGGCGACGAACTGGATGTTATCGACGTCATGGTTCAGAACGTATCAATGCTGAAGACCCAGCAGGACGAGTTCCGCTCGGTCATTCAGCGCAGCGGTCTTGACGGCCTGATCGACGGCCTGAAGCAACAGACCGCCGATATCGAATCGCAAGCGCAGAGCTAACGTCTCTTCCTGCCGTGTGACCGCCGCTGCTTAAGGGCGGCGTGCGTCGATATGGAGGTGCAGCGCGCCACGCGCCTCAAGCGCCTCCGCACGCAACGCGCTCAGTCTCACGCGCACGTTGAAATAGTCCTCGCCCAGAACCTCGCGCACAGGACGGCCTTGCTCGCTGGTCGCGAAGGCGTGTTCGCGCCGCGCCACACCGGCTGAATTGGCGGTGTGATCCTTGATGGCGACATCGACGAACCCGGCACCGGCAAGCGCCGCCTCATAGGCGGGCCGGCCCTCGTAGTGAAAACTCAAGCCGAAGGTCTTCAGCATATCGACCCAGTCCGCGAACAACGCGCCGGCGTCACCGCCGGCCTCGCCGTCCAGAAAGTCCGCGCACAAGAAACGGCCGCCGGGCTTCAGGACGCGAAAAACGTCGGCGAACAGAGCGGGTTTGTCGGCGACGTGGCAAATCACGTCCTTGGTGAAGACGATGTCGACGGCGCCGTCGGACACCGGCAGCGGACCGGGTGCCGTATGGATGAAACGTAGACGCTCGCCCAGACC
>JANQGO010000411.1 GCA_028277285.1 Alphaproteobacteria bacterium | reverse complement strand
GGCCGCCACGCAGTTCGACGTCACGGTCGCGGTCGACGACGTCACGGTCGGCGCGACACCCGACGACACGGCCGCGCTGTCCATCGCCATCACCAATGTCGACGAGGCACCGGCGATCACCTCGCCCGCCTCGGCATCGGTGCCGGAGAACACGACGGCCGTGCTGGCCGTCGCGGTGAGCGACCCCGACACCGCACCGGCCGGCCTGGTCTTCTCCCTCAGCGGCGGCGCCGACCAGGCGCTGTTCCAGATCGACGCCGCCGGCACTCTGTCCTTCGCCAGCCCGCCCGACTTCGAGGCACCGGGCGACGCCAATGGCGACAACGACTATGAGGTCGAGGTCGCCGTCTCCGACGGCACCAGCACCACGACGCAGGCCATCACCGTGTCGGTCACCGACGTCGTGGAAAACCTGCCGCCAATCGCCGTCGACGACAAACTCGGCAGTATCGGCGAGTTTCTGGTGAATCAGACGACAAGCGGCGCGCAGCAGGGATCGCGCGTCGCGACCCTCACCAACGGGAACTTCGTGGCTATCTGGGAAGATGGCACTGCCGGCGGCGTCAGGGCGCGTGTCTTCGATGCCCATGGCACCGAGGTGATAAACGAATTCCAGGTCAACCAACTCGATCCCGTCTTCCCACCGGAGGTCAACGTCACGGCGCTGGCGAATGGTGGCTTCATGGCGACCTGGCGGCAACTAACGACGTCAAATTCGTTCGAGGTGAAGGCCCGGATCTTCGACGACCAGGGTGCCCCGTCGAGTCCGGAGTTCCTGGTCAACCAGGTCTCGACCGGTACGCAGAACCGCCCGGAAATCACCACCCTGTCGAACGGCAACGTGCTCGTCACGTGGACGTCGAACCACGTCTCCGGTGACAACGGCGACATTCAGGCGCGCATCTTCAACAGTGCCGGCGCCCAGGTGAAAAGCGAATTTCGGGTGAATCAAGTCACCCAGATGCCCGGCGCCAACGATCCAAGAGAGACGGTCCAGGATAGCTCGGACGTGGCCGCCTTCGACGACGGCCGTTTCGTCGTCGTTTGGGATTCGAACGAGATCTTCGGCAATAGACCCCAAGATAGCATCAAGGCGCGCATCTTCTTCGACAACGGTACGGCGCAGACGAACGACATCATCGTCGACAACCCGTCGACCAGCATTGCCTTCGCACCAAGTGTCACCGTGCTGGAGAACGGGCACTTCGTGGTGGCATGGATGCAGGCTGATGCATCCCAACCGGGCGGCGGCATCGTCTACGACATTCTGGCGCGAGTCCTCGACGCCAACGGCAACGCCGTGACCTCGATCTTCACGGTCAACGACTTCACCACCGGGACTCAGACCTCGCCTGAGGTGGAGGCCTTGTCGGACGGCGGGTTTGTCGTCACCTGGACCTCCGACGACCAGCCTCAAAACGTGCAGAACCAGGAAGTCCGGGCGAAAACCTTCGACGCCGACGGAACCGCGCGGGGTGCGGAATTCCGTGTCAACGAGTTGACGGACGGCTTTCAACTCGCCCCGGATGTGCGGGCGATCGGGGACGACCTGGTCTTCACCTGGTCGTCGACCGACCCGCAGCAGGGGGACAACAGCGCCGCCGGCGTCAAGGCGATCATCATCGATCAGGACGGCAAGAACCTGATCTATGAGGACGAGGTGGAGATCATCTCCTTCCAGTCGCTGCTGGCCAACGACAGCGATCCGGAAAACGACACCCTCGACATCATCGGTGTCCAAGCCCTCAGCACCAAGGGCGCGACGGTCACGCTGAACGCCAACGACACGATCAGCTACGACCCAACGGGTGTGTTCAGTCTCGCTTTCCAGGAGACGGACACCGACAGCTTCACCTATACGATCGAGGACGCGCTCGGACTCACCGCGACGGCCACGGTCGACCTCACCATTATCGGTGTCTGAACGGTAGAGGCCATCGACCACGGGCGTCACCAGCCGCCGTCGGCCCCAGGACGGTGGCCCCAGAACGGTGGACGGCCGACAACAGGAGGCGCGAGCCTCTTGCGGGCTCCAACCTGTTCGACGATATGGGCTTCAGCCCACGCCTTGCGTTCGCGGCAGGCGTGGACGCTTTCGCCGAGTGGATGCGGGCACATCGCGAGTGGCTGCAAGGGGGCGTGAACCCTATGGACAAGCCGTTCATCCACACCGCCCACCTCACCTGCCGGCCGGATGCCGTTGACGCCTTCCGCGAGCGGCTCCTGCGCCATGCCCGGATCACGCTTCAGCGCGAGACGGGCTGCCTGCGCTTCCTGATCCATCAGGATCGCCAGGAGCCGACGCGCTTTCTGCTGGTGGAGCACTACACCGACGAGAGTGCCCTCAGATACCACCACCGCACCGACCATTTCCTGGAGTTCCGCGCGGATACGCAGGCTTGGGTGGTCGACCGGCAATGGTGGTTCTGGGAGCTGCTGGATTGAGGCCTTGCTGAAGCCCGCTCCGGCCGTCAGGTGGGATGGCGCCGGCGCCAGTCGAGATAGGCGGCGAGCCCGGAGCGAATATCGTAGCGCGGCGCGTAATCGAGCTCGCGCCGCGCGCGGCCGATCTCGAGCGCACCCTTCCGAACCGCCGGTACGCCCTTGGCGAACTCGTAGTTTCCGGGGCCCACGGAAAGGTCGGCGCCGGGCGCCAGCTCCTTCAGCACAGTGACGATCTCGCCGAGGGAGGGCGCGCAGCCGGTGGCGATGTTGTAGACGTCGAAGCGGTGCTCCGGATGATCGAGGACCTTCAGGATGCCCGCCACCGAATCCTCGATATAGACATGATCGACCCGGAAATCCGCGCCGCTTTCCAGATGAAAGGGCCGTTTGTCCACGACCGCGTCGACGAGGATCTTCGGTATGCGCGGGCGCGGCAGGCGCGGCCCATAGACCCAACAGGTACGCGCGTGGACGATGTCGAGCCCATGGCTGCGCACGTAGTCGCGGGCGAGCTGCTCGACGGCGAATTTCGAGATGCCATAGGGCTTCATCGGACGGGCCGGATGGGTCTCGTCGATCGTATCGCCATCGAAGTGGCCGTATATCTCTTCAGAGGAAATGTGGACGGCGCGGCGCACGTCGAACAGACGCATCGCCTCGAACAGGTTGATCGAGCCTTCCACGTTGATGCGCATGGTCGAGATCGGCGCGGCCTCGGCATTGAGGACGCCGACGATGGCGGCGCAATGCACGATGGCGTCGGGACGGACGTCCTTCAGGGCGCGGGCGATCTGGTGCCATTCCACCAGATCGCAGGGCATGAAGCGGACACGGTCCGGATGGCTGGCCTCGAGCTCGGCGACGGCCGGCGAGCGAGCCGTATCGAGCGCGGCGACATCGTCGCCGCGCGCCGCGAGGGCGCGCAGAAGTGCCGAGCCGATGAAACCGGCGGCGCCCGTTACCAGCACCCTTGCCACTCTTCCGGTCCTTTCAGGTGAACACCCGGCCGCCGTCGTCGATCAGCAAAAATCTCTCACTATTTTGAATTCTCTGCAACAATATGAAATCAAGTGCTATGATCCCTGCCTGCGCCGGGCCTCCGACAGTCGGCGCAGTCGGCAAACGACCAAAGACATGGCGACCAAGGACATGGCATGCCCGAGACCAAGAAGATCGCTCTCGTTTTCGGAGGCTCCCGCGGTATCGGGCGGGCCTGCGTCGATGCGCTGTCAGACGATGGCTTCGACACGGCCTACACCTACGTTTCAAGATCGCCGCAAGAAGGCGGGGCCGACGGAGCGGAACGCGCCTACAGGGTCGACGTTTGCCAGCCGAGCGAGGTGGCGGAGGTTTTCGACGCAACCGAGCGCGACCTCGGCGGCGCGCCCGGCTGCGTCGTTGCCAATGCCGGCATCAACGTTCCTCCCGGCCCCCTCGCCTCGTTCGATCCGCAGGCTTTCCGCCGGCTGGTCGAGGTCAATCTCGTTGGCGCCTTCAACGTGCTCGCCGAGGCTGCCCGCCGCGTGCCGGACGGCGGCACGATCGTCGCGGTCACCACCTCCATGGTGCGCCACGCCGCGCCCGGCATCGGTCCCTACAGCGCCACGAAGGCAGCCGTGGAATGCCTCGTGCGCTCGATGGCGAAGGAACTCGCCGGCCGGAAGGTGCGCGTCAATGCCGTGGCGCCGGGACCGGTCGACACCGATCTCTTCCGCATCGGTAAGGACGCGGCGGCGCTCGCACGTTCGGCGGCGCTGAGCCCGTTCGAGCGCATCGGGCGCCCGGAGGAGGTCGCCGCGGTCGTGGCGTTCCTTGCCTCCGACAGGGCATCCTGGGTGCACGGCCAGATCGTCCAGCCGAACGGCGGTTTTTTGTGAGTCTATGGCTGGCGTCCCGCGGACCGCG
>JANQGO010000254.1 GCA_028277285.1 Alphaproteobacteria bacterium | reverse complement strand
GACAGAACGCCCGACAATCGAATCCTTATCAAACCAAAACGCAAGACAATCCCATATGCGATTCCCCTGCCCCTTGAGGGAGACGGCCGGGGTGAGGGGGCCGCGCGCGAGCGCGCAAAAATTTGACGACCAAACCGGCACCGCCACTCCCCCTCACCCAGCTTCGGCTAAGGCGCTGACGCGCCTAAGCCTGCACATCCCTCTCCCTCAAGGGGGAGAGGGAGATGTGCGGAAGAGGTCGCGCATAGGAAAACACACCGGTTCACCCGCCGGCGGCCACCTTCGCCCATGGCGACATGACGAACGCGGCGCCTTCATGGGTACCGTCGTGGTTGTCGCAGACGGCGTTCGGGCAGGCATAGAGCGTCGGATTGACCGCATAGGGCAAATCGACCGTGACGTGCCGGTCGGCAAGCGCCTGACGGATGGATTCATCAAGCCGGGAATCGACGGCGATCGCGGCCTCGGCGCTGACGTCGATGCGCGGCTGATGGAAGGCGCGGTCGAGATCCCAGCCGAAATCGCTGACGAACGAGATCAACTGGAACACCGACGCCATGATCCGCCGGCCGCCCGAGGCCCCGAGCCCCATCAGGCCCGAGCCGTCGGCGCGCGTCACGATGGTCGGGGCCATGTTGCTTAGGGGCCGCTTACCCGGACCCATGCTGTTGGGGCGGCCCGGGCGCGGGTCAAACCACATGATGCCGTTGTTCATCAGGATGCCGGTGCCCGGCAGCATGACGCGGCTGCCGAAGACCGACAGCAGGGTCTGGGTCAACGCGACGATGTTGCCGTCACGGTCGATGACGGTGAAGTGCGTGGTGCAGCTTTCGCCCGCCTTGTCGCTGTCGCCGAGCGTTGCAAACCGCTGCTCATAGGCGCCTTCCATGGCCGCAGCGTAGGCCAGGTAGGCATCGCCATCCGGCGCGTCGCCGGGCGTCCACAACGCCTCCAACCGCTGGAAACTATCCTGCAGGGTCGGGCCCGCATTGAGGCCGGGCGGCACGTTGATGGTGACCTCGCGATAGGCGCTCTGCGCCGCCGTACCGGCACTTGCCTGATAACCGGCGAGATCCTCAACCGCCAGGCTGCCGCCCATGGCCGCCATGTCTTGGGCGATCGACGCGGCGATATCACCGCGGTAGAAATCGTCGGGGCCCACCTCGGCCAACCGTTTGAGGGTCGCGAGATAGGCATCGTTACGGCGTGTCGTCAGAGCGGCCGCGTTCAGGCTGATCGCGGGCAGCCCGTCAGGCAGAAAGAAGTCGCGCGAGGCCGGGTACTTGGCAAGGCCCGGCGCCTCCAGTGCGATTCTGAGCGTCGCGTACCAGTCGATCTTCATGCCGCGCTCGGCAAGCGCGATGGCCGGGCCCAGCACATCCGACCAGCTCATGGTGCCGAACCTTTCGAGCGCCAGAGCGTGGCCGGCGACGACACTGGGCACGCCGATTGAGAGGGGCCCCTGGACGTTGCAATCGTCGACCACGCGCGGCCAGCCGAACAGGTCGGCGTCGGTATCCTTGCCGGCCTCAAGCGGATAGGCGGCGGGATCGAGGCCCAGCGGCGAGCGGGTGCCGAAGTCGACCGCATGCGTCTGTTTGGTCTTGGCGTCGTGAAACACCATGTAGCCGCACCCACCCAGACCGCTCATCCACGGTTCGGCGACGCCGATCGCCATGCCGGTGGCGATGGCCGCGTCGACCGCGTTACCGCCGGCATCAAGCACGGCCGCGCCGATCTCGGAGGCCTCGTGGTGATGGCTTGCGACCAGACCGCCGGCTGAGCGGATAGCGGGTTTGGTGACAGTCCAGGTTTCGTGGATCGGCACGGACATGGCGGGCTCTCCTCAAACGATGTTGCGCGCGAGCCTACGTCGGCTAAGCTCCGGCGTCATCCCGCCTCCGCATGCCCCCTAGACGGAGTTCCCTACGTGGACCATCCCCTGTTTGCCGACGACATGAAGCTCACGCCTTACTGGTGGGACGACGCGCCGCGCCCTGATGTCCCAAAGAACGCTTTGCCGGACCAGGTCGACGTCGCGATCATCGGTGCCGGCTATACCGGCCTGACGGCGGCGCTGGTCCTGGCGCGCGCGGGCCGCAATGTGCTGGTGCTGGAAAAGGGCGAGATCGGCGTCGGCTGCAGTTCGCGCAACGGCGGACAGATCGGCTCCGGCGTCAAACCGGGGCTCGACGAGCTCACCAAACGCTATGGCCGCGACGGCGCCGTCGCGATGCTGCGTGAAGGCTACGCCTCGCTCGATTACATCAAGACCTTCGTGAAAGCCGAAGGGATCGACTGCGATTTCCGCAACAGCGGGCGTTTTATCGGCGCCCACCGCGCCAACCGCTATGAGCAGATGGCGCAGAACTTCGAGTCGCTCAAAGGCATCGTGCCGATCGAATGGGAGATGGTGCCCAAGGCCGAGATGCACAACGAGATCGGCTCCGACGCCTATTTCGGCGGCGCCATCATGCCGCATCACGCCGGCCTGCAGCCGGCCAAGTACGTGAACGGGCTCTACGAGCGCTCCGCCGCGGCCGGCGCCCAGATCGAGACCGAGACCCTGGTCATCGGCATCGACAAGGAAAGCGGCGGCTCGGCCGTCGTCACCGACCGGGGCAAGGTCAAGGCGCGTGAGGTCATCGTCGCGACCAACGGCTACACCACGCGTCTGACGCCGGGCCTGCAGCGCCGGCTGATCCCGATCGGCAGCTACATGATCGCCACCGAAGAGATCCCGGACGACGTGATGGCGCGCCTGTCACCCAAGCAGCGCGTCATGAACGACACGCGCAAGGTCGTCTATTACTTCACCACCTCGCCCGACCACAAACGCATGGTGTTCGGCGGACGCGTCGCGTTGAAGGAGACCGACCCCAAGATCAGCGGGCCGCGGCTGCACGCGGTTATGGCCGGCATCTGGCCGGACCTGAAGGACGTCAAGATCAGCCATTCCTGGATGGGCTTCGTCGCCTATACCTTCGACCACCTGCCCCATATCGGCCAGCGCGACGGCGTCTGGTTCTCCATGGGCTATTGCGGTTCCGGCGTCGCCTGGGCGAGCTATCTGGGCCACAAGCTGGCGCACAAGGTGCTGGGCGACGAGGAAGGCAAGACCGCCTTCGACGGCATCAGCTTTCCGACCCGGCCTCTTTACACCGGCGATCCCTGGTTCCTGGGCGTCGCCGTTGCCTACTACCAGGCGATGGACCGCTGGGGACCTTGATGACGTAATCGGATTGTTGTTGCGACGCTGGGCCACTCAGCCGGCAGCGGCGATATCGGCAACGTGATCGCGCGCGATCTGGTGGATGACGTCCAGGTTGAACCCTTCGGGGTCCTGGGTATGGCGTAGCCACATGCCATAGATCAACGCGACGATCGCGTTTGCTCTGACGTCGACCTTGTCGGCAGCGACGATCTTTTCCAGCCGCGGCCGCAGCAGGCCGAGCAGCGTCTCGTCCATCTGACGTTGGATACGGGCAAAATCCTGGTTGCCGGGCACCTGCGCATAGAAGCTGAGCCACGCGCTGATCGCCTCCGGCGAGCGTTGCGATGGCGCGAAGTTGCCGTCGATGATGGCGATCAGTTGCTCTTCCGGCGTTGACGCGTCGTCCAGCAGCGCCTCCGCACCGGCCATGGTTTCGGCGGCAAGCGACTGCATGGTCGCTGCCAAAAGTTCGCTCTTGCCGTCGAAGTAGTGATTGACCAGGCCGACCGAAAGGCCGGCGCGGCGGCTGATTTTGGCCACGGTCGCGTCGCGGAAGCCGTCCTGGTGGATCGACTCGATGGTCGCCTCGATCAACTGCCGGCGGCGCACCGGCTCCATACCTACCTTGGGCATGGCGCGTTTATCGTATGCGACGGCCTAATGGTCAATCAGGCCGAGATCGCGCTTTTTCTGCTTGGCCCAGGCCTGGATAACGCGGTCGGCGACCATGGCCATCAACGCCATGCTGCCGCCGGCGATAACGCCTTGGCCGAACTTGGCGTTGGTCAGGCTGTCATAGACCCACTGGCCCAGGCCGCGCGTGCCGACCAGGGCGGCGATCACCAGCATGGCCAGCGCGAACATGATGACCTGGTTCAAGCCCAGCATGATTTCGGGGATCGCAAGCGGCAACTTCACGCGCCACAGAATCTGGTTTTCCGTACACCCCATGCTGCGCGCCGCTTCGACGGCCGACGGGTCGACATGGCGCAGGCCATACTCGGTATAACGGATCGCCGGCACGATCGAGTACATGATGATCGCCAGCAAGGCGGAGAAATCGCCGACCAGGAAGACCATGATGACCGGGATCAGGAAAACGAACAGCGGCATGGTCTGCAATGTGTCGTTGATCGGCCGCACGATGGCCGAGACGCGGTCGTTCTGCGCCGCCCAGATTCCGATCGCCCCGCCCAAGAGGAAGCAGATGATGACCGATGTCGCCGCCAGATAGAACGACAGCATGGCGCGCGGCCAGGCGCCGGTGACCAGCATGAAGAGAAGCGCCAGGCAGGCGAACAGACCGACCCGCCAGCCGCCGACCTGGAACGCGATCAACGTCACCGCGCCGATGAAGACGGGCCACGGCGTGCCGGTCGAACCGAAGAAGAAAAGCATGGTCAAAAGGCCGACCACGACACCGGCGCGCCAACCGAACTTGCGCACCGCCGCGGCACCGGCCAGAAGCGCGATGAACCAGTAGATGGCGGCCGCCGTCGCCGTCATCTCGAAACCCCAGTTGTCGGGCCGCGCGATCCGTTCCAGACCCGCCTTCATCGGCAGCATGAAGAAGAAGAGCGTGTAGGTCTTGATGGCGTCGGTCAGCCAGAAGAAGTTCCGGGTAAACCAGCTGACCCAGTCGTTCAGGATCTCGGCGGGATAGATGACCCATGCCGTGGGATAGGTGCCGAACTCGGGGATCAGACGGGCCAGAACGACGCCGGTCAGCGTCGCGACGACAAACGCCACGAGATAGGGGTGACGCTGCAACAGGCCGCCCTTGCGCGCCACATGGATCTCACCGGTTCGTTCGGCAAAACCGCGGCTGATGCGGTCCATCATCATCGCCATCAAGACGATCACGATGCCGGCCAACAGGCTCTGGCCGGTCTGCGCCTTCCTCATGGTCGACAGCACTTCCCAGCCGATATCGGCAAAACCGCCGATGATGGCGGCGATGATCACCATGGAGAGCGCGGCCATGATCGTCTGGTTGACGCCGACCATGATGGTGGGCAGCGCCGACGGCACGCGCACCATGAACATCAGCTGGAACTCGCTGCAGCCGGACATGCGGCCGGACTCGATGACATCCGCAGGCACGCGCGACAGGCCCAGCATGACGTTGCGCACCATGGGCGGGCTGGCGTAGATGGCGCTCGCCACCATACCGACAACGGGGCCGACGCCGAACAGGATCAGGATCGGCACCAGATAAGCGAAGGTCGGCACCGTCTGCATGACGTCCAGCAGCGGTTCGATGATGCGGCGCGCCCAGCGGAACTTGTAGGCCAACAGGCCCATGGTGAAGCCCAGCGTCAGCGATAGCGGCACCGACATGCCGACCAGCGCCAGGGTGCTCATGCTCTCGTCCCAATAGCCGACCACCAGCATGTAGGCGAGCGCCGCGACGCAGAACGCGGATAGCCGCCAGCCCTTGGCCGCGTAGGCCATGATGGCGACGATGGCGATGGTCGCCGGCCACGGCAGCCAATGAAGCAGGCCCTCGAGCCACTCCATGGGATAGGACAGCACCATGGAGATGAACCGGAAGATCACCTTGAAGGTGTCGGTGAACCAATCCATGGCCACGTCAAGCCACCCGGCAAGCGGAACGACCCAGGCATTGGGGTAACGGACCGCCCAGGCGACCTCATCTCGGAACACGAGAAACAGGATGGCGACGACCGCAAAGGCCAGCCATGACAGAAGCTGGGGATCGGCGAGCTTGCCGGTGCCGGCAAACGGGCTTTCGGGGCGGTCCCGTGTCGCGATGCTCATGTCAGGGCCTCATCCTCGTCTTCGCTGGCCAGCGCCGACAGCACGGCTTGCGGGGAAACCTGGCCGACCACGCTGCCGGCGTCGGCGACCGCGATCGCATCCAGGCCCTCGGAAAACTTCGGCATCAGGTGCTCCAGCGTCATGTCGGGCGGCACCGCCTGGCTGACATCCAGCCCGTTGGTCGCCTGGGTCATGATGTCACCGGCGGTGATCACCTTCACACGCGGCACATCCTGGGTGAACTCCTCGACATAATCATCGGCAGGTGTCATCACGACTTCCGCCGGCGTGCCGATCTGCACGACCTTGCCATCTTTCATGATGGCGATGCGGTCGCCCAAGCGCAGCGCCTCCAGGAAGTCGTGGGTGATGAAGACAATCGTCTTGTGCAGCAGCTTCTGCAGGCGCATGAACTCGTCCTGCATCTGACGCCGGATCAACGGGTCGAGCGCGGAGAACGGCTCGTCCAGGAACCACAGCTCCGGTTCGACCGCCAGGGAGCGCGCGATACCGACGCGCTGCTGCTGACCGCCGGAGAGCTGGCGCGGATAGCTGCCCTCGCGCCCGTCAAGACCGACCAGTTCGATCATCTCCATGGCGCGCGCCAAGCGCTCCTGCTTGTCGATACCCTGGACCTGCAGCGGAAAGGCCACGTTCTCCAGGACGTTCAGGTGCGGCAACAGGCCGAAGTTCTGGAACACCATGCCCATCTTGTGGCGGCGAATGTCGATCAACTGGTCCTTGGAGACACGCAGCAGATCCTCGCCATCGAGCAGAACCTCACCTGCCGTCGGCTCGACCAGGCGCGACAGGCAGCGCACCATCGTCGATTTGCCCGAGCCCGACAGTCCCATGATGATGAAGATCTCGCCGACATGGACGTCGAACGACACGTCGCAGGCAGCGCCGATATGACCGCTTTCCCGGATCGCCTCGATAAGGGAACCGGTATCGGCGACCTTGCCGTTGCCGTTGTCAAAGAAGCCGTCGGCTTCCGGTCCGTAGACCTTCCAGACGTTGCGGCAAACCAGTTTGACGTCGCGCTCGCTGCTCTCGACCATTGCCCTCTTTCGCCCACCCGCCGGACTGTTTCCGTCCGTCACGCGTGAATACCCTTAACATCTTGTCTGTTGGCCGGCCTTGCCGGCGAATCGCCCGATAGTTAGCCACGACCGGCGCTCAAGGTCCACACACGCAACCGACAGCGTGGGGTTCCTGTAACGCTCCTGCGCCATGATCGGTTGTATCAGGTGAGTCTCCGTCACTTTCCACTTGTATGCCGCCATCAGCGCATCCCTTGAGAAGCGCCGCCGGCGTGGCTCGGCCTGGCCGGTGTTCACCGATAGTAAACACGGCGCCCGTTTGCCATACTCCGTCGTCTTGTGCGGGTCCGAACGTGTTCCCACGGTTCCGGGCACAAGATGGTTCGTCTGGGGGCTTCGTTTGCAACTCGAACGGTCGATTGGCCTGATTGGCCTGACCTTCGTCGCCGTCGGCGGCGTGCTGGGTTCCGGCTGGCTGTTCGCACCGCTTCTGGCGGCCGAGCAGGCCGGACCTGCCGCCGTGCTGGCCTGGGTCATCGGCGCGTTTGCCGTCCTGCTGCTGGCGATGACCTTCGCCGAGGTGACAGCGATCCTGCCTGTCGCTGGCGGTTTGGCGCGCATCCCCTATTTCAGCCACGGCAACGTGGTCGCGGCGATCATGGGCTGGACCGCCTGGATCGGCTATGCGGTGATGGCGCCGATCGAAGTCTCGATCATGCTGAACTATCTGGGACCCCAGTTCCCCTGGGCGTTCGGGGCGAACTCGACACGCGATGCCATCGTGCTGTCGCCTTACGGCGTCGGCCTGGTCGTCTTGATGATGGCGGTCATGACCGTTATCAACGCCTTTGGCGTCGCCTTCTTCGCGCGGGTCAACACGTCGCTGACCTGGTTCAAGATCGTCCTGCCGATCGTGGTCGGCGTCATCCTGATCGCCAGCCGGTTTGATGCGTCGAACTTCTCTGATCACGGCGGGTTCGCCCCGTTCGGCCTGTCCGGCGTGTTCGCCGCGGTCACCACCGGCGGTGTGGTGTTCGCCTTTATCGGCTTTCGCCATGCCATCGACATGGCGGGCGAGACCAAGAACCCCCAGGTGACGATCCCGATCGCGCTGGTCCTCGCGCTGACCATCTGCGCTGCCATTTACCTGCTGCTTCAGGTCGCCTTCATCGGCGCCCTCGACAAACAGGAGCTCGCCAACGGCTGGAAAGGGATCACCTTCAGCCATGATGGCGGTCCGCTGGCGGCGATTGCGCAGACCCTCGCGTTGCTGTGGCTGGTTTCCGTCATCGTCGGTGGGGCGATCATCTCGCCTTTTGGTTCGGCCCTGGTCGCCACCGGCTCCAACGGGCGTCTGGTCATGGCCCTGGCGAACAACGGGTTTTTCGGCGCGACTCTCAAGAAACTGTCGCCGCGCGGCGTACCGCTATACGCGTTGCTCCTGAACCTGGCGGTCGGGACGGTCGCCGTCATCGCGCTGCCGTTCCATCAGCTGGTCGCGCTGAACTCCTCGGCCATCACCCTGTCGCTGGCTTCAGGCCCCCTGGCCCTCCTGGCGCTACGCCGCCTGGCGCCCAATCAGGAACGCTGGTTTCGGCTGCCGGCCGCGCCTGTGCTGGCCGGCCTGGCGTTCATCTTCGCGACACTGATCGTCTATTGGTCGGGCTGGGACACGTTGCAGAGCCTGGGGCTGGCGATGGGCGTCGGCGTGGTTTTCTTTGTCTGGCGCCACCGCAGTACGGGCCTCCAGGGGCTTGAACTGCGGGGCGCCGGCTGGCTTCTACCCTATATCGCGGCCATCGGTCTGGTGTCGGCGTTCGGCCAGTTCGAAGGCAGTGGCGACATACCGCTGGGCTGGGACATGGCCATTCTGGCGGCGGTATCCGTGATGCTTCTCGTGTTTGCCGTGCGGGTCAGAATAAGCCGCGAAAAGTTCCGGCAACGCCACCACATGAGCCTCGCAACGGCGGACCCGCCACCGCAAGACATACAGTAACAGTCAAACATTCAGACAAGCCTTCCAGCAAGTTTCCGTGCTAGACTTACCTGATCGCATGGCGGCTCCCCCCTCGCTCGGCTATTACTTGCCCATCCGTGATCGACGAACGTCCGACTTGGCGGCGGGGGCTGCAGGCCATAGCAGAGGTCTGTTTGAGCCTGGCGGTGCCTGGTGACGTCGTGGAGGGGTAATGGGTTCTTCGATTCTGGTTGTCGACGATAGCAAACTCGCCCGGCTTATGGTGACCAACCTGATTGTCGAGCGCTGGCCGCAAGCCCAGATCGAGGAGGCGGAAAGCGCGGACGAGGCGTTTCTTTCCATCGAAAAAAACATCCCCGACCACGTCATCATCGACCACAACATGCCGGGCATGGACGGGCTCGATCTGGCGCGCCAACTGCGTGACGTCGCGCCGCAGGCGAGCCTGACCTTGTTGACCGCGAACATTCAGGTATCGATCCGCGAACAGGCGGAGGCGCTGGGCTGCCGGTTCATTGCCAAACCCGTCAACGAAGAGAAGATCTCTGACTTGCTGGCGGAGCTTGGCGACTGAGCCGATGACGCAGTACTTCACGGCGGATGAGAGCGATGCCTTTACCGAGATTTTCAATATCGGTGCGGGCAAAGCCGCCAACGCGCTCAGCGAGCTGCTGGACACGCCCATCGAGTTTACGGTCCCTTACTGCGTCATCCTGCCGGTCGATCACGCGGCCGACTTCTTGCGTGATCGTTTCGGCACCAATATCAGCATGATCAGCCAGGATTTCTCCGGTCCTTTCGACGGATCGGCCTTGCTGATGTTTCAGGAGGCGAGCAGCCTCAAACTCGCGCAGAGCGTTCTGGGCGGCGACGAACCGGTCGAGACCCTGACCGAGCTGGAGCGCGAGGCGCTGACGGAAATCGGCAACATCGTGCTGAATGCCTGCTTGAGCAGCTTCGGCGACCTGCTCGATCGCGAGGTCGCGACGTCCTTGCCGCGCTTTTCGCTCGGCGATAGCGCGGAACTTCTGAACCAAACCAGCGGATATGACCTGGTTCTGATCGTCAAAGTCGATTTTCGTGTCAGAGGTGGTGAAATCGAAGGCTACGTCACCTTCGTGTTGAACATCGACTCGGTAAAGGCCTTTCGCGAGGCCGCCAGCCGTTTGATGGAGAGCCTGCACTGAGGCAGTGAATGGCAAGCCCGCGCGCTGAGCTGGAGAACAATCTGGAGGCCGTCGACCTGTTCGGCGCGGCACTGGGCCGCTGCGACAACGGTGTCGCCCTGCTTGACGACAGCGGCAACATCGTCTTCTGGAACGACTGGATGGTCAGTGCCAGCGACATCGCGGCCGGTGAGGCACAGGGCCAGAAACTCAGTCAGCTCTTTCCCGACGCCCAGTTGCGGCGCGTTGACCGCGCGATCGCCGCGGCGCTGGAGGATCGCCAGGCATCGGTCCTGTCGCGCGCGCTGAACCCGACGCTGTTTCCACTGTTTCATAGAACGGCGAAAGGCAAGCGCGGCGGCGCCATCGAGCATCAGGCGGTGATCAAGCCGCTCGACACGGTCGCCGGGCGATACTGCCTCTTGCAGATTTTTGATGTCTCCGACGCCGTCCACCGCGAGCGGTATCTGAAGGATCAGGCGGCCACACTGAGCCGGTTGGCCGACGAGTTGACGGCAAGCGAACAGCGGTTGCGCCGCCTGCTGGAGGCAAGCCCGACGGGTGTCGCGATTATCGGCAATGACGGCATTATCCAGTTCGCCAACCGTCGGCTCGCCGAGCTGTTCCTGGCGACGACCGGCGCGATTGCCGGGCGTCACCTCGCCGACTTCTTCATCGAGCCGACCGACCTGGTCGAACGCGCGCGCAAGGGCGTCGAGCGCCTGGAGGTCCGTTTCCGCCGCAATGACGGCTCGAACCTTTGGGCGCAGGTAACCGGCGAGGAGATACGTTACGAAGACGCCACGGCCGTTCTGTGCTGGGTCTATGACATCTCCGAACAGAAGGAAGCCGAGCTGCTGCTGACGGGCGAACGTGACCGCGCGCAGCATATCGCCCAGACCAAGACGGACTTCCTGGCCATGGTCAGTCACGAGATCCGCACGCCGCTGAACGGCATTCTGGGCATGGCCCACATGCTTGGCGACACCGGACTTGAGGCGCGCCAGCGCGAGTTTGTCGACACGATTCAGTATTCCGGCGAGGCCCTGCTGACGATCCTCAACGAGGTCCTCGATCTCTCCAAGTTCGAGGCGGGCGGACTGAAGCTCGAAGAGAGCGATGTCGACATACGTCGTCTTGTCGACAGCATGATGATGTTGATGTCCGCGCGCGCCGGCGAAAAGGACCTGGATCTCAGCAGCCAGATCGCTGACGACGTGCATGAGGTCGTGGTCGGCGATGCCGGACGGCTGCGGCAGGTCTTGCTGAACCTGATCGGCAACGCGATCAAGTTCACCGAACAGGGTTCCGTCGTCGTCTCTGTCGAGCAACAGGGCGAGACCGGTGACGACGTCACGTTGATGTTTTCGGTCACCGACAGCGGCATCGGCGTACCGGAAGACGTCCGCAGCAAACTGTTCACCGAGTTCTACCAGGTCGACCCCTCGATCTCGCGCCGCTTCGGCGGCACCGGTCTGGGTTTGGCGATCTGTCGGCGTATCGTCGAGGCGATGGGCGGCACCATCGGCGTCGACAGCACGCCTGGCGCCGGCAGTCACTTCTGGTTCAAGGTCACGCTGCACAAGGGCGACCCCAAACGCGCCTCATCACCCAGAGCGGTTCGCGCCACCGTCGCCGACGTCCCGCGCCTGAAGGTTCTGTTGGTCGAAGACAACGAGATCAACCAGAAGGTCGCCCTGGGCATGCTTGCGCGCGACAATCACGATGTCAGCGTCGTCGCCGACGGCCAGAGCGCCATCGATCAGGTGAAGCGCGAGGCGTTCGACCTGGTGTTGATGGACATACAGCTTCCGGGCATGGACGGACATGAGGCGACGCGCCGCATTCGCGCGCTGGACGATGTCGAGAAGGCCAACACACCGATCGTCGCGCTGACCGCCAACGCCATGCCGGAGGACGTTCAGACATGCCTGGCCGCGGGCATGAACGACGTTCTGGCCAAGCCAATCGATCCCGGCCGGCTGAACAAGGCTATTCTGGATGTCGCCGATCTGCCGGGCCCCGCGGCCGGCAGCCCCAAGCCCACCGCTGTCGTTGGCGGCATCGACTGGTCGACCATCGACGGTCTGACCGAGACCATCGGTTCCGACAAACTTGTTGAACTGTTCGACCTCTTCGACACGTCCTGGAAGGAAACGCTGGATGAGATGTCGGGCGCCATCGACGCCGGCGACCGCGACGGCCTGAGGCAACTCGCCCATCGCCTGAAGGGCAGTGCGCTGAATCTGGGATTACACGGCATCAGCGACGCCACCATCGCCATCGAAGACGGTATCCGGCAGGAAGCGCCGATCGAGGGATTCGCGCCGATGGTGAGCGAGCTTGAGACGCTATGCCGCGAAACACAGTCGGCCCTCAACAAGGTCCGGCCTGTGATTAGCTAGAGTATCCCTAGGTTAGGCGGGATCGATGCCGATCCCTTGCCTCCTTGCGCACCGGGCTTGACCCGGTGGCCATGAACACAGGCGGCGCCCGGTATGCGGGATCAGGTGTCCTTGGATGCCGGATCGGCGCTGCGCTTGTCCGGCATGCGAGGACTGGAATAGGTCGAGACCGTTTCCACGTACCTCGCGGCTGCTCTAATGCGGCGTCGCGGTCGGTCCGGAGAATGCCAGACGCATCAAGCCGTCGGGATCCAGGATCAAGACGATGCGTCCGTCGCCCAGCGTCGAGACGCCGCCGATGCCCGGGATCGACGCGATGCCGGGATGGCTCTCCTTGACGTAGATGTCCCGGCGGTTGATGACACGGTCGACACCAATACCAAGCCGGCGCTGACCCAATGCCAGCACCACAACACGGTGCTCGCCATTGACGGCGTTTGTCGACGGCACATTAAGGAGATCGCCCAGACCAACGATCGGCAGCGGTGTCTCCTGGCCCGCGCCAACGCGTTCGTCTGGCGCATGGGGGCTCGTAACCTGATGAACAAACCGTTCGGGGATGGCGAAGACCTGATCGCCCTGCTGCACGACGACCGTCGTTTGAATGGCCGCCGAAAGCGGCAGGTCCATGATGAACCGGGTGCCCCTGCCCAAGCTGGTGCGCACCCGTATCGCGCCGCCCAACCGGACGATTGCGCGGACGACCACGTCCATCCCCACACCGCGGCCCGAGGTTTCCGTCACCGCTTTCGCGGTCGAGAAACCGGGCGCAAACAGCAGGCGGCTGACATCGTCGTCCGCCATGTCGGCGACGACCTCCTGGCTTGCCAGGCCCAACTCGACGGCCCGCGCGCGGATCTGATCCAGATCGATGCCACGCCCGTCATCGCTGATTTCGATAATGACACGGTCTCCGCGCTGTTCGGCCGAAAGGGCAATCGTCGCCTGTTCCGGCTTGCCCAGCGCGCGCCGCTCCTCGGGCTGCTCGATGCCATGATCGACCGCGTTGCGGATCATGTGGTTCAGCGGGTCGGAGAGAATATCGACCATGCCCTTGTCGATCCGCGCATCGCGGCTTTCGACGAGGACGCGGACGTCCTTGTCGTGGCGACGCGCCAGATCGCGCGCGACCCGCGGGAACCGCTGTAGCAGGGCGTCGACCGGCACCACGCGCAAATCGAGCGCATCGCCCTGCAACAGCTTCAACGTACGTGCGAGATCCTCGGTCAGAGTGGTCAGACGGCCATTCCACTGCTCGAACCGGCTGAGCAGATCGCCGCAGTCCACTCCCGCCTCGTCCGCCTGACGCAACACATTCATCAATGTCGGCATCAGATCCGCCCTGCCGGTCGCGTGCTCGTAACCCGCCTGAATGTGGACGAGATCGCCGATGCGGTTCATGAACGAGTCAAGCGCCTGGCCGGTCACCCGTACGACGTGATCGCCTTGACGCGCCTCGGTCTTGGGCCGCCGCGCCTGCCGCTCGCGGCCATCGCAGATGTGAAACGCGGTCAACGACTGTGTCGGATCGATCGTCGACAGGGCTTCGGCCAGGTCATCCTCGGGCGTGCGCATGGCGATCAGCAACCGTGTTGCCGGCTGGCCATCCACATCGACGATGCGGCTGCCGATCAGATCACCATGCTCAGGGATCCACGCGGCCAGCTGATCGGCGAACTGCGCGTCGCTCTCAAGCTGCGCATCCAGTTCAACCAGCTGAATGTTCGGATCGTCGGCGGCGGCACGAAGGCGCTCGGACGCATCGCCGGGCAGCAACGCCAGAAGCGCCATGTCGACCCCAAGTGCCTGCAGCCGGTCGCCGAGAACCGGATCGACCAGGCCGTCGGAGGCGCCGCGCAGCGCCTTGATCAGTTCGTCGGCCTTCGATTCCGGCAGATCGCCGGGCGGCTCCAACGCAATGGTCGCGGCGATCGCTTCGGCCGCGTCCATCATCAGTTCCTTCAACTCGTTGCTGATCGCGCCGCGCCGCAGAACGTCGGCGCAGAGCCGCGCCACACGCCCGCTATGCGCCAGTTCCAGCAGATCGGTGTGATCGGCGATCGCCTCCATGGCGAGCGCGGCCGCATCGGGATCGTCATCGCGCGCTTCACCACTGAACAGAGCCGCGGCCCTGGCGCACAGCTTGCCGATGTCGCCCGCGCCACGTTGCGCGACCATGTCCAGCAAGACGTGACGGCCGGCGTCGCGACCCGTCAACTCTTCCAAGGTGGCCAGACTGACCGCGGTGTCGCGCAACAGGGCGACACCCGGACCATCGCGGTGCACGGCCCGGCTCAATCCGCGCACACGACGGCGGAACCCGTGCAGGCCGAGCTCGCCGGCGGCACTGTCCAGCTTGACGAGATCATCGTCGAGGGCGCGCATGCCATCCGACGAGGCCGACACCATCGCGTCGACCAGCGCGGTCATGGTGACGAGCACGCGATCGGCGAACTTGGCCAGTTCATCGTCCGCGGAACTACTGCCCTTTTCCTCGCTCGAAGGCTCCGCAGCGGCCGGTTCTGCCTCGGCGGCCGTCGACCCGGC
>JANQGO010000209.1 GCA_028277285.1 Alphaproteobacteria bacterium | reverse complement strand
GATGCGCCAGACCGGCGCGGCGGATGGATTCGTAGGTCTCTTCCGGCACCGCGTAACGCTGACCGGTCAGCAAGGCGGCGGCGACCGCGCCGGTCGGTGGATCGAGCGCCGCCAGGATCCGGTCGGTCGCTCCCTGGCGCACGCCTTCGACCCAGGTACGCCATCCACCCGTACTGTTGCCTGTATCGTCGAGCTGCAGCGGTCCGACCGCGTAGCCGATACCGCCGATCCCCTGAAAGAACGACCGGCGGGCAAAATCGAACCCGCCGGGCCATGTCGGCGGCGACGGCGGCTTCAGGACCGCCAGAATGCTGGCGCTCAAGCCGGGCACCGGCCGATCGCCGTGGGTGCGCACGACAATACGGACACGCCCGGGTGTTTCGGACGGATCCAGACCGGCGATCGTCACCGACGACAGAACGATGCGCGTCCCCGACTTGCCGGTTTCAACGGACTCGATCACGCCGGAGACCGGCCTGGGGCCGATCTCGTCAAGCAAGACAGGCGCAGCAACGAGATACGTCGATAGCTGCGACAGGGCAAAACCTGATGCCGCGAGGCCAATGGCCAGGAAAAGGACGCGCAGAACACCCGCCTTGACGACCAGACAGGCAACGGCCGCCGCGACAAGTACACCGAGCCCGAGCCAGGGCCAAGGTTCCGCAGGGAGCCAGAAGTAGACGAGAATCCCGGACAACACAGCGACCGGCGACCAGAGGATCCAGCGGTCCCGTTCACCGGCCAGCGACCGGCCAAGCCGGGATCCCAGGACACAGAACGCGTGCATGACCCCATCTTAGCGCACGGCAGGGCTGCAGGAAGGGTTCGTGTACTGTTGCAGCCTTGGGTTCTCGCTCCTGGATTGCTAAACAGGCGCCCCAACGCTCCCAGCAGGTCTCTTGCCATGTCCGTGGTCACCCGTTTCGCCCCCTCGCCGACCGGTTTTCTGCATATCGGCGGTGCCCGAACTGCCCTCTTCAATTGGCTCTACGCGCGCCATAACAACGGCCGCTTCCTGCTGCGCATCGAAGACACCGACCGCGAACGTTCCACCGAGGCCGCCATCGCGGCGATCTTCGACAGTTTGACCTGGCTCGGCCTCGACTGGGACGAGGAACCGATCTTTCAGTCGCACCGCCAGGATCGGCATACGGAAGTCGCGCACGCCATGCTGGACGCCGGTTACGCCTATCTGTGCTACGCTAGCCCCGAAGAGTTGACCGAAATGCGCGAACAGGCACGCGCCGAGGGCCGGCCGCCGATCTATGACGGGCGCTGGCGCGACCGCGACCCCGCCGAGGCGCCTGCCGGCGTCGACCCGGTTGTCCGGCTGAAGGCGCCGCGCGAGGGCGAAACCGTCATCCGTGACCACGTGCAAGGCGAAATCCGGATCGCCAACCAACAGCTGGATGACATGGTCCTGCTGCGCGCCAACGGCACGCCGACCTATATGCTCGCCGTCGTGGTCGACGACCATGACAGCGGCATCACCCACATCGTGCGCGGCGACGATCACCTGACCAATGCGGCGCGCCAGACGCAAATCTATCAGGCGATGGACTGGCCGGTGCCCGAGTTCGCCCATGTGCCGCTGATCCACGGCCCCGACGGCGCCAAACTCTCCAAGCGCCACGGCGCGCTGGGCGCAGAAAGCTACCGCGACGAGGGCTTTCTGCCGGAGGCGCTTTGCAACTATTTGTTGCGCCTTGGCTGGTCACACGGCGACGACGAGATCATTTCGCGAGATCAGGCGATCGAATGGTTCGACCTGCCCGGTATCGGCCGTTCGCCGGCCCGTTTCGATATCGCCAAACTCACCTCGCTCAATCTTCACTACATCAAGGCGGCGACGCCGCAGCATCTGGCCGGTCTGGTCCGGCCGATGATCGAGCAGTGTCTCGGAAACACCTTCGATGCGGCGGCGGAAGAACGGCTTCTCGCCGTCATACCGACCCTGCAGGAACGTGTGAAGACCCTTGTCGAACTTGCTGATAACGCGCTCTTTTTCTTCCAGTCTCGGCCCTTCGAAATCGAACCGAAGGCGGCCAAGGCCCTGGCCGGTGCGGACGCGGAGCTGATGGGCCGCCTGATCGACGCGCTGGCGGATACAGCTTCCTGGCAGGCGGCGGATCTGGAGGCGCTGGTGCGGCAGTTTGCCGAGGAAAACGGGCTCGGTCTGGGTAAGGCAGCGCAGCCCCTGCGCGCGGCCTTGACCGGGCGGTCGGTGTCGCCACCGGTTTTTGACGTGCTGGCGATTTTTGGCCGTGACGAGTGCTTGGCGCGTCTGCGCGACGCCTGGCCTTGACGTCACTTCTGTGACGGCAATTTCATCGCCTGAGATTTGCTCCTTTGGACTATAACGACTAGATTGATAACAGAACGGCGGGCCCCATCATGGTGGCCTTCCGGCTTTCCTCATCCTGCCGCGACAAAGGAGCGTTGCATGACGCAGACCGACGCTGCCGCGACCGCAAATGGTCCCCAGCAGAAAGATACCGTGACGCTGGCCGAGGCGGGATCCAACGCCGAGCCGATCGAATTGCCGGTGCTTTCCGGGACCATTGGACCCGACGTCATCGATATCCGGACGCTTTATGGCGGCACCGGCATGTTCACCTATGACCCCGGTTACACGTCAACCGCCAGTTGCGAGTCGCGCATCACCTTTATTGACGGTGACAAGGGGGAGTTGCTGTACCGCGGCTATCCGATTGAACAGCTTGCCGAAAGCTCGGATTTTCTGGAGGTCTGTTACCTCCTGCTCTACGGCGAACTGCCAAATGCCGAACAGAGTGCCAAGTTCAGCAACGACGTGACCTACCACACGATGGTGCACGAACAGGTCAACCTGTTCTTCCGCGGCTTCCGCCGCGACGCCCACCCCATGGCCGTCATGGTCGGCGTGGTCGGCGCGCTGTCGGCCTTCTATCACGACAGCAGCGATATCGAGGATCCCTACCAGCGCATGGTGGCGTCCTATCGCCTGATCGCCAAGATGCCGACGATCGCGGCCATGGCGTTCAAGTTCTCGATCGGTCAGCCGTTCATCTATCCGCGCAACGACCTGAACTATGCCGAGAACTTCCTGCACATGATGTTCGCGGTGCCGTGCGAGCCCTACCGGGTCAACCCGATCCTGGCCAAGGCCATGGACCTGATCTTGATCCTGCACGCCGATCATGAGCAGAACGCCTCGACCTCGACCGTGCGGCTGGCCGGCTCATCGGGCGCCAACCCGTTTGCCTGCACCGCCGCGGGCATTGCGAGCCTCTGGGGGCCCGCCCATGGCGGCGCCAACGAAGCGGTGCTCAAGATGCTGGAAGAGATCGACAGCCACGATCGCATCCCCGAGTTCATTGACCGCGCCAAGGACAAGGACGACCCGTTCCGGCTGATGGGTTTCGGCCACCGGGTCTACAAGAACTACGATCCCCGCGCCAAGATCATGCGCGAGACCTGCCATGAGGTGCTCGACGAACTGGGTGTCCACGACGAACCGTTGCTGAAGATCGCGTTGGAGCTGGAAAAGATCGCGCTGCAGGACGAGTACTTCGTCGAACGCAATCTCTATCCCAATGTCGACTTCTACTCCGGCATTATCCTGCGCGCCATGGGCATTCCGCGCCGCCTGTTCACCGCCGTTTTCGCCGTGGCCCGGACCGTCGGCTGGATTGCCCAGTGGAGCGAGATGATCGAAGATCCCTCGCAGAAGATCGGGCGCCCACGCCAGATCTACACAGGCCCTGCGCGCCGCGACTTCGTGTCTATCGACCAGCGGAGCTGACCAACGACCATGTCGCCCAAGCCGATACAACGGCAAAACGAAGCCTACCGGACACCGGATCGCACGACCCGCCGGCTGATGCGCATCGCACCAGCGGCCAATGACAACCGGCGGCCGAAGGCAGCCGGGAACGGCCGCCTCACCGCGATGGTCATCATCGCCTTGTTGGCCGTGGCGGCCGTGGCTGCCCTTCTCATCTGACGGAAAGGACTTCCATGCGTTACCTCCACACCATGGTTCGCGTCACCGACCTCGACCAATCCCTCGACTTTTACTGCAACAAGCTGGGCCTGCGCGAGATCGACCGCTACGAAAATGAAAAGGGCCGCTTCACCCTGGTCTTTCTGGGTGCAGACGAGAACGAGGATGCCCAGGTGGAGTTGACCTATAACTGGGACCCCGAGGCCTATGACGGCGGCCGGAACTTCGGCCATCTGGCCTACGAGGTCGATGACATCTATGGCCTGTGTCAGAAGCTGATGGATGCCGGCGTCACCATCAACCGCCCGCCCCGCGACGGCCACATGGCCTTCGTGCGCTCGCCCGACAACATCTCGATCGAACTCCTGCAAAAGGGCGACGCCTTGCCGTCCCAGGAGCCCTGGGCATCGATGGAGAACACCGGCGAGTGGTGAGCTAGTGGACTCTCAGTTTAGCTGGCATCACCAGCCCACTCCCCCACCCGACCACCCATGGCAGCATCCTCGGGGTGGTCGGGTGGGGGAGTGGGCTGGCGCCGATCATTC
>JANQGO010000182.1 GCA_028277285.1 Alphaproteobacteria bacterium | reverse complement strand
GGTTCGCCTTTACCGCCGAGGGCGAGACCGATCTGTTCGCGATCGACAACCAGGCGCAGGTCGAATTCACCACCGGGCCCGCCAGTCACGCCGTGCTGGTCGGGCTGGACTATCAGTATTACGACCTGGTCGACCGGCAACGCTTCGGCGCGGCGCCGGACATCGATATCTTCGATCCGAGCTATGGCGCCGACATACCGACGCCGTCCGTCAGCACCAACAACAAGACCGTGCAGCAGCAGATCGGCATCTATGCCCAGGAGCAATTGCGGTTCGACGATTCCTGGGTGCTGACGCTGGGCGGCCGGCAGGATTTCGTGTCCTCGGACCGCGACAACCTGCTCAACGGCACCAAGGCCGAGCAGGACGACAGCGAATTCACCTGGCGGGCCGGCATCGTCCACCTGTTCGACATGGGCCTCGCGCCCTATGCCAGTTATGCCGAATCCTTCCTGCCAATCGTCGGCACGAACGCGGTCGGCGACGCCTTCGAGCCGGAAACGGGCGAGCAGTTCGAGGTCGGCGCCAAGTATCAGCCGCCCGGCTGGAACAGCTTCATCACCATCTCGGCGTTTCATCTGACGCGCCAGAACGTGCGCACGCCGGACCCGGACAACGCCATCAACACGATCCAGACGGGCGAAGTGCGGTCCCGTGGCGTCGAGGTAAAAGCGGTCGCCAGCTTCGATATCGGCCTCGACGTGATCGGCAGCTACAGCTATCAGGACGTCGACATCACCGAGAGCAACAGGGGCGACGAAGGCAACCGGCCGACGACGGTGCCGCGGCACCTGGCGTCCGTCTGGGCCGACTACACCATCCGGACCGGTCCGCTGAGCGGATTGGGTTTCGGCGCCGGCCTGCGCTACAAGGGCACGACGTTCGCCGACGCGGCGAACACGCTGGAAGTCGACGATTATGTCCTGGTCGACGCGGCCATCCATTATGACTGGGGCAACGTCACCCTCGCGGTGAACGCCGCGAACCTGTTCGACAACCGGCACGTGGCCTCGTGTTCCAGCCCCAATGCCTGCTTCTACGGCATCGACCAGACCGTGACCGCCAGCCTGCGCTACCGCTGGTGACCGGCCGTGGCGGCGGCACGGCTGATGGAGACCGCGGATAGGAATTCTTAAGCTTGTTTACCCTATCGTGAAATTGACAATCATTCGCACATCTGCCAAATTAAGCTTACAGGAGATGTGAATGTACGTCTGCATCTGCAACGGCTACCGCGATGCCGAGATCCGGGACATGGCGAGATCCGGCATCCGCTGCGCCAGAAAGGCCTATGACGCGCTGGGCGACGGTCCCAATTGCGGCCAGTGCCTCGCGGCCGCCCAGGATCTGATCGACCGCGTGCACGGCCACGGCGGTGCCGAGGCGCCGGCGATGGTCTATCCGGCCCGGGCCGTGGGTTGAGGCCGGGACGCAGATGTACTGCTGGCCGGCGCTGAAGCCGAGCGATATCCTGCTGGCGGCCCGTCGGCTACGCCGGATCATGGGCGCGCCATCGGCGGCACCGGTGTCGGCGCGTGCGTCGTTAACGCCCCGGCTGGTTCCCGTGGATCAGCCGCGTTCTGGCCGGGAGAGGCCGGTTGGATCGGGTCTGCCGCCCGCGCGTGCCCCCTCCCGCTAGGTAAGGGGCGTCAATCCTCGGCCGGCTTGCTCTGTAGCTGGATGTAGTTCTCCATGCCCATGCGTTCGATCATGTCGAACTGGGTCTCCAGGAAGTCGACATGCTCTTCCTCGCTGCCGAGGATCTCGCGCAGCAGGTGCCGCGTCACATAGTCGCCGACCTTCTCGCAATGGGCGATGCCGTCACGCAGCGCCGGGATCGCCTGCTGCTCGAGCTTGAGATCGCATTCCAGGATCTCCTTCACGCCCTCGCCGATCATCAGCTTGCCCAGATCCTGCAGGTTGGGCAGGCCGTCCAGGAACAGGATCCGCTCGACCAGGCGGTCGGCGTGCTTCATCTCGTCGATCGATTCGTCGTACTCGTATTCGGCCAACCTGCCGATGCCCCAGTCCTTGAGCATCCGCGAATGCAGAAAGTACTGATTGATGGCGGTGAGCTCGTTCTTCAGCACCGCGTTGAGTATCTGAATGACTTTCTTGTCACCCTTCATTCCATCCTCCTCATACAAGTCATCTCGCGAACGATCCGGCCGTGCCGAAAACAGGTTTCACGCCAATTTGCTGATGGCTTGTCGCCTAATCGGCAAGAATCATGGTTATAGGTAGATCAGCGCATGAATGCACAATGTTTCGATGCCAACCTGACGGGCGCGTCCGCACGGCGACACGCCCCGACCGGCCGTTTGAGGCATACGCCAGGCACCCTATATACTGATGCATGAGGATGTCCCGCAGGCCTTCGAGCGAGGTGAACGTGAGACCCTTGATGCGCATCGCAAGTCTGGTCCTGGTGTTGGGTGTGGCGGCGTGCGGCACCCCGACGCCCTATCAGCCGGCCGTCGACGGCAACGGCTATGCCGAGCAGGCGCTTGAAACCAATCGTTACCGGATTTCATTCTCCGGCAACAGCCTGACCCCGCGCGAGACCGTCGAGAACTACCTGCTCTACCGCGCGGC
>JANQGO010000119.1 GCA_028277285.1 Alphaproteobacteria bacterium | reverse complement strand
CTACCTGCGCGACCACAACCTGCCGGCCAAGGCGGCGGTCGCGCCCCATGCGGCGCTCGACGCCATGCCGTGGCAGGGCTCGGCGCTCACCCTGCGCCCTCCGGCGCGACAGGGTGAGCGCCGAGCCCTGCCACGGCATGGCGTCGAGCGCCGCATGGGGCGCGACCGCCGCCTTGGCCGGCAGGTTGTGGTCGCGCAGGTAGCCCGCTACCGCGTCCGGCACATCCTGGGCCTTTTCGACGAGGACCACGGTGGCGTCGACGGTCTCGGCCTTCTCAACAAACAGCGCCTCCAGGCCCGGCCGGTCGCGGTCGATGCGCGCCGGCTGGGTACCGCGCCGTTGGCCGGCGAGCCTGTCGGCAACGTCGCGGCGGGCTCGCGTTTCCTCGTCCGGCGAGCGCGCGAGCCGCTCGCGCACGCGGCCCAGTACCGCTTCGCGCGCGCCGCTCATGGCCGCTCGCCCCGTTGCCAGCGGTCCTGGAAGGTTTGTCCTTCCGGCGCCGGCATCTCTCGTGCGCGCGTCCATCCGCTGGCCAGCGGCAGATTGGCGAACCGGCCATGGCGACGGCCCAGGCGCCCCAGCACACCGACGCCGATCCGCATCAAGCTCCGGTAAAGCGCCGGGCGGCTGGCGAAGGCGCTCCACAGATTAAGCCCCCACCGTGCCGCCGGCGGCGCCAGGCCGCGCTCTGTCTGCTGGTCGCGCCAATAGCGCAGCATGCGCGGGATCGGGATGCGCATCGGGCAGACGTCCTCGCAGCGCCCGCACAAGGTCGACGCGTTGGGCAAGTGGTGCATCTCCTCGATGCCGAACAACGACGGCGACAGGACCGAGCCCATGGGTCCCGAATAGGTCGTGCCGTAAACGTGGCCGCCCAGCTTGCCGTAGACCGGGCAGGCGTTGAGGCAGCAGCCGCAGCGTATGCAGCGCAGCATGTCCTGGACCTCGCCACCCAGCATCGCCGAGCGCCCGTTGTCGACGATAACCACGTGAAAGGCCTCCGGCCCGTCGGTCTCGCCGGCGCGCCGCCCGCCCGCAGAAAAGGTCGTGTAGGACGCCATCTCCTGGCCGGTCGCCGAACGGGCGAGCACGCGCAGGATCGTGGTGACGTCCTCAAGCGTCGGCACGGCCTTCTCGATCGACGCCAGCGCGATATGGACGCGCGGCAAGAGCTGGGTCAGATCGCCGTTGCCTTCGTTGGTGACGATGACCGTCTGGCCGGTTTCGGCGACCAGGAAGTTGGCGCCGGTTATGCCGATATCGGCTTTCAGAAACCGCTCGCGCAGAACCTTGCGCGCATCGGCCAGCATGTCGTCGATATCGTCGAGCAGGCGGCCGTCGAGATGCGCGTGGTTGTCGGCGAACAGTTCGGCGACCTGCTGGCGGTTCTTATGGATCGCCGGCGCGATGATGTGGCTGGGTGGTTCGTCGGCGAGCTGGATGATGTATTCGCCGAGATCGGTCTCGACCGGCTCGATGCCGTGGGCTTCGAGATAGGGATTGAGATCGATCTCCTCGGCGATCATCGATTTGCCCTTGGTGACCGTGCGCGCGCCTTCGGACCGGCAAATCTCCAAGACGATCGCGCGTGCCTCCGCGGCATCGCGCGCCCAATGGACCTGGCCGCCGGTCGCGGCTACCTGTTGCTCGAACGCTTCGAGGTAGAGATCGAGATGGGCCAGCGTGTGGTCCTTGATCGCCTTCGCCTCGTCGCGCAGAAGATCGAACTCCGGCAGGCTTTCGCGCGCGCGCGTACGGCGTGCCAGGAAGTTGCCCTTGAGCTTGACCAGATTGTCTTGCAGCACGCCGTCGGCCAACGCTTTGTGGGCGTTGTGGTTGAAGGCGCGGGCGGAGCGTTCCATCAGGCCAGCCTGCCGTCGCCGATCGCCGGGGTGTCGGTCATGCCGGCCAATACTTCGGCGACATGGCGCACGCGGATTGGCGATCCCCGTCGTTTCAGGATACCGGCGATGTTCATCAGGCAGCCGAGGTCGCCCGCCAGCACCGTATCGGCGCCGGTCTCGGCCAGGCGGTCCGCCTTGTCGGCCGCCATGGCCGACGAGACGGCTGGATACTTGACGCAGAAGGTGCCGCCGAAGCCGCAGCAGACCTCATGGTCCTGGGCTTCACGCAGTGTCAGACCATCGACGCTGGCCAGCAGACGGCGCGGCTGGTCGCGCACCTGCATCGCGCGCAGCGACGAGCAGCTGTCGTGGTAGGTGACGATCCCGTCATAGGACGCCGAGACGCCTGAGACGCCCAGAGTGTCGACCAGGAACGACGTTAACTCGTGGGTGCGCCCGGCAACATCTGCCGCCAACGCGGCGTCATCGCTGCCATCGAAAAGATCGACGAGATCGTGGGCCAACATGCCGGCGCACGAGCCGGACGGCACGACGATGTAGTCGTAGCCCTCAAACTGCCGCAGCAGGCCGCGCGCGACCTTTCTGGCGTTGGTGCGGTCGCCTGAGTTGTAGGCCGGCTGGCCGCAGCAGGTCTGCTGCGGCACGTCGACCGTGCAACCGGCGTCCTGCAACAGCTTGACCGCGGCAAAGCCGACGGTCGGGCGCATCAGGTCGACGAGGCAGGAAACGAAGAGCGCGACATGGGGCGCCGCCATCGGGGTCATGGCGCGGTCATGGCCCGGTCATGGGATCGTGGCGGCGAACTCGCCGGACGGTACCAGGCTGGGCAGCAGCAGCCAGAACCGGCCGTCCTGTTTCATGTGTCCGGCCAGATCCTCGGCACGCTGGCCGGCGCCGAAGAAAACGTCGCCGCGGATCGGACCGTTGATCGCACCGCCCGTATCCTGCGCGATCATCAAACGGCGATAGGGCGTGTCGTCGGGCAATGTCGTCTCGAGCCAGACCGGCAGACCGAGCGGCACGTAATCGCGGTCGACGGCAAGGCTGCGTTCCGGCGTCAGCGGCACGCCCTGCGCACCGATGGGACCGGCACCGTCGAGCACGCGGAAAAAGATATAGGACGGGTTCTTCTCCATGACCGCCGCCGCCTCGGCCGGATTGGCTTTAAGCCAGTCGCGGATCGATTGCAGCGAGACCTCTTCCTTGGTCAGTTCGCCGCGCGCGACGAGGTCGCGGCCGATGGCGAAATAGGGCCGGCCGTTCTGACCGGCATAACCGACGCGCAACTGCGTGCCGTCGCTAAGCTGAACCCGGCCCGATCCTTGGATGTGCAGGAAGAACGCCGCGATGGGATCATCGACCCAGACGATTTCCAGATCGCGCGCATCAAGCGCGCCGTCGTCGATCGCCGCGCGGTCGTGATAGGGGATGAGCGTGCCGCCATCGAGCTGGCCGGAGATGCTGCGGCCGTCCAGATCCTCGGCAAACGCACCGAGGTCGACGGTGATGATATCGTCGGGTTTGGCGTAGAGCGGATAGGCATGGGTCGCGTCGGGCACCAGCGAACCCTGCAACAGCGGCTCGTAATAGCCGGTCATCAAACCCTGGTCGCCGCCACGGTCGTCGACGGCCCAGGGCCGGAACCAGGTCTCGAAGAACTGCCGCGCGCCGCCATCGGGAACGTTCCTCGCGGCACGGCATGCCGGCAGCCAGTCGCCGACCACGCCGGCGGCGGGAAGCGCGCCCATGGCGCGGTCGCCGGGCAATGTCTCCAGCCTGGCGCAGGAAATCAGAAACGCGACGAGCGCGCCTTCTTGATCGTCGTTCGCCCACCCCGGCACCTCGGCGAAGCCGGCCGGCACAAGTGTCATGACGGGCGTTTCGTCGATAGCGTCGTCAGGTGCCCGCGAGGTGCATGCGGTGACAAGCAGCACCGCCGCCAAACTGACAAGCGCGCGACCTAGAGCAGGGCGCGGCTCAGTTCGGGCTGCGGGTCGCGACAAGTTGCCAGTTGGGATCGCGCGAACCCGTGTCGCGCGCAAAGGTCCAGATGTCGACGATCTCCAGCGTCTCGCCGGGGTCGCCCGCGATGATGCGGCCTTCGGAATCCTTGACGATGTCCGTCTGCTCGCTGGTGAACTTGACGGTGACCTTGGCATAGCGCCCGTCGATACCGGCTTCGATCGCCTCGCAGCCGGTGATCGAGATCAGATCCGCCTCGCGCGTCTCACCGTCCTTTTCGCGATCATCGAGCGCGTTGTCGAAGCGGCGGTAGACGTCATCGGCCAGGAAGCCGCGCACCGACGACAGATCGCCTTTGGCGAACGCTTCCAGGATCATCTCAAAGGCCGACCGAGCGCCGGCCAGGAAATGGTCCATATCGAAGTCGCGGTCGGCCATGCGGATCTGCGTGATACCGGCCGCCAGCGGACCATCCATGTCGACGGCGGATGGCATGGCGGGATCATCGCGATCGGGCAGGCGAACGACGTTATCCTGGTCGTTCTTGTCTTTCGCGCTGTCCGAGCCAATCGGCGGCGGCTGCGTGCGTTCGTGGCCGGTGCGCCGGCCAAGCACGTTGTAGAGCCTGAACAGGACGAAGCCGGCGATCGCCGCGAAGACGATGATATCGATGAATGTGCCTTCCAAGGCTTTCTATTCCGTGTCCATCTTGGTCTCTTGGCGGACCATGGCTGCCATCCGCCCTTAGAGACTAAAGGCTTCGGCCCACCGGGTCGAGTCGAAGGCAGCCAACGCTGGGCCTTTCGCCAGAGCGTATAGCATACCATGTTACATGGAGATCCTGGTAATGTGACGCAACCATGCCCCTATTAATCCTTTTTGTCCTGTTCCTCGGCATTCCCCTGATCGAGGTCTATCTTTTTATCCTTGTCGGAGGCGCCATTGGCGCGGGCTGGACGATCGGCCTTTGTCTGCTGACGGCCGGTTTGGGCGCCTGGCTGGTCCGCCTTCAGGGCATGGCGACGGTGAACCGCGCCCGCAGCGCCTTGGGCGAAAACCGGTTTCCGGCCGAAGAGGCTTTCGACGGCGTCTGCCTCGTCGTTGCCGGTTTTTTGTTGATGACGCCCGGTTTCTTTACCGACGTGATCGGCTTTTTGCTCCTTGTTCCACCGCTTCGCCGGTTCTTGCAGGCGCGGCTGGCGCGTCATGTTGAGGTTGCCGGCATGGCCGCGGGCCGAAGCCGCGACGGCACCATCGAAGGCGAGTACGAGGTCGTCGACGACATCCAGGGCACGATCGAACACAACCCGGATTCACGCTGGCGCCGGCCGGACTGATTTTCTGCGCTACATCAAGTAGTTATCATCCAGTCGGTGTCGCGGCCGTGCGGTTGTTTGCACCAGCGATCCGTGATAGCCCTGCCGCCACAATTTCGCAGACAACCACGTCCTATCACATCCACACGATGGAGCCGCATTGATGGCCGACGAAAACGCCGCAGCGCCGGACGGTGCTGCCGACCAGCAGACCCAGGAAGCCCCGCGCCTGTTGCTTCACAGCCAGTTCCTTCAGGATCTGTCGTTCGAGAACCCGAACGGCGCCAGATCCTTTACGCAGGGTGAACTGTCGCCCCAGGTCCAGGTCAGCCTTAACGTCGATTCCCGAAAGTTGGGCGAAACGACCTATGAAGTCGCGCTGAAAATCACCGCCGACGCGAAACAGAACGACGAACCCTGTTTTCTTGTCGAGGTCGACTATCGCGGCGTGTTCTCCCTGACCGGCGCCGAACCGAACGTCGCGCAGGCCATCCTCATGATCGAAGGACCGCGCACGATCTTCCCGTTTGCGCGCCGGATCGTCGCAGACGCCGCCCGCGACGGCGGATTCCCGCCTTTGATGCTGGAGCCGGTCGATTTCGCCAACATTTACCGCCGCCGCCTTGCCGAGCAGACGGCCGCCGGTGCGAATGGCGGCGATGGCGAGGCGCCAGCGAGCCCCGCGACGGAGTGATCCGGGTTTAGGGCGCATCACCGGCCCACTCCCCCTCCCGGCCACCCCGAGGATACTGCCATGGGTGGCCTGGAGCGGGAGTGGGCCGGCGCCGGTTCCGCTTAAGCGGGGAACGTTCTAACCGCGCCGCCAGATCGGGTCGTTGAGATTATCCAGAAACGCCTCGTGCGCGGCGAGTTCCTGGGCGGTCGGCTCGTGCGGGCGGGCGTCGCGCACGGTCGTCTCGGTTTCCGCCTCGTCCTCGACCGCGACAGCCTGATCGTCGCTGGCCGGGCCGAAACCCAGGCCCTGCTGACGGCCACCCTTTAGTTCCAGGTAGACCTGCGCCAGCAGCTCGGCGTCCAGCAGCGCGCCGTGGTGGGTGCGCGCGGTCGCGTCGATCTCGAAGCGGCGCATCAGCGCGTCCAGGCTGTTCGCCTGGCCGGGAAACATGCGCCGCGCCAGTTCCAGGGAGTCGACGACACGTTCGCCGCTGATCCGCGGATGACCGGCCTGCTCCAACTCGAAATTCAGGAAGCCCAGGTCGAAGGCGGCGTTGTGGATGATCAAAGGGCTGTCGGTGAGAAAGTCCATGAGATCGTCGGCGATCTCGCGAAACCGCATCTGGCGCGACAGGAAGCTGTCGCTCAGCCCATGAACCTCGAACGCCTCGCGTTCGTTGGCGCGATCGGGGTTGAGATAGCGCTGGAACGTGTTGCCGGTCGGCACGTGGTTGACCAGCTCGACACAGCCGATCTCGACAATGCGGTGGCCCGCCAGGACATCAAGGCCCGTCGTCTCGGTGTCCAGCACCACTTCGCGCATGACGAACTCCTTATCGGGGAGGCCACGTGTGGCCGGCTCGGGTCGAGACCAGTCTGACGACTGCGCCGATAGCCCGCAAGGTTGTTGCTTTACCGAGCCCGGTCGGCAGCACGAAATCGGCGCGCCGCCGCTTTTCCGTATCGGGCATCTGACGCGCGCGGATGCCGGCCAGCCGCTCCGGCGTCATGCCTGGCCGCGCGAGAACGCGCGCCTCCTGAACGAAAGCCGGCGCGCTGACCACCGCCACCGCATCACACCGGGCCTCGGCGCCGGTTTCGAACAACAGCGGGATGTCCAGCACCACCAGGCGCCTGCCCTGGCGCGTCGTCAAACGCAGGAACCGGTCCTCGGCCTCGCGCACCATCGGATGCAGGATCTTTTCCAAGCGCGTCAGCGCGTCGCCGTCGTCGAAGACCTGAGCACCCAGCGCCTTGCGGTCGACGTGGGCGGTTTGGCCCACGCCCTCGACGACACCATCGAAGGCCGCGGCGACCGGCGCCACGGCCGCACCGCCGGGACCGAGCATGGCGTGCACGACCGCATCGGCGTCGTGCACCGCGGCACCTTGACGGCGAAACATCGTGGCGGCCGTCGACTTGCCCATGCCGATCGAACCGGTCAGGCCAAGCACGAACATGGCGTCTAGAGCCCTTCGGCCACGAAACGGTAGAGATCGTCGGTGACCTCTGGCTCGCGGCCGAACCAGGCGGCGAAACCGGGGCGGGCCTGGTGCAGCAACATGCCGAGCCCGTCGACGGTGGCGAGACCGCGGCGGCGCGCGTCGGCAAGCAGCGGCGTTTCCAAGGGCGCGTAAACGAGATCGTCAACGACCGCGCCCTCGCCCACGACGTCCAGCGCCATGTCGAGCGGCGGCTGTCCGGTCATGCCGAGCGTTGTCGTGTTGACGACCAGGCCACATCCCGCCGCGGCGTCACCGCGCGTTTCCCAAGGCAGCGACGTGATCGGGCCCGCGAGCTCGTCGGCCAGGGCCTCGGCGCGCGCGGCCGTGCGGTTGGCGAGCCGGACCTCCGGCACGCCGGCGTCGAGCAGGGCGACGATCACCGCACGCGACGCGCCGCCGGCGCCCAAGACCAGCGCGGGTGCATCCGGCGTCCATGACGGGGCCGTCGCGCGCAGGTGTTCGAGAAAACCGAAACCATCGGTGTTGCTGGCGTGGAGCGCGCCGTCATCGCCGACAACGATGGTGTTGGCGGCACCGATACGGCGCGCGTGATCGTCGCTGTGATCGGCGAGCGCCAGCGCCGCCTCCTTATGCGGCACGGTGACGTTGCAGCCGGCATGGCTACCGGCGCGGAGACGCTCGATGAAGGCAGGGAAGGCCTCAGGTCTGACCGGGAAGGCCTCGTAGGAG
>JANQGO010000048.1 GCA_028277285.1 Alphaproteobacteria bacterium | reverse complement strand
CTCGGCCTCTGCGGCTGCGGCCTTGATCTCGGCGATGTATGCCTTGGCGTTCTCCCGATACCGTGCGGCGCCGTCCGGATCGATTTCGCCTAGCTTGTCAGCGATGTGCCCCACAACAAGCGACCAGGCCTCAGGGCTGTTCCAAATGTGTGGATCGTGCAGAGCATTGCCCTCAGCGTCGGTCTCGGGCCAGTCCAGCAGCAGGGTCGTTGGCAGCAATTCACCGACGGCGATCTGCTTGTCGCCCAGGCTCTCCAGCAGATCGTCCATCCTGGCTTCCAGATGCAGTCCGGTCCAGACCACCGCGTCGGCGTTCCGGATGGTCTCGATGTCCTGCGTCGACGGCTGATAGGTGTGGGGGTCGCCCCCTGGCCCGACCATCGTGATGATCTCCGCCTTGGGTGCGACGTTCGCCACCGCGTCGCCCAGGTAGCCGGTTGTCGCGTATACCGTCAGGGCGTCGTCCTTGTTCTGCGCGAACGAAGCCGTTGCCGAGGCCGCCAGCAGCAGTGCGGCGCCGATCAGCACGCCGATTCCCGAGGTCCATCTAGAGCAGTTTGGCATCACAATACCTCTCTTTCCTTCTCAAAACGTCGGTCTTTCTTAAAGTCCCTTCGTCACGAATCGGCCGACGGCGGTGTGCCGCCGGCCAGCGGTTCGGACTCTTGCGTCGCCTAGCCAACCCGCAACTCAGAAGTGGGTCTAGCGTAGGTCTGAATCCGTCGACTCGTGACGGGGCGTATGGGTTTCATTAGGTGCATATGATAATCATTATCATTTAAAGTTTTTGTCAAGTGGCAAAATGGACGCGACCCGATGTCTGATCGGTGGTCGTTGGAAGGCCGTCCGCGTTTGCTATCTAGTCGACGGTCTCAAGCGCGTCGGGGCCGGGGAGAGCAGCGCGGAGCGCCCATCATGCTCTAGCATTCATGACGAACCGCCAATGCAGGGCAGGGCAGGTCAGATCTCTTGAAACACCAAGCCAACTCGGCTTGGAGCCCCGATAGTTACGCCGCCACCAGCGCCGCGGCGTGGTCGAGCGGGACGGGATCGTCGCCGAGCAGGGCGTCGCCGGCCGCCGTGTCGTCCTCGCCCATGCCGAGCGGGTCGCGCGGACGCAGGCGGTGGTTGATCACCATGCGCGACAGCACGAGCCGGCGGGCATCGCCGCCTTGCGCGCCCAGCGCCGCGCCCTCGCAGGCCATGAGCACCGCGCTCGCCGTGTGGTAGAGCGCGTCCGAGGCCTGGCGGGCCAAGGTCTCGTTGCCGCCGGTCGCGACCTCCTCGGCGAAGACAACGGCGCGCTCGACCGTGGCCGCAAGCTCGCCCCGGAACTGGCCGGGCAGGGCGTCGTGAGACTCCACCCGCTCGGTCAGGGCGTCCTTCAGGGTCGACTGCGCGCCAACCTTGGCGATGGCGCGGGTCGTGATGTCGAGCGCGTTGATGTTCGACGTGCCTTCCCACAGGACGCCGAGATGCGCGTCGCGGACCAGCTTGGCGTTGATCCAGTCCTCGATGTAGCCGTTGCCGCCGCGCACCTCCATCGCGCCGGTCGCCACCGTCACGTTGTCGCGGCAGGCGCGGAACTTGAGCAGCGGCGTCAGGATGCGCAGCAGGTTCTGCGCGTGCGCGTCCGTCGCCTTGTCCGGATGGATCTGCTGCGCGATCAGCAGGATCATCGACAGCGCCTGCTCCGTCGGCACCATCAGCTTGAGGAGCTGACGGCGCAGCAGCGGTTTGTCGATGATGCGCTCGCCGAAGGCGATGCGGTTGCGCGCCACCGCGAAAGACTCGTTGAGGCAGCGGCGCATCATGCCGGCCGCGCGCACGCCG
>JANQGO010000487.1 GCA_028277285.1 Alphaproteobacteria bacterium | reverse complement strand
CGACCATGCCTGCCAGCCGGTCGGTCCATGACGCGACGGAAGCGGCCCGCTCCGACAGGCCATCCCGGCCCAGCTGCAGAAGCGTCGCCCAGGCGCCGGCCAGAGGCGCAACGCTTCGCGTGCCGGCCATGGTGGCGCTGGCATAAGGGCTGCCGTTCCAGCCGTCGAAACGAAAACCGATCACGTCTTCATCGGCCGCATCGCGTACCAGCAGCGACGAGATGCCTGTGGGCGCATAGCCGTATTTGTGAAGATCCGCCGATATCGATCGAACGCCCGGCACGGCGAAGTCGAAATCGGCCAACGGCCTGCCGAGTCCTTTCAGAAACGGCACGAGGTAGCCGCCCAGGCACGCATCGACATGACACCACGACCCGCTGAGCCGCGCCGCCTCGGCAACGGGCGCGACCGTGTCGCACACGCCGCGCGAGTCGCACGGCATCGACAGGACAACGGCGGCGGTTTGCGGTCCGATGGACTCGATCAACGCCTGGGTTTCGGCGCGGCCCTCGCCGTCGACAGCGGTCCGTACCACCGTCATGTCCAGAACCGCCGCGGCCTTGTCCAGACAAGGGTGGGCGCTTTGGGCCATGACGACCTCGTGGCGTCTCGTCGCGTCGCGCGCGCCCTTGAGCGCCAGCAGATTGCTCTCCGAGCCGCCCGCCGTGAACAGGACGGGCGCGTTCGCTGGCGCGGCAAAGATCGAGCGTACGAAGGCAGCGGTCTCGGCGACAAGTTTCTTGGCCAGTGGCGTCGACCAATGCCAATCGCCGGGACTGGCATAGACCCGACCGACGATCGCGCAGGCTTGTTGCCGTACGGCGTCCGGTGGATGAATGGAGGACACAGGAAGATGCGGCGCCCGGTCCATGACCACCAGCTCGTCGACCTCGTTTGCTAACGCGCTGCCGCCGACACCCTTCGCAGGCAAGACGTCACGGTACCTGGGTCCTGTGTTGTCTGTCATGTTCCCTCACCGTCATGGGTTTATCCGGTGCCCTCACGCATCGGCGCGCGCGGACGCTGCGGCGCGCCGACCTGGAGCGCCGGCGCGACATTGGGCGGGGCTAGCGGCGCGCGGCCCAAGATCAGGTCGGACGCCTTCTCGCCGATCATGATGGTCGGTCCGTTGGTGTTGCAGGTCGTGATCTGCGGCATGATCGCCGCATCGGCGACGCGCAGGCCGTCCAACCCGTGGACACGGCATTCCGGATCGACAACCGCCATGGCATCGGTGCCCATGCGGCAGGAGCCACAGGGGTGATAGACCGTCTGCGCGGTCTCGCGGATGAAACCGTCGATGTCATCGTCGCTGGTCAGCGACGCGCCCGGCGCGATCTCGTCGCCGCGAAAGGGGTCGAAGGCGGGCTGGGCGAAAATCTCGCGCACCAGGCGCACGGAAGCCCGCATCTCCAACCAGTCGTCCTCGTGACTGAGATAGTTGAAGCGGATCGTCGGCGGCGTGCGCGGGTCCGCATCGGCAAGGCGGACGGAACCCCGGCTCTTCGAGCGCATCGGCCCGACATCGGCCTGAAAGCCGTGCTGATCGGCAAGCTCCTTTCCGTCATAGGAAATCGCGATGGGAAAGAACTCGAGCTCGATGTCGGGATGGCTTAGACCGTCGCGGCTTCTGAGAAACGCGCCGGCCTCCCACTGGTTGCTCGCCCCGACACCGGACTTCGACAACATCCACTGCAGTCCGACGCCCAACCGGGCGAGCGGTTTGGTTTTGCCGTAAAGGCTTACCGGCTGGGTACACGCATACTTCACGACGACTTCAAGGTGATCCATCAGACCGGCGCCAACACCGGGCAGGTCGTGGACCAGGGGCACGCCGACATCGCGCAGATGATCGCCGGACCCGATGCCCGACAGCAGCAGGATCTGCGGCGAGTTGATCGCGCCACCGGAGACGATGACCTCGCGCCTGGCCTCGAACGTCTCGACCTTATCGCCATGCATGGCTTCGACGCCAATCGCGCGCCCGTTCTCGATGAGAATGCGGCGGGTCAATCGCCGCGTCAGGACTTCCAGGTTCTTGCGCGCCATGGCCGGACGCAGATAGGCGTTTGCCGTACTCCACCGCCGGCCCTTGAAGACCGTGCGCTCAAACGCGCCGGCACCTTCGGGGTGGAAACCGTTGAGGTCGTCGTCCGCTGGATGGCCGGCCTCATCGCAGGCTTTGAGAAAGGCACCGAACAACGGGTTCGCGAGTGTCGGCCGCGTGACGTGCAGCGGCCCTTCCCTGCCGCGTATCGAAGCATCGCCGTGGGCGGCGTTCTCCGCGCGCATGAAGTAAGCGAGAACGTCGCGGTAGGACCAGCCGGTCGCGCCCATCTCGGCCCAGGCGTCGTAGTCAAGCGGGTGGCCGCGCAGGTAGACCATGCCGTTGATCGATGACGAGCCGCCGAGAACGCGGCCGCGCGGCACGTCGATGCGCCGGTTGTTGAGCTGCGGTTCGGGCTCGGAGAGATAGGACCAGTTGAGGTCCTTGTCGGCCAACGGCAATTGCTGGGCACCGGGCATCTGAACCTTGTAACCGCGATCGTCACCGCCGGCCTCGAGCACCAGCACCGTGGTCGCCGGATCCTCGCTCAGCCGATGCGCCAGCACGCACCCGGCCGACCCGGCGCCGATAACGATGTAGTCGAATGTTCCAGCCATTCGCGCCCCCGCCTTGCCGCCATGATGGCAACGCACGGGGACCGGGCCAAGAGCTATCCTTTAAGCGCCTTGGCCTTGGCCTGTTCGCGGCGCTTCAGCATGACGTAGGTGACCGCCGCGATCACGGTGAAGATCACAAAGATGACGCCGATGGCGTTGACCACCGGCGACAGGCCGAAACGCATGCGCGCGCCGATCTCCGTCACCAGGGTCCACGAGCCGCCGATGGCGAAGAACGTGGTGTTGTAGTTCTCGATCGACTGCAGGAACGCGATTACCGTGGCGGTCGCGATGGTCGGCATCAGGAATGGCAGGGTAATGCGCCGGAACACCATGAACGACGAAGCGCCGAGGTCGAACGCCGCCTCGTCCAGAATGCGGTCCTGGCGTTGCAGGCGGGCCATGAAGAGCAGCATGCAGTAGGACGCGATGAAGACCGACTGGGCGACCATGGCGGTAAAGAGACCGGCTTCGACGCCGAACATGTCGCGCCAGAAGATCATGGTCGACACACCCAAAACGATGCCGGGGATCAGGATCGGCGAGACCAGGATGGTGTAGAGCAGCGTGCTGGCCCGCGACTCCAGACGCGTCAGCAGCAGCGCACCGGAAAGGCCGAGCGGTATCGAGATCGCGATGACGCCGAACGCAATCAGAAGCGAGTGCCAGAGGCCTTGCAGGAAGCGCGCGTCCTGGGGCAGGCCGCGGACGACCAACTCACCTTCGGCGTTGTAGCTGCCGGTGAACCAGTCGAGCGTGAAGCCGCGCCAGTCGGTGACCGACGGCGTGTCGTTCGAATTGAACGCGGCGAGCACCATGATCATCAACGGCACGAAGAGATAAAGAAAGAAGATCAGCATGTAGAGGCCGAGGACCGCCCTGCTCCAGTCGATGCCGAGCAGGTGGCGTTCCTGGGTGGCCGGTGCGGCTTCGGCGATTGTCGTCATCGTGCGATCTGCCTGATGCCGACCTTGAAGACGGACATCACGATAAGGATGAAGACGATACAGGCGACCAGAAGCGCCAGCGAATAGGCCGACCCGATGTTCCAGTTACCGGCTTCGAAGAAGTTCCGGTAGATGACCTGGCTGAACCAGTCGGGGTGCAGGCCGGGCCCGACCAGGCCGGGCACGGCGATCGAGCCGGCCGACAGCATGAACGTCATGATCGAGCCGACGGCGATACCCGGCTTGGCGTGCGGCAGGACAACACGGCGATGGATACGCCAGGTCGACGCGCCGAGGTCCCTCGCCGCCTCAATCTGGTTGCGGTCGAGGGTCTCGATGGTGTTGTAGATCGGAAACACCATGAAGAGGATGTAGGCATAGACCATGACGCAGAAGACCGCGCCATTGGAGGCGACCCAGCGGATCGTCTCGCCCTGGCTGAAATCCAGGATACCGATGGCGTCGAGGCCGGCGTTCAAGATGCCCTGATTGGCCAGGATCATGGTCCAGGCAAAGATGCGCAACAGTTCGTTGATCGCATAAGGAATGATCAGACCCAGCATCAGAAGCGCCGCGCGCTCGCGGTTGGTCGTCTGGGCGACCGTGTAGGCGATGGGGTAGCAGACCACGAAGCAGATCAGCGTGACGCAGAACGAATAGAACAGCGTCATGATGAAGATCTTGAAGTGGATCGCGTTCATGGTCGTGAAGTTGCGAACCGAGTAGCCGGACGCGGCTTCCTGCTCGGCTTTGAGCCGCTGTTCCTCCGCCTCCATGTCGACCAGCTGGGCCTCCAGTTCGGCGGCCTCGGCTTCCAGCTTCGCGATCTGCTCGGCGATGGTGTCGGTGCTGCCCGAGAGACTGGGTGTCGTGACAACGGTGTCGCCACTGCCGGTGTTGTCTTCGCCGATCTTGGCGCCGGGGGCAAAGATGCCGGTCCCTTCTCCGCCCTCGGCCGCCTGCTTCTCAAGCTCCTGGATATCGTAGCGAATGGTGAACAGGCGCTGGGTGATGCGGTCGACATCGACCTGGGCCTGGATCGCCGCGCCGCCGCGCGCTTCATAGATGAACGCACGCTCGATCATGTTGAGCTGCGGCAGGACGATCAGCGCGACGATCCACAGCGCCACCAGCCCGACGAACAGGCCGCCCATGACATTGCCGTAGCTGCGGAACAGGCTACTCACGCGCCAGTTCTCCGGCGCCGAGCACGAGCGCGTCCTCGGTCTGGAAGCCGATCTGCTGTTCGCCGTCCAGGGAACGCCAAGCTTCGCCCGCATTGGTCAGGTGCATGACAAGCTCCTGGTCTTCCGACGTGCGCAGAAAAACGTTCACGAACGGGCCTTCCAGGTCCCGGCGCTCAATGAACGCGGATAAACGGTTGAACGGCTCGGCACTGCCGTTGGCGATCCCCATGCGCTCCGGTCTGACAAACACGAGCGCTTCGTCGCCTTGATTAAGCGCGCCCCGGTGAAGGCCGGTGAACATGCCACTTGACGTGTCGACCTGCGCGACACCGTTGTCGATGCCGATGATACGGCCGCGGAACACGTTCTGTTCGCCGACGAAGGTCGCGACAAACGGCGTCGCCGGGTGATCGTAGATCTCTTCGGTCGCAGCCACCTGTTCGATACGGCCGCGGTTCATCACGGCGATACGGTCGGACATGGTGAGCGCCTCACCCTGATCATGGGTGATGTAGATGAAGGTGATGCCTGTCTTGCGCTGGATATCCTTGAGTTCCGCGCGCATGTGCTGGCGCAGCTTCAGGTCGAGCGCCGACAAAGGCTCATCGAGCAGCAGCACCGACGGTTCGACCGCAAGAGCCCGGGCGACGGCGACACGCTGACGTTGACCGCCGGAAAGCTCGGTCGGCTTCTTGTCGGCCTGCCCCTGAAGCGCGACAAGGTCCAACAGCTCTCCGGCGCGGCGGCGGCGCGTCGCCTTGTCGATGCCACGCGCCTCCAGGCCAAAAGCGACGTTCTCCCAGACCGACATCAGCGGAAACAGCGCCAAGTTCTGGAAGATAAGGGCGGTTGGCCGCTTGTTGGGACCAAGCGACGTCATGTCGGCGCCGCCGATCATGACCTGGCCGGTGGTCGGTGTCA
>JANQGO010000430.1 GCA_028277285.1 Alphaproteobacteria bacterium | reverse complement strand
GACGCTGGAGAACAACCCGGCCTTCGTCCACGGCGGCCCGTTCGCCAACATCGCCCATGGCTGCAACAGCGTGCTGGCGACCACGACGGCCTTGAAGCTGGCCGACTATGTCGTGACGGAAGCCGGCTTCGGCGCCGACCTGGGCGCCGAGAAGTTCTTTGACACCAAGTGCCGCAAGGCGGGCCTGAAGCCCGACTGCGCGGTCATCGTCGCCACCATCCGTGCGCTCAAGATGCATGGCGGCGTCGCCAAGGACGACCTGAAAGAGGAGAACGTCGCCGCCGTCGAAGCGGGCTTCGCCAACCTGCGCCGCCACATCGAAAACGTCCGCAAGTTCGGCGTCCCCGCCATCGTCTCGGTTAACCGGTTCATCACCGACACCGATGCCGAAATGGCCAAGCTGCTGGAGCTGTCCGAAGCCGAAGGCATCCGCTGTGTCGAGGCCAATCACTGGGCCGATGGCGGCGCCGGCGCCGAGGACGTCGCGAATGCCGTCGTCGACATGATCGACAGCACGCCCAGCGACTTCAAACCGCTCTACGCCGACGACATGCCGCTTCTGGACAAGGTGCGCACCATTGCCCAGGAGATCTATGGCGCCGACGACATCCAGGCCGATGACGCCATCCGCAAGCAGCTGCGCGATCTGGACGAGACGCCGGCGCGCGGTTTCCCGATCTGCATGGCGAAAACCCAGTACAGCTTCTCGACCGATCCCAGCCTTAAGGCCGCGCCGTCTGGTTTCAATGTGCCGATCCGCGAGGTCCGGCTCTCTGCCGGTGCGGAGTTCCTGGTCGTCATCACGGGCGCGATCATGACCATGCCCGGCCTGCCGCGCGTGCCGGCCGCCGACAAGATCGACGTCGACGATAGCGGCCGTATCTCGGGGCTGTTCTAGGCCGTGGTCGCTGTACCGGCCCACTCCCCCGCCTCCGGGGCAAAACGCCGAGAGGCGGGGGAGTGGGCCGGCAATGGCGTCTGAGATAGACAATCGATCAAAGGTGCTTGATCGGGGCCGGTCCGCCAAACGAACCGGCCCCTTTCATTTGTTTCCGCATCTTCAACACGGCAAGCTTGCAACCCATATGCGGAGTCCGCACCGGTTCGCCGAACCATGACGGCGACGCTGGCACCAGCATCGTTCAGCAACCCGAGGGGGAGACACATTCATGCTCAGCATCAACAGCACGGCACCGGATTTCACGGCCGACACAACCGAAGGCAGCATCAGCTTCCACGATTGGATTGGCGATGGCTGGTGCATCCTGTTCTCGCATCCCAAGGACTTCACACCGGTCTGCACCACCGAACTCGGTTACGTCGCCGGCATGAAGAAGGAGTTCGACAAGCGCAACTGCAAGATCATCGGGCTCAGCGTCGACCCGGTCTCCAACCACGAGGAATGGTCGAAGGATATCGAAGAGACCCAGGGGCATGCGGTCAACTACCCCTTGATCGGCGACCCCACGCTTGCCGTCGCCAAGGCCTATAACATGCTGCCCGCCGATACGGGCGGTACATCGGAAGGCCGCACGCCGGTCGACAACGCCACCGTGCGCTCGGTCTTCGTGATCGGCCCGGATAAGCAGATCAAGGCCATGCTGACCTATCCCATGAGCACGGGCCGCAACTTTGACGAGATCCTGCGCCTGCTCGATTCCTGCCAGCTGACCGCCAAGCACAAGGTGGCGACGCCGGCCAACTGGCAGAACGGCGAGGACGTCATCATCGTGCCCGCGGTCAAGGACGACGAGGCCAAGGAACGCTTCCCGGGCGGATGGAAGGCGCCGAAACCCTATCTGCGCATCGTCCCGCAACCCAAGGACTGACCCGCTGTCAGCACCGTGACAGGGAGCCCGGTAGATCACCTGCCGGGCTCTTTGATTTTGTGCCGCCGCCGCATCATCTAAGATCTCAGCATGGCGAAGGCGGATAGAGACGAACGGCCAGCCCCGGAGACCGCGGGCCCGGCGACGGAAGACGCACGCGATACCGGCGCGCGCGGCGCCGAGGCTATTCAGGCGGCGCTCAAGACCATGCCGTCATCGGCCGGCGTCTACCGCATGCTGAGCGCCAAGGGCGAGGTGCTCTATGTCGGCAAGGCGCGCCATCTGAAAAAGCGCGTCACCGCCTATACCCAGCCCGGCAGGCTGGATCCGCGGCTGCACCGGATGGTCGCCTTGACCGCGCGTATGGAGGTCGTGACGACCCATACGGAGGCCGAGGCGCTGCTGCTGGAAGCCAACCTGATCAAGAAGCTGAAGCCGCGCTTCAACGTCACCCTGCGCGACGACAAGTCCTTCCCGTACATCCTGCTGCGCGCCGACCACGAATGGCCGCAGATCGTCAAGCACCGGGGCGCGCGGCGCAGGAAGGGGGAATACTTCGGCCCCTTCGCCTCGGCCGGCTCGGTCAACCAGACCCTGGTCGCCCTGCAGCGCGCGTTCCCGCTGAGGAGCTGCACCGACCACGTCTTCGCCAACCGCACCCGGCCTTGCCTGCAGTATCAGATCAAGCGCTGCACCGCGCCCTGCGTCGACAAGATCGATCGGGCCGACTACCAGCATATCGTCGACGAGGTCCGCGCCTTCCTGCGCGGACGCACCCGCGAGGTGCAGGACAGCTTCGTCGAGCGTATGGAGGAAGCGAGCAACGAACTGGCCTTCGAACGCGCCGCCGGCTACCGCGACCGTATCCGCGCCTTGAACCACATCCAGGCGCACCAGGGCATCAATGTCTCGACCATCAGCGAGGCCGATATCGTCGCGCTCCATCAGCAAGGCGGCCAGGCCTGCGTTCAGGTGTTCTTCGTGCGCAACGGCCGCAACTACGGCAACCGCGCCTTCTATCCCGTACGCACCAAGGACCAGAGCGGACCGGAGGTGCTGGCCGCCTTCCTGAGCCAGTTCTACGAGGACAAGGAGGTGCCCAGGCTGGTCCTGGTCAGCGAGGAGCCCGACGACAAGGCGCTGATCGAGGAGGCGCTCTCGGCGCGCGCCGAGCGGAAAGTTCAGGTGATCAAGCCCCAGCGTGGGACGCGGCGCGAGCTGATGGACCACGCGCTGGCCAACGCCCGCGATGCGCTCGGCCGCCGGCTCGCCGAGAGCGCCACCCAGCGCACCCTGCTGGAGGGTGTTGCCGAGCGCTTCGGCCTGGATGCCACGCCCGGCCGGATCGAGGTCTACGACAACAGCCACATACAGGGCGCCCAGCCGGTCGGCGCCATGATCGTCGCCGGGCCGGAGGGTTTCATCAAGAACCAGTACCGCAAGTTCACCATCAAGGGCGATGCGGCCAAACGCGACGGCATCGGCGGCGACGACTACGCCATGATGCGCGAGGTGCTGACCCGGCGCTTCCAGCGTCTCCTGAAGGAAGACCCCGACCGCCAGGAAGAGAGCTGGCCCGATCTGATCATTGTCGACGGCGGCCAGGGGCAGCTGGGCTGCGCCGAGGAGGTGTTCGAGGAGCTCGGCGTATCCGGCGTCGCCGTCATGGGCGTCGCCAAGGGACCGGACCGCGATGCCGGGCGCGAACGGTTCTTCATGACCGGGCGCCAACCTTTCATGCTGCCGGAGCGCGATCCCGTGCTCTATTTCATGCAGCGCATCCGCGACGAGGCCCACCGTTTCGCCATCGGCGCCCACCGCCAGAAACGCGGCAAGGCGATTGGCCGCTCGCTGCTGGACGAGATCGCCGGTATCGGCGCCAAGCGGAAAAAGGCGCTTTTGCACCATTTCGGTTCGGCCAAGGCGGTCTCGGAGGCCGGATTGGCCGATCTGGAGCGTGTCGAGGGCATCGATCGCCGGGTCGCCCAGCGGATCTATGACCATTTTCATCCTTAGGCTAGCGGGCACAATGCGCCGGATTGGGAGCGGCCGGGCTCCAGCCGTGCTATAACCGGCGCGCCGTCGGCAAGCCCAGATCATGATGAAACGTCTGCCCAATATCCTGACCTTCGGCCGGATCGTGATCATCCCGGTGATCGTTGCGCTGTTCTTCTGGGACAGCCAGATGGCGCGCTGGCTCGCGTTCCTGCTGTTCGTGCTGGCGGCCGTGACCGACTTCGCCGACGGCTGGATCGCCCGGCGATTTCAGGTTGCCTCGCCGCTTGGCCGCTTGTTCGATCCGATCGCCGACAAACTGCTGGTCGGCGCGCTGATCGTGACGCTCGTGTGGACCGGCGACGCGCCCCTGGTGCCGGCGATCCTGATCATCTGCCGCGAGCTGCTGGTATCGGGCCTGCGCGAATACCTCGCCGAACATGGCGTCGCCCTGCCGGTGACCCGCCTGGCGAAGTGGAAGACGACGGTGCAGATGGTGGCGCTGGGTTTGTTGATTCTGGGACCCGGCGGCCCCACGTTTGGCGATGTCGTCGACACCTACGTGATCGGCCAGGTCCTGTTCTGGGTTGCCGCCGTTCTGACCCTGATCACCGGTTGGGTTTATCTGCGCTCGGGCCTCAAACGCCCGGCGGTCGCCGACCCCGAGGTCCAGGACACAGCCTCGACGACAACCGCCTCGCAGCGAACGACAGCCAACGGATGAGACGCTTTTCATGGCGCAACTGACCGACGATTGTTTTGGCCACGGCCGCGAGCTCATGACCATGGCCGAGGCGCTCGCCTTGATCGAGGATCTCGCGACGCCGCTGACCGAGCCGGAAGACGTCGCGTTGGCCGATGCCGCCGGACGTATCCTGGCCGCGGACGTCACATCAGCGATGGATGTCCCGCCGCATGACAATTCTGCCGTCGACGGCTACGCGGTGTTTCACGACGACCTCAACCCCGACGGCGAGACCATTCTGCCGATCGGCGGGCGCGCCGCGGCCGGTCACCCGCTCGACCGGCCCGCCAAACGCGGCGAGGCGATCCGCATCTTCACCGGCGCGCCGATGCCCGACGGTCCCGACACGGTCATGATGCAGGAAGACACGCGCGAGGACGGCGACCGCGTCGTCCTGATGCCGGGCATCAAACCAGGCGCCAACCGCCGCCATGCCGGCGAGGACGTGACCGCGGGCGCGCGCATTCTGGCGAAGGGCGCGCGGCTCAGGCCGCAAGACGTCGGCCTCGCCGCTTCCGTCGGCGTCGCGCATTTGCGTTGCTTCAGGCCGCTTGATGTCGCCGTCTTCTCCACCGGCGATGAGGTGACGGAGCCCGGAGCGCCCCTGCCCAAGGGCGCGATCTACGACGCCAACCGCTTCGCCGTCGCCGGACTGCTGCGCGGGCTGGGCTGCCGGGTCACCGATCTGGGCATCCTCGCCGATCAAGGTCCTGAGACCGAGCGCGCCCTGACCGAGGCCGCGGCCGACCACGACGTTCTGCTGACATCCGGCGGTGTCTCGGTCGGCGAGGAAGACCACATCCGCGCCACCATTGAGAACCTCGGCACCCTGCATGCCTGGCACATGGCGATCAAACCGGGCCGGCCGCTGATGCTGGGCCAGTTGAACCAGACGCCGTTCATCGGCCTGCCCGGCAACCCGGCCGCCGCGATCGTGACGTTTCTGCGCTTTGGCCGCCCGCTCATGCTCCGGCTCGCCGGCGGCACCGCCGTCGATCCGCTGCTGTTCGAAGTGCGCGCCGGTTTCGGCCGCAAGAAGAAAGCGAACCGGCGCGAATTCGTCCGCGTTCGCCTGACGCGCGCCGGCGACGGCCAGCTTGAGGCCCATGCCTTCCCGCGCGAAGGCGCCGGTATCATGAGTTCCCTGGTCGAGACCGACGGCCTTGCCGAATTGCCCGAGGACATGACCCGATTGGAGCCGGGCACCATGATCGACGTCTTGCCGTTTAGTGAGGTCATCGGATGAAACTTCTGTACTTTGCCTGGCTGCGTCAGCGCATCGGTATCGCCGGCGAGGAAGTCACCTTGCCCGACGACGTCGGGACCGCCGGCGAACTACTCGAATGGCTAAGGGGACGCGGCGACAGCTATGCCGAGGCGCTGGCCGATCCGGCCATCGTGCGCATCGCCGTCAACCAGAACTATGCGCAGCACGGCGACCCCGTTTGCGATAATGACGAGGTCGCCCTGTTTCCGCCGGTGACCGGCGGCTGAGGCCGATATGATCCGCGTCCAGGCCGAAGACTTCGATCCCGGTGTCGAGATCGCCGCGCTGACCGACGGCAAGACGTCGATCGGCGGCGTCGCCAGTTTCATCGGCCTGGTGCGCGATATCGCCGACGGCGATCAGGTAAGCGCCATGACGCTTGAACACTATCCCGGCATGACCGAGCGTCAGCTTGAAGAGGTTGAGCGCGAGGCGCACAGCCGCTGGCCGCTCGACGCCAGCCTGATCATCCACCGCTATGGCCGGCTGGAACCGGGCGACCGTATCGTCCTGGTCGTCACCGCGTCGGCACACCGGCAAGCAGCACTCGAGTCCTGTGCCTTTCTGATCGACTGGCTGAAGACGAAGGCCCCGTTCTGGAAGGTCGAAGACACCGCCGACGGCGAACGTTGGGTCGAGGCGCGCGCCAGCGACGACGAAGCCGCCGCGCGCTGGCAGCGGGATGACGACGGTGGCCGCGCCGGCGGCTGAGACGCTCCCCAGGGTCATCGCCTGCGACGTCGACGGTGTCCTGGTTCACGGCATGACCGACGGCCGTTACGATTGGCAGGACGCACTCGCCCGCGATTTCGGCATCAGCCAGGACGAGGTCGCGGCATTCTTCCGCGACGATTGGGATGCCTGCATCCTCGGCGAGGCCGACCTCTGCGATGTGCTGCCGCCCTATCTGAAGCGCTGGGGTTATGGCGGCACGGTGGACGACTTCCTGGCCTTCTGGTTCGCCAACGACAGCAACCTCGATCACGACCTGATCGAGGAGATCAGCGGGCTTGGTTCGCGATGCCGCCTGGTGCTGGCCACCAACCAGGATCGCCATCGCGCGGCCTATCTCTGGAACGAGTTGGGCTTGAGCCGGCGCTTCGAACGGATGTTCGCGTCGTCAGCCATGGGCGCGCGCAAACCGGAAACGCAGTTCTGGCAAATGATCGCGGATGAACTGGGAGAGGCAACCGGACCTGATGTCCTGCTCATTGACGACAGCGAAAAGAATGTCGATGCGGCACGCCGCTTCGGCTGGCAGGCCGTCCACTATGGCGACCGCGCGGACCTCGATCACCTGATCGGCGAAAGGCCGACCGTCTGAACCGACTGGCGGTGATCGGCACGTGCGACGTGCCTGCCTGGGCCAGAACGATGGTGGCGCCGCCGGCGGTCATGGCTGTCAGGCCGACCGTGACCGGCCCGACCTCCACATCATCCTCGGCGGGATCCGACGTCATGGCCGATCACGAAGCTTCGCGGCGCAGGCACTCGATGAACTTTTTTGCATAGGGCCGCCGGTGCAGCGTTTCCGGCCATAGAGCAATGGCCAGATCGGCTGTAGGAATCTCGACAGTCGGCCTGATCTGCCGAAAGACAACACCCTCAAGTCCGAGCGCGGCCACGCTCTCGGGTACCAGGGCAACGCCCAGCCGGCAGGCAACCAGCGATACGATCGTCTGCATTTGGTTCGCCTCCTGCACCACTCTCGGAATGAAACCAGCGGCCCGGCAGGAGTCCATCAGCCTGCCATGCAGGCCCGGTCCCAAGCGGGATGGATGGGTGATGAAGGGTTCGCCGGAGAGATCGGCCAGATCGATGTCGGTTTCCGCCGCCAGGCGATGATCGTCTGCCAGCACAACGACAAAGGGTTCGCGAAGGATCGTCTCGAGCATCAGGCCGTCGGCACCGAATAGCGGTGGGCGCAACAGCCCGATGTCGCAACGGCCCGACAAAAGAGCCTCGACCTGCTGGGCCGTCGTCAACTCGCTGAGGTCGACGCTGACATTCGGCATATCGCCAGTGAACCGGCGCAGTCCGCACGGCAACAGCGCATAGCTCGCGCTCATGACGAAGCAGACATGCAAATGGCCGACCGCACCCTCGGCCGCGCGGCGGACGCTCCGCATGACCCGCTCGTGTTGGGCGAGCAAAGGGCCTGCCTGCTCGAAGAGCAGGCGTCCGGGCTCCGTCAAGGTGACCGAACGGCTGGTCCGCACAAACAGCCGTGCGCCCAGTTTCTTCTCAATCTTCTGGATCGCCTGGCTCAGAGGCGGTTGTGCCATGCCGAGCTGCCGGGCGGCGAGGCTGAAACTCTTCGCCTCGGCGACCGCGCAGAACTGGCGGAGCTGACGAAACTCAATATCCATATGTGGATCATATACGACATAACGGTGAAATATCTAGTAAGTCTATTAGATAATTGTTTAATCGCTCGGCAAGGGCGATCTGGCACATGGCCGGTTCGGCCAATCTTCCCGCACAGTCACACAAGGTCAGCGGATGGCACTCGCGTTTCCAAGAAACGGCGTCTCGGCCGACGCCATCGGCGACGAACTGGCGATCATGAGAACAGAGGACAGTCCGTGGGACAGCTTCAACGATCGCTGGCTGAATGACAGGGGACTGCTCGTCGATGACGGCGTTCTCGACGTCACGAGGCGTGCCCATGCCGCCTTCTTCACCAAGGGAAACGGGCACGCGGCAGTCCTCAGCATGCAAGCCGATCTGGTCGACATGGTCAAAGACCTGCTTAACGGACCTGACGCCAACGGTGTGATCACCTCCTGCGGCACGGAGAGCCTCTTTCTCGCCACGCGTACCGCGCTGGATTGGAAGCGGCGGCACGGTCCCGGCCTTGACGAGCCTGAGCTCGTCATGCCGGCAACGGGATACCCGGCATTCGAGAAGTTCGCGCCCGTCTTGGGCTACCGCGTCAGGCGGATACCCACCGATCACGGGTTTCGCGCCGATGTCGCCGCCATCGAGGCGGCCCTCAACGACCAAACGTTTCTCATTGTTGCCTCGGTGCCGCCTTGGGCGCACGGCGTCTGCGATCCCGTCGGTGACCTGGCCGGACTTGCGCGAGCACGTGGGGTCTGGCTTCACGTCGATGCGTGCGTCGGCGCTTTCGTGGCGCCATTCGTCAAACGTCTTGGCCGACCGGTACCGGCGTTTGATTTCTCCGTCCCCGGCGTCAGCAGCATCTCCGGCGACTTTCACAAGTTCGGCTATGCGCCGAAAGGCGTATCCGCCGTTCTTTGGTCGTCGCCCGAATTGTCGGATGGCCTGGGGTTCGCGTTCTCCAATTGGGCTGCGGGGCTCTATCGTTCCGGCGTCCTTACCGGCACGCGATCCGGCGGCGCGATCGCCGGTGCCTGGGCGGCGATGCGGTATCTCGGCGAAGACGGGTTTACCGAACGGACCAAGGCGATCTTGAATGCCAAAGATAAGCTGGTCGCCGCAATCGACCGAAACCGGCACCTCGAGCTTTATGGCGAGCCCGAGCTCGCGACACTGAGTTTTGGCGGGCGCACGATCGACATCTTCGCGGTTCACGAAGCCCTGAGAGATCGGGGGTGGCCTTTGCTGCGCTGTCAGGACCCTGACGGCATTCAAGTCGTGCTGGGACCTTTTCGTGAACACGTGATCGATCAACTCGCAACCGATCTTGACGCGGCAACCGAGCTGGTCCGGCGAACCGGCCGCCGCAGGCGCGGCAACGCCGTCGTCTACGCCGACGAAGTGGTGGATTAGCGACACAAAAGGAAGAGATCATGAGCAGTCAACGTCAGCTTTTTGGCGTCGCGGAAAGACCGTTCGAGGCCGTACGCGATGCGTTTGCAGCGAACCTGGACGAGAGCCTCGACCAGGGCGCCAGCTTTGCCGTCGTCGCCGATGGCCGCGTCGTCGTCGACCTGTGGGGCGGTTACGCCGACGCGGCCGGAAACCGTCCCTGGCGGCGCGACACGATCGTCACCGTCCAATCGGTGACCAAAGGCGTGGTGGCCCTGGCCGTCGCGATGCTGGTCGACCGCGGCAAGCTCGATTACGACGAACCGGTGGCGACGTGGTGGCCCTCGTTCGCGGCAGGTGGCAAGGGGTCCATCACGCTTGGCCAGATCATGTCGCACCAGGCCGGGCTCAACACGGTGCGTGAGGACCTGGTACTCGACGACCTCTACCACGGCGACCGCTTCGTGCGCTGCCTGGAAGCCATGGAACCGATCTATCCGCCCGGGTCGATGTGCGTCTATCACGCCCTATCCTACGGCTATCTGGCGGGCGAGATCGTCCGCCTGGTCGATGGCCGCAGCGTCGGCCGTTTCATTGCCGAGGAGATCGCCGAACCTCTGGGCGCCTCGATCTTTTTGGGGTTGCCGGAGGCCGAGGACCACCGGGCCGCCGAAATCGTCGCCGGGCCCGGCGCCGACGACGTGATGGAGGAGGCGACACGCAG
>JANQGO010000201.1 GCA_028277285.1 Alphaproteobacteria bacterium | reverse complement strand
CATGGCTTTGGTCAGGTTGACGACACCGCCTTTGGCGGCGCAGTAGGCGGCGGCCATTCGGGTCAATTGCGTGTGTCCCGGCAATGTGGACACCGACATGATGCGCGGCGCCGGCGCGCTGACAGACGACGAAACGGCGTTCATGGAGGCCGCTCACGCGCACGCACCAATGAAACGGATGGCGCGGCCCGAAGAGATCGCCGACGCCGTCCTCTATTTCGCGTCGGACAGCGCCTCGTTCACGACGGGCGTCGCCATGCCCGTCGACGGCGGTACGCTGTCCGGCGCCTGATCGTCAGTTGTGCTGCAGTGTGAGCTCGGCGACGCCCGCGGCGATGTTGAGGCCCTCACCGCCTTGGACGCTCAGCGGCTGCAATGCCAGAGACTTTTCACCGAATACCAGAACGTTGGCACCGACGCCGTAGCCGGCCGCGACCTCGGCGCTGACACCGGCATAGGATCCGGCCAGCCCGCCTGCCGGCACCGGCTGTCCGGTCGACAGCACGCCCCACAGCATGACCGAGCTTTCCATGTAGCCGATGTCGACACCGTAGCGCTCGATGGTGCCGGTGTAGGTCTCGACCGAGCCATCGCCGACCGGGTCGAACGTGCAGGTGACATTGCGTGTCGAGCCGAAGATGAAGCTGACGGAACCTTCGACATCACAGCGCAGGTAGCCGGCCTCGGTGTCGATCGAATCAGCGTTGGCCGCGATAGGCAAGGACGTGGCAGCGGCCAAGGCGGCTGCCGCGCAAAGACGGCGAACGGTGGATGACATGGTGTTTTCCCTTCCCTCAGGTCGTAAGACGCCCGTCCATAGCTGGTCACAACCGGTGCTTTCGTCAAGGCCGGATGCTTGCGCGTCGGCCCCAATCCGGTCTAACGCTCAGCATTCCAGGAATCAGAGGCAGGTCATGGCGGCAACAAAAGACGGTGACAATCGAAAGTTTGGGTTTTCGACGCGGGCCATCCATCACGGATACGACCCGTCCAGCGAGCACGGCGCGCTGACGCCGCCGATCTTCATGACATCGACCTATGCGTTCGAATCGGCGGAAGCCGGCGGCGAGATGTTCCGCGGCGAACGCCCGGGCTATGTCTATGGCCGAACGCGCAACCCGACCCAGGCGCTCCTGGAAGAACGCATCGCCAGTCTTGAGGGCGGCGAAGCGGCCTTGGCGCTGGCCACCGGCATGGGCGCGATCACCGCGACCATGTGGACGTTGCTTTCGGCCGGCGACCAGGTGGTGCTGGACCACACCGTCTACGGCAACACGTTCTCGTTCTTCACCCATGGGCTGCCGCGTTTCGGCGTCGACGTGCGCCTGGCCGACCTGACCGATCCCGCCAACCTGGAAGCGGTCATTACCGACAAGACCAAGGTCGTCTTTTTCGAAACGCCGGCGAACCCGAACCTGCGCGTCATCGACATCGCCGCCATCGCCGCTATCGCCAGAGCCCATGGCGCGCTGACTGTAGTCGACAACACGTTCTCGACCCCTGCCCTGCAGCGGCCGCTGGCGCATGGCGCCGATCTGGTCGTCCATTCGGCGACGAAGTTTCTTGGCGGTCATGGCGATCTTCTGGCCGGCCTTCTTGTCGGTCCCGCGGACACGGTTCACCAGGTGCGCCAGCACGGGCTGCGCTACCTCACCGGCGCCACCCTGTCGCCGATGGCGGCGTTCCTCATCATGCGGGGCCTCAAGACGCTGGAGATCCGCATGGCCCGCCATTCCGAAAGCGCGATGCGTATTGCCGACACGCTGGCCGGACACCGCGCGATCGCGTCCTTGTCCTATCCGTGGCGCGAGGACTTCGCCCAACGCGACGTCGCGCGCCGTCAGATGTCCGGCGGCGGCGGTCTTCTGGCGTTCGAACTGAAGGGCGGTATGACGGCCGGTCTGGCGTTCATGAACCATGTCGACCTCGTCACCCGTGCCGTCAGCCTGGGCGACAGCGAAACGCTGGTGCAACACCCCGCCAGCATGACCCATTCATCTTACAGCGCCGAGGAACGCGCCGAGCACGGATTGAGCGACGGCCTGGTGCGCCTATCGGTCGGCCTGGAGAACGTCGAGGACCTCTTGGACGATATCGGCGGCGCGCTGGACGCGGCGACTTAATGGCGAGTGACATTTGCCGACGAGAGCCCATATGTAGAGATCAGGTGATTGTCGCGGGGGGCGCTGTGCTTGGGTTCAGCGGAGATGCGACGCATGGCCAATCTGATCACCCTGCTGCGTTTCGGGCTTCTGTTTGTCCTGGTCGCCATGGCCTATCAGGCACCGCCCGCATGGCAACTCATCAACATGCCGCTCTTGTTCGTCATCATCGCGCTCGATGGCCTGGACGGCTATGTCGCGCGCAAGCGGCATGAAACCACGACCTTCGGATCGATCTTCGACATCGCCGTCGACCGTATCGTCGAGTATGTCCTTTGGATCGTGCTGGCAGATCTCGACCTGATCCCGATCTGGGTCGCGCTGGTCTTCATCGTGCGCGGCACCATCGTCGATTCGATACGCTATGGCGCAATCTCCGACGGCGAGACGGCGTTCGGCATGATGCGCTCGCCGATCGGCAGGTTCCTGGTCGCCGGCCGGTTCATGCGCGGCTTCTACGGTACCGTCAAAGCCGTCACCTTCGGCTGGGTGCTGTTGATGCAGCCGTTGCCGGCTGTCGATCCGGGCCTTTGGGCTGCGTGGCACGACACGTTCAACCTTGCCACCGGCCTTCTTGTCGGCATCTCGGTCACAATCTGTCTGGCACGCGGTTTGCCGGTCATCATCGAGTTTGCCATGGGAAGCGGCCTGCTGGGTCCGCATTCGACAGCGGGAGACCGGCGATAACGCGGCTGGCCCTGTTCGATCTGGACGGCACGCTGCTGCCTCTTCCCAGCAGCGAGAAACGGTTCTTCGCCCACATGCTGCGTAAGGGCCTTGTCGGCCCACGGCAGTTCCTGCGTGGCGGTCGTGCGTTCATCGCTGCCTTGATCGCCGGCGATCCTCACGGCATGGCCCGCAACAAGGACTATCTGGCCGGCCTCGATGTCGAAACGACCCGCCGGGCAGCCGAACGGTTCGCATCGGAGAGTCTCATTCCGTTGCTGCGTCCCGACATGGTCGAGCGTCTCCGTCGCCATCGTGCCGCCGGCGATCACGTGGTGCTGCTGACCGGCGCGCCCGACTTTCTGGCCGATACGTTGGGGCAGCACGTGAATGTGGACGAGGTCTGCGCGACGCAATGTCGAACCGGCAACGGGCGTTATCTGGTCGCACCGCCGCTCAGACATCCCTACCGGGAGCAAAAACTCCTGATCGCCCAACAGCTCGCCGCGCAACAAGAGACCACGCTTGCCGAGACGACGGCCTACGGCGATTCAAGACACGATATCGCGCTGTTGACCGCGGTCGGCCATCCGGTCGCCGTGGCGCCCGACCGCAAGCTTAGACAGCGCGCCAGTGTCGACGGCTGGGAGATCGTCACAAGCGCAGCATGACACGGCGTTAGTTGGTGGGATAGCGGATATGCGGTCCCAGATTGGCGATGATCTCGCGCGCATCGTAGGAGAACGGATCGTCCGCCGGTTTGGGACCGCGGTAGGCCAGGAACTCCACAGTGGCCTCGAACTTCTCCGTCGTGCGCGTCGTTGCCGTGCCGAAGGTCGCGCCGTAATAGGGGCCATAGAACGGCCCATAATAAGGTCCGTAATAGGGGCCGCGATAAGACCTGTACCCATAAAACAGGCTGCCGCCGGGATAGACGTTGTAGCTGGTATAGGTGTTGACGTCGCGTTCGGTATCGCGCTCGACGACCTGGAAGTGATCGCCGCCGACTTCAAGCGTCAGTTCCGCAGCCCGGTAGAGCAGATAGTTCTCGACGGTTTCGCGTGACGTCCTTGTGTTGCCGTAGAACGTGACGCGATAACGGTTCGGCTCCAACTGCGTGCTGCTGTAGCCGTAACCATCCTGTCGTGGCTGATAGGGCGTCGGCTTGACGCAGGCTGCAAGAGCCAGCACACCCATCAGCGCAACAGCACCGATCATCCCCCGTCTTGTCAGGTTAGGCATGTCCAACATGTCCTCATCGCGGTTTGGACCGTCAGGTAAACTGACACAGAGCGGATCGCAACCAGACGGAACCGCAGCGCAGTTCCGTCTGGTTACGTGAATCCGCTCGCCATCAAATCTAGAGCATCTTCACCCAACCAGATTGAATCGCTGCGCGATTCAATCTGGTTGGGATCTGCTCTAGTCTCAAGCATAACAAGAAAACGCCCCGGGGCTAAGCAAGGGGCCGTGTCCGTCTGCCGGTGATGTTGTGTCCGGGTGTCCCGGGCGCAAGCTGGTGGTCGGCATCGATCGAAAGAGGCAATCAAGCCGGTTGCGCAAAAGAAGAACCGCACGACCGGCACGTTAGGGAGAAACCGTTCATGGCTGGCAAGAAGAAACAGCAGAAACTGCGCGGACTGTCCGATATCCGCCGCTACTTCCACCGCAACGAAACACCGATCTACTTCATCAGCGCCACCAATTTCAACCTGCTGGGCATGGATGAGTGGGTCAGAAATTTCAAATTTATCAACTATTTGGACTGTTACGACGGCCGGCATCCCAACACCTTCATTCCGCCTGAACGGCCCCATGACGAGTTTCAGTCGATCGAGGACATCAACAACTATCTGCTGCAACACCCCGACGTTCTCAGCCTGATCAACAAACGCAGCGGCAAGCCCAAGGCCGTCTTCCTGATGTTCGACGAACAAACCGAAGCGCTTGCCAGGCAAGCCGGCATGGATGTCTGGTTTCCCGAGGCCGATCTTCGAACCCGCCTTGATCACAAGGTCGAGACCGTCCGGATCGGCAACGCGGCGGGCGTGCCGTCTGTGCCCAACGTGCTGGCGCCGCTTGCCTCCTATGACGATCTTGTCGCGCGCGCCCGCGAAGCCGCGCTGGGCGATGATCTGGTCGTCCAGACAGCCTATGGCGATTCCGGTCACACGACCTTCTTCATCCGAAACGAAAAGGATTGGAACGAGCACGCCGATGAGATCGTCGGTCAGGGCGATACCAAGATCATGAAGCGCATCGCCTGCCGCCAGGCCGCGATCGAAGGTTGTACGACGAAGGCCGGAACGATTGTCGGTCCCTTGATGACCGAGATCGTCGGCTTCGAGGAGCTGACGCCTTACAAAGGCGGTTGGGCCGGCAACGAGATCTTTGCCGACTCGTTTACACCGGCAATTCGACTGAAGGCGCGCGACCTGACCTTCCGGTTTGGCGAGCAGTTGCGCAAGGAAGGCTATCGCGGCTACTTCGAGCTCGACTTTCTGATCGACCGGGATACCGATGAGATCTGGCTCGGCGAACTGAACCCCCGCGTTACCGGCGCCAGTTCGATGACCAACCACGCGGCGTTCGCCCATGCCGACGCGCCGCTATTCCTGTTTCATCTGCTTGAGTTCAGCGATGTCGATTTCGAGTTCGACGTGGCCGCATTGAACGATCGCTGGTCGGACCCCGACAACATCGACAGCTGGTCGCAGCTGGTCATCAAACACACGGCCGATACGGTCGAGCAGGTGACCGAAGCGCCGCAATCCGGGATCTGGCATCTGCGCGACAACGGCGAGGTCGATTACGGCCGCTTCGATTATCATCGCCGCGCGGTCGAGAACGAGAACGAGGCGTTCTTCCTGCGCATCGCCGGACCGGGCGATTACCGCTACGAGGGTGCCGATCTCGGAATTCTAATCACACGCGGCCGCTTGATGACCAAGAAGTTCGAGCTGAACAACCGGGCGCGGGCCTGGATCGATGGCATCCATGCGAACTACAAGGCGACGCCCGTCAACAACGTTCACGAGCCGCAGTCGGCCGAGATCCAGCCGGGGGCCTTCAAAATCCTCTAGAGCGGATTCACCTGTTTTAGGACGAGCCCCGCTTTGTCTTGCCGGTAATACAATCCTCGGTCCAGACTGCGGTCCCGCCCGTTAGCTGGAACCGAGCCATGTCTGTGCCCGAAAGTCTGATCGTCGCGCGCGACGACACCATCGTCACCGTGACCGTCAACCGCCCCGAGAGGCTCAACGCCCTCGATCAGGTGACCGCGCGTGGTTTGTCCGAAGTCTTTCACGACCTGTCGGCCGACGACGGTGTGCGCTGCATCGTGTTGCGCGGCGCCGGCGACCGTGCTTTCGGTGTCGGCGCTGACATCAAGGAATTCGGCGAGGCCCGATCGAACGCCGACCAGGCACGCAGCTACGACGCCAATTGGGGCGACGGGCTGGCAAGCTGCCGTCATCCGGTGATCGCCATGATCAAAGGCTACTGCGTCGGCGGCAGCCTGGGCCTGATCCCCTATTGCGATCTGAGGATCGCCGGGCGGTCGGCGCGCTTCGCGGTGCCGGCGGGGAAGCTGGGCATCACCTATAGCCACCACGAGATCGCCGCGCTGGCCCGACTGATCGGTCCGGCAGGCGCCCTGGAGCTCCTGTTGGAAGGCGAGATGATCGGCGCAGAGAGGGTCCTCGAAATGGGTCTGGTCAACCGGGTCGTCGATGACGACGAGGTCGAAGCAGTGACGTACGAGACCGCCCGCAACATCGCGGAGAAAGCACCGCTCTCGGCGCGCTGGCACAAAAAGTTCGTCAATCGCCTCATGGATCCCACACCGCTGAGCGATGCGGAACGCGACGAGGCCTATCTGTGCTTTGAGACCGAGGACTTCCGGATCGGGCGCGAAGCCTTCGCCGCCAAAGAGAAACCAGTCTTTAAGGGGCGCTGATGGCGGCCATGCAAGCATCCAAGACCGGCTACGGACCGCTGCAAGGCGTCCGTGTCGTCGACCTGACCCACATCCTGGCCGGACCGGTCTGCGCGCTGATGCTGGCCGATATGGGCGCGGACGTTATCAAGATCGAGCGGGTCCCGTTCGAGGCCGACGAAGCCCGCACCGACACCGATCCCTACCACATCAACGGTGTTTCGGCGCCGCACATGATCGTCAACCGCAACAAGAAAAGCCTGCCGTTGAATTTGAAACAGGAAAAGGGGCGCGAGGTCCTGGGCCGGTTGATCGCAGACGCCGACGTGGTGCTGGAGAACTACCGGCCCGGCGTCATGGACCGCCTGGGTTTCGGTTGGGAGAGCCTGCATCAGAAACACCCCGGCCTGATCTATGGCGCGGTGTCCGGGTTCGGGCGTTCCGGACCCTATGCGGATCGCGCCGGATTCGACCTGATCACCCAAGGCATGGCGGGGCTGATGAGTATCACCGGCGAAGGTCACGGCCGCCCGCCGGTCAAACCCGGCCCGCCGATGACCGACACCACCGCCGGCATCCTCTTGGCCATGGGCGTGTGCGCCGCCCTGCACCACCGCGACCGCACCGGTGAAGGCCAGATGGTCGACACGTCCCTGTTCGAAGCGGGCATCATTCACACCTATTGGCATTCGGCGATCGCGTTCTCCACCGACGAGGTTCCCGGCCCCCTGGGCAGCGGCCATCCGCTATCGGCGCCCTATCAGGCGTTTCCGACAAAGGACGGCTGGCTCACCTTGGGCGCGGCGAACGGCCCGACATGGCAACGCTTTGTCGCCATGATCGATGACGACCGCCTGCGCGACGAGGCGCTGTTCGGCACCAACAAGGCGCGCATGGACCATCTGTCCGAGCTCGTCGACGTGCTGGACGATATCTTTCGCACGCGCACGACGGCCGAATGGCTGCGCGCTCTCGACGATGCCGGCGTTCCGGCAGGACCGCTCAACACCATTCCCGCCATGCATGAGGACGAACAGGCGCTGGCCCGCGAGATGATCGTCTCACTCGATCATCCGACCGCCGGTCCGGTGCAGACGCTGGGGCTGCCGGTGAAGTTCTCCGAGACGCCGGGCGGACCGAAGGCGCCGGCGGCGCTTTATGGTGAACACACGCGCCACCTGCTCAAGGGCCTGGGCTACGGCGATGCGGAGATCGATCAATTGGCCGGCGACGGCGTTATCGGTCTACCGGAGATGGCGCCGGGCGGCTGACGCCGAATGCCGTCAGCCGAACGCCGTCAGAGGTTCGTGGCGCGAATGATGTAGTGCGAGAAGACGGTGCGGGTATCGATCTGATCGCCTTTCACCCAATCGTCGAACAGATCGAGGAGCGGCTGCGTCGGCAGCTCGCTCAGATGATCGGCCAAGGCGAAGCGCAGGATCTTCATCCGGTTCTCCCGCGTGTCGGGAAACCGCATGCTGTACGCGACGGTCTCGCGGTCGTGGGCAATGCCGAGCCTGGCGAGCGTCTGGTCCAAGTCTTCCGACAGGTGATAGGGGATCGCCTTGCCCATGGCGTCGAACGCGTAGTCCCAGAAACGGATCAAGCTGTTGGTACGGCCCGCCAGGGCGATCAGCATCAGACCGTCGGGCGCCAGAGCGGCGATGAGTTGCTTCAGCGTCACCTCGAGGTCGGGCACGTAATAGAGAACATGGTTCGACAGGATGAGATCAAAGGGCGTAGCGCCTGTTTCCGGCAGTGCCGGCCAGTGCGCAATCGGCTTGTCGGCGAAACGCTGCAGCAAGTCGGCCGCGTGGATACGCTGGCCTTCGACGGGTTCGACCAGCGACAACGTCAGGCGATCGGGTGACCAGTCCGCCTGGGTCAGGAACTTCGCCGAGAAATCACCGCCGCCGCACCCGAAGTCCAGCATGCGGATCGATTGCCTGGCCTCGCCGGCCTCGTCGATATAGGGGCTGAAGGCGTCGAGACCACGCTCAGCCTCGTCGGTCGTCGCGATGAAGAAGTCGTAGTCGGCCTCGATGGCGCCGAAATCCTTGGCGGCATTCTTCGTCATGCGGTCTACCCTAACCTTCGTCTGATGACGTTTTGTCCCTCAGGCCATCAATACACGCATCGATGACGGCCTGACGATCCGAATCGAAGGCTTCCAGGAACGATGCGGGTGCACCGGTCTTCGGATCGTGACGCGCGCCCCACGCCGCTATCTCATAGCGGACCGACACCAGCGAACGCCCCCTTTTGGCGTCGGTCGAACGGATGCCGGGCTAGCGGCGGTCTGTCTCTGCGTTCAGTGTCCTGCGATATAGTGGCGCATCGCCTGGGTCTCCGACTCCAACGCTTCGAGCCGGTGTTTGACCACGTCGCCGATGCTGATGATGCCGGCCAGCTTGCCGTCGATGACCACAGGCAGATGACGAATGCGGTGATCGGTCATTTTGGCCATGACGTCTTCGATCGCATCGTCCGGAGTCACCGTGACGACGTCGCCCTGCATGATTTCGTCGACCCGGCAGTCCAGCGCGGCGGTGCCGCGTTCGGCAAGGCAATTGACGATGTCGCGCTCCGAGACGATGCCGGCGATCCGACGATCGTCCTCACAGACCACAAGGGCACCGATTCGTTCGGCCCGCAACTGTTTGGCCAGCTCAGACACCGCCCAATCCGGCCGCGCGGTCACGACTCGGTCGCCCTTCGATTGCAGAATACTGTTAACGTTCATCTGTTAGCTCCCTCCACCTTTGTGACGTAGAGATTGAAGCTATGGTTACAAGGCGCATAGGCGCCTAGAAATAATAGTGGACGGCAGAAGATCGGCAACTTGAAACTGCGAATCGCTCGCGATGATCCGCCTTCCCAAAGGCGACGTCATCGTGTTCAGATGCCGTGGGCTGAGTGGGGACAAAGTAGTGCGCATAGAAGAATATCGGTCGTCCCTGCAGGACGCGGTCACGGCCTTGACAGACCGCATCTTTGGCGAAGGTTTCTTTGAGGGGCCGGCCGACGATTGGCGCCACCCCGATACACTTGCCCTTGTCGCCACCCAAGGCGACGAGGTCATCGGTTTCACCAGCGGCCGTTTGTTGCCGGAACACGGCCTCGCCGATTTCTTGGATAAGCAGATCGAGGATGTACCCCCCGACATCGCCGAAGCCGACGCGAAGGGCCGCTTGGGTGTCATCGAGACCGTGGCGGTCTCGCCCGAGCATCGAGGCGCCGGCATCGGCACCAAGCTGCTGCGCGTGTTGCACGACCACATCGTCGGATACGGCGCCGACAAGCTGATCATCACGTTCCGGCGCGGTCCCAGCTCGTCCAAGGTCAAGGAACTCATGGAACGACTTGGTTATGAGTTCTGGACCAGTATGGACTCCTACTGGAAGACACGCTGCGATGCCGGGGAGTTCCGCTGTGTCGACCGCACCGACTCGTGTCAGTGCAAGGCTGAGATCTACCGCATCAAGGTGTACTAGCGGCGCCGACGCGCCGTTGCCGGTCTTACGTCTCTTCGCCGTCGTCGATGGAGTGACCGTAGCGCAGCGCGACCGGCAGCAAGGTCATCAACACGACGGCAACCTCGTCGCCGGGATTGTGATAGCGGTGCGGCAGATGGCTCTCGAACAGGAAACTGTCGCCGGGCTCCAAACGATAGACGTCGTCGCCGATCTGAACGTCGAGAACGCCGGACAGAAGGAAGCCCGACTCCTCGCCCTCGTGACCATAGGTGTCGTCACCCGATGACGCGCCGGGTTCGAACTCGCTGAGCACCATCGCGTGCTGCCCCGCCAGGGTCGGCGAGACCAGATAGTCGTTCATGCCCAGATAATCGGATGTCGCGAGGCTGGAATAGGAGAGCCGCCGGCGCTGGTCGTGACGCACGATGTACCGGCGTTCGCCATCCTCATCGGCCATGTCGTTCTGGAAGAACCAGCCGATCGTGATGCCAAGCGCGTCGCTTATGCTTTGCAACGTGCCGACCGATGGTTTCTTGAGCCCATTCTCGATCTGGCTGAGAAAACCGACCGAGCGGCCCGTGCGCTGGGCAAGGTCCGCCAGCGTCATGCCGCGCGCCTTGCGAAGGCCGTGGATGTCGTTGCCAAGCCGTTGCGCGATGGCGTCCGTTTGATCGGGCTTCGCCGCGGCCTGTTTGGCGTCGATGTCGGGTTTGGCCATGCGGCTACGCTCCCGTCACAGCGCCATGGCGGCTTTGAGGCCTTCCAGCACGGCCTCTTCCGCGGTCCGCGGGCTCAGCGCATCGCCGATCAGCGTCGCGGGCATGCCGATAGCAGCCAGATCCCCCACCAGACCGGCGATCCGGTTATGGCCCTGCGCCAGGACGAGCGTATCGACGTCGTCGCAAATGATCGGCTCACGGTTGATGATGTGCTGGAAGTAAACGCTTGAGTCGTCTGCGCCGAACAAGCCGGCATGGGTGATGACCTCGACACCCAGCTTATGCAGATCACCAATCCCCTGATCCCTGACGATCTCGTTGATCTGCGCGCCCGGCGCAATGCCGTTGACCGCCAGGCGAACCCGGCAGCCGTCGCGCGCGAGCTTTTCGGCGACGCCGATCCCGATCCAATCGCACGCCCAATCGGCGATAACGACGGAGCCGCCGACATTGGCCTCGCCGCGAATGACGGACCACGCGTCGACCACATGGGCGCCGTCGGCACCCTCCAGCTCAGGTCGTCGCGGCACGGCACCGGTCGCGATGACGACCGCGTCGGGCGCGCGTTCGCGCACGAACACCACATCGGCTTCCACGTTGCGTTCAACCTTGACGGCGGCGCGTTCCATCTCGCGCTCGAAATTGGTGATGATGCCGCCGAACTCCTCACGTCCCGGCAACATCTGGGCAAGACGCGCCTGGCCGCCAAGCTGCCCGTCCTTTTCGACCAGCGTCACGTCGTGGCCGCGTTCGGCGGCAATGGCGGCGGCCTTCATGCCGCCCGGGCCACCGCCGATGACAAGGATCCTCTTCGGCTCGCGCGCCGGCGACTTCTCGTGGGCGAACTGCGTCTCGCGCCCCGTCTCCGGATGCTGGATGCAGGAAACCGGGTAGTAGGAAAGCCGGTGACCGACGCACGCCTGGTTGCAGCCGATGCAGGCGCGGATGTCGTCGAACTTTCCCTTCTGGGCCTTGACCGGGAAGTCGGGATCGCAGATCAACGCGCGCACCACGCCGACCATGTCCGCCTGGCCCTGGGCGACCACCTCTTCGGCCATTTGCGGTTGGTTGATACGGCCGCCGACGAGGACGGGCTTCGCGATGCGCTGGCGAATGGCGGCGGCCTGCGGCGCCCAAAAGCCGTGCGGGACAGACATCGACGGAAAGACGTGCAGCCATCCCGATGCCGCCGCCGAGTAACCGCCAATGACGTTGACGTAGTCGACCAGACCGCTGGCATCGAGCGCCTCGCAGATCGCCAGCGTCTCGTCGACATGGAGCCCCTCTTCCGCCATCTCGTCGGCGGAAACGCGCACGCCGATGACCGTCTCGTCATCGGTCTTCGCGCGAATGGCCTTCAGCACCTCGTAAAGGAACCGCATGCGGTTCTCGAAGCTGCCGCCGAACGCGTCCTCGCGCAGGTTGGTGCGCGGGTTGAGGAACTGGGCGACCAGATAGCCCATGCTGGCCAGCACCTCGACACCGTCGAAACCGGCCTCGCGCATGTGCCCGCCGGCCCGGCCATAGGACTCGATGACGTCCCAGATCCACTCGGCCGGGGCCGGATAGGGGATCAGGCCATAGCGGTCATGGGGCACGTCCGACGGCGCGAACGCCGCGCGTTTCGACCCGTCCGCCGAGGCGCGGTTCGACGCGCCGGGATGAAACAGCTGCCCGAACAGCTTGCAGTCGTAGCGGTGCAGGGTCCGCGCCAGCCGCGAGAACCCCGGCACCACGTCGGGATCGCCGCCGGAGATGTATTTCGACGGATTGTCGAACGAGGGATGCATCGACATCCCCTCGATAATCACCAGGCCGACGCCGCCCTTGGCACGCGCCTCGTGATAGGCGACCAGCCTGTCACCGACCTTGCCGTCCTCGACCAGTGACGTGCCGTGGGGCGGAAAGAACAGACGGTTCTTGATTGTCAGGCCGCCCAGGTCGACCGGCGAAAAGAGTTGGGGAAAGCTGCTCATGGAGATCACACCGGTTAGCGCAAGTGGCCGGGAATCGAGCTCAAATCGACACGATCGGCGGGTTAACATATTGCTGATTTTTTTACAAATCGTATAACTGTGGTTCCGGGTTTATCCGCAGGGCGTTGGATAGCCGAGGGATTGGGAGATCGAGATGGGTGTGTCATCTGAGGGTTTATCTGCCGAGGGTGACGTCGAGGCCATGCTGGGACACGAGGCGCTCCGTCGTCTCGACCTGCCGCTTGCCGAGGCGTCCGGGCTGCCGAACGTCGCCTATACCAGCGAGGCTTGGCAGCGGCTGGAGAACGAGCGGCTTTTCGCCCGCACCTGGTGTTTTGCCGGCTATGCGCACGATCTGCCCAACCCCGGCGATGCGGTGCCCATCGATATCGGCGGCATGCCGGTTCTTCTGGTGCGCGACAAGGATGGTGTCGTGCGCGGCTTTCACAATGTCTGCCGCCATCGCGGCGCGACGCTTCTGGAAGAAAAAGCCTGCGGTCTGACGGTCCTGACCTGCCCCTATCATGCCTGGGCCTATGACCTTACCGGTACGCTCAGAACACGGCCGCACTTTCATGGCGGCGACAAACACGACGTCGGCGACGATGGCAACGGGCCGGGTCTGAAGCCGGTGGCGACGGCGGTCTGGCACCACTGGATCTTCGTCAACATCGACGGCCAGGCCGGCTCCTTCGACGACTTCATCGCGCCGATCGCCAGACGCTGCGACGGCTACGACATCGGCGCCGCCCGCTATGCCGGTTCGCTCGACTTCGACGTCGCGTGCAACTGGAAGTTCGCGCTGGAGAACTATATCGAGCCCTATCACGTCTTCGCCGCTCATCCGCGCTTGCACAGCTTCGTGCCCATGGCCGAGCGCGAGCCGTCTAAATGCGACGGCCATGTCCTCTGGAATTTCTATCAGTTCCGCGAACCCGAAGAGGGCCGCGGTGTCGGCCTACCCTACTTTCCGAACCTCACCGAAGAACTCGCATCGCGCGGCTTGTGGTTTGTCGCGGTGCCGAACTTCGCCTTCGAGGTCTACCCTGACCACATCGCGACCTTTATCGTGACGCCCCTGACGCCCGCCACGTCGCGCGAACGCATCGACATCTACTTGATCGGCGACGCGGCGAAGGGCGAGCAGTTCGCTACCCAGCGACAGGCGGTGTTCGATACCTGGCACGATCTGAACAAGGAAGACCTTGGCCTGATCGCCCGCCTGCAACGCGGCAGGCTCTCGCCGGGCTACGACGGCGGCCGGTTTTCGCCCTATTGGGACGAGGCGCCGCTGGAGCTGTCGCGCCAGATCGTCAAGGCGATGCTGTGATGCCTGTCTTTACGACTTGATGAAGAGCCTGCGCGGTGTCCGACAAAGCGGTTCGCCGCCGCCTTCGTCGATGCGAATGCTCTCGCTGATCTCGATGCCCCAGTCGTCGAACCATAGCGCCGGCATGAAGTGAAAGGTCATGTCGGTCTTAAGCTCCGACCTGTCGCCCGGCCGGAAACTCATGGTGCGTTCGCCCCAGTCCGGCGGATAACTCAGGCCGATGGCGTAGCCGCAGCGGCTTTCCTTCTCCAGGCCGTGGCGCGCGATCGCCTGGCGCCATGCCGCCTCCACCATTTCGCAGGTGTTGCCTGTGCGCGCTGCTTCCAGCGCCGCCTCGATACCCTCCAGCATCGCTTTCTCGGCATCCAGGAACGCCTGCGGCGGTTTGCCCAGATAGACCGTGCGCGACAGCGGACATTGATAACGATGGTAACAGCCGGCGATCTCGAAAAACGTCCCGGCGCCGGCCTCCAGCGGCTTGTCGTCCCAGGTCAGATGGGGCGCTGAGGCATCGGGACCGGTCGGCAGCATGGGGACAATGGCCGGATAGTCGCCTCCGTGACCGTCGACGCCGCGAATGCCGGCCTCGTAGATATCGGCGACCAGATCGTTCTTGCGCATGCCGGGCTCCATGCGCTCCAGGATCCGCGCATGCATGGCATCGACAATGCTGGCGGCAGTCTTCATGTAGGCAAGCTCGGTCTTCGACTTGACCGCGCGCTGCCAGTTCACCACGCCGGTTGCGTCGACGAACGTCGCGTTGGCGAGGTTGTCGGTCAAAGACCGGTAACAGGCGGCGGAAAAATAGTAGTTGTCCATCTCGACGCCGATGGCGGCCGTACCCCAGCCCCTGTCCTCGATAACCGCCGACAGATGGTCCATCGGATGGCGCTCGGTCGACTGAACGTAGTTGTCGGGGTAACCGATGATGTGATCGTCATCCATATAGACGGTACGCTTGGCACCTTGGCCGTCCATGCCGCGGCCATACCAGATGGGCAAGCCGTCGCCCGGCACCAGCACGCATTGGTGAACGTAGAACGACCAGCCGTCATAACCGGTCAGCCACGCCATGTTCGACGGATCGGTGACGATCAGAAGTTCGACGCCCTGACGTTCCATGGCGCGGCGAACCTTGGCCAGGCGTTCGGCGTATTCGCTGAGGTCAAAGCGCGGTTCCAGGTTTGCCATCGGTCCCCCTCTAGTCCGGCGCGATGGTACCGGGCGCCAGCGACGACACAACACCCTTCAACGATTACGGATATCGAGCCCCATCCGAAAGATAAGCGGTCAAACGTGGACAAGCCGGAGCGTTCTGGGGACAGGTCGTCAAAAAACGCTCGCAAGTTTTTTGTCGCTCAAGCAGTGTGCGTGGCACATTACCGGCGGTTGCCGGGTATCGCGTTTCTGCGGAGAGTGTGGTCATGAGCCGTAAGTACAACTGCAACAAGTGTCCGGCCTATTGCTGTTCCTACGCACGGATCATTGTGACGAACAAGGACATCAAACGCCTGGCCAAGCACCATGGTCTTTCGGTTCAGGACGCGCGAAAGAAGTTCACCAAAAAGGGCGAGGAGCCCGGCGAACGCATCCTGCGTCATCAGTCCGATCCGCACTTCACATCGATCTGCAGGTTTCTTGACCAGGAAACGCGCGGCTGCACGATCTACGAGGCCCGCCCGGGCATCTGCCGGGAGTTTCCGGGCAAGGGCCGCTGCGGCTACTACGATTTCCTGACGTTCGAACGCCGCGCACAGGAAGACCCCGACTGGATATCCACAACGGGCTGACCCCCACCGGTTGACCTGAATCAATGCGGGTGTCTCTTGGCCGCCGCAAGTAGCTCCGGAAGGCTAGAAGCGGCAGCCGCCCATTGATCGGCGGCGGCGCGCGCGCCACGCAACATCGATCGGTTCGGCCATGAGCAAACGAAGCCTCGTGTGGCTGGCGGCACTTGTCGTCGGCATCGTTGTGGTTGGCGCGCTGGTTGTCTCCGACCGCCTCGCCGGCCCGTCGTTGCCGGACGGCATCGCGACCGGAAACGGCCGTATCGAGGCCGAAGAAGTCCATGTCGCGACGGTCTATGCGGGCCGCGTCGAGGAGGTGCTGGTGCAGGAAGGCGACATGGTCGCAGAGGGCACCGTGCTTGCCCGTATCGATTCGGCCGAGACGGAAGCCAGCCTGGCCAAGGCCGAGGCCGATGTTGCCCGTGCCGAGCAGGGCGTCGCCGAGGCACACGCGGAGATCGCCCAACGTGTGAGCGAGCTGACCTTCGCCCAGCAGGAGCTGGACCGAGCGATGTATCTGGTCGAGCGCGATCACATCGCCCAAAGCGTCGCCGAACAGCGCCTGAGCGAACGCGATGCGGCGTCGGCATCGCTGAATGTAGCCAAGGCGCATCTGGCCGCCGCCGAGCGTGCGGTCGAGGCGGCCGAAGCCGAGGTGCGCCGGCTGCAGGTGCGGCTCGACGATTGCTGCCTGGAAGCGCCGATCGACGGCCGGGTGCAGTACCGCCTCGCCGAACCGGGCGAGGTGCTGCCGGCCGGCGGCAAGGTCGTCACCCTTCTCGACCTGACCGAGGTCTACATGACGATCTTCCTGCCGACGACTGAGGCGGGCCGCGTCGCCATCGGCGCGGAGGCGCGGATCATCCTGGACGCCGCGCCGCAATACGTCATTCCCGCGTCCGTGTCCTTCGTCGCGTCGGAAGCCCAGTTCACGCCGCGCGAGGTCGAGACATCCTCCGAACGCGACAAGCTGATGTTCCGCGTCAAGGTCCGGATCGATCCCGAACTGCTGGAAACCTATATCGACCAGGTCAAGACCGGTTTGCCGGGCGAAGCATTCGTGATGCTGGGCGCCGGTGTCGATTGGCCGGAAGAGTTCGCCGTTCACCTGCCGCCACCGCCGGGATCATGACGACGGCGGCCGGCGCCGTCGCGCGGCTGAACGCCGTCAGCCACCGCTACGGCAAAACGACCGCCCTTGCCGACGTCACGATCGACCTGCCCGCCGGTGCCATGGTCGGCCTTGTCGGACCCGACGGTGTCGGCAAGTCGACGCTGCTCGGCCTGGTCGCGGGCGCACGCCGTCTGCAGTCGGGTTCGATCGAGGTCCTGGACGGCGACATGGGGAGAAAGGCACACCGCAAGGTGGTCTGTCCGCGCATTGCCTACATGCCGCAGGGTCTGGGCAAGAACCTCTACATGGACCTGACGGTCGCGGAGAACCTTGCGTTCTTCGGCCGCCTGTTCGACCAGGGTCCGCGCGAGCGCGAGGAACGTATTGCCGAATTGCTGGAAAGCACGGGGCTTGATCCGTTTCCCGATCGGCTCGCCGGCAAACTATCCGGCGGCATGAAGCAGAAGCTCGGCCTGTGCTGCGCGTTGATCCACGATCCCGATCTTCTGATCCTCGACGAGCCGACCACCGGCGTCGATCCGCTGTCGCGGCGGCAGTTCTGGGAGCTGATCGACCGCATGCGGGCCCGCCAGCCCGACATCAGCGTCCTCGTGGCGACCGCCTACATGGAAGAAGCCGAGCGCTTCGATTGGCTCGTGGTAATGGACCGCGGTGCGGTGCTGAAGACCGGCCGGCCCGCCGATATCATGGCCGAGACGGCGGCGGACGATCTGGAGACCGCCTTTGTCGCCCTGCTGCCCGAGGACCGACGGGACGGCTATCGCACGCTCGCGATACCCGAACGGGTCGAACATGATGGCGCCCCGGCCATCGCCGCGTCCCATCTGACCCGCCGGTTCGGCGACTTCACCGCTGTCGACGATGTCAGCTTCACCATCGAGACCGGCGAGATCTTCGGTTTCCTGGGCTCCAACGGCTGCGGCAAGACGACGACCATGAAGATGCTGACCGGCCTGCTGCCGGCCTCGGAAGGCCAGGCGTGGCTGTTCGGCGAGCAGGTGAAGTCGCACGACTTGGAGACCCGCAAACGCGTCGGCTATATGTCGCAGTCGTTCTCGCTCTATGCCGAGCTGACCGTCCGCCAGAACCTCGATCTGCATGCCCGGTTGTTCCATCTGCCGCGCGACCAGATCAGACCGCGCATCGCCGAACTCGCCGCGCAGTTCGGCCTCGACGACGACATGGACAAGCTCGCCCAGAAACTGCCGCTTGGCGTGCGCCAGCGTCTGTCGCTGGCCGTCGCTGTCATTCACCGGCCGGACATTCTGATCCTCGACGAACCGACATCCGGCGTCGATCCGATGGCGCGCGACAGGTTCTGGGAACTGCTGGTCAAGCTGTCGCGTGAGGACGGCGTCACCATCTTCATCTCGACCCACTTCATGAACGAGGCCGAGCGATGCGACCGCATCTCGCTGATGGATGCCGGCAAGGTGCTCGCCAGCGGCACGCCAGACGCGCTGATGGCGGAACAAGGCGTCGGTACGCTGGAAGCCGCGTTCATCGCCCTGCTCGAAAGAGAAGGTGATCAAACGTCTGGCCGGGACCAATCCCGAACGGTGGCGCCTATGCGCAGGCATCACCGGACGGGCGGGTTCAGCGGCCGCCGCCTGCTCGCCTATAGCCGGCGCGAGACCGTCGAGCTGCGGCGCGGCCCCATCAGGCTCTCGTTCGCCCTGCTGGGCACCGCGATTCTCATGCTGGTCTTCGGCTACGGCATCACCTTCGACGTCGAAGGGTTGACCTATGCGGCGCTCGACCGTGATCAGACACCGCAAAGCCGCACCTACCTGGAAGGACTGGCGGGGTCGCGGTACTTCCTGGAGCAGGCGCCCATCGCCGACTACGCGGAGATGGACCGCCGGCTGGTCGCCAATGACATCACGCTCGCCATCGAGATCCCGCCCGGTTTCGGCAAGGCGTTGCTGCAGGGGCGCGAACCGGAAATCGGCGCCCGCATCGACGGTGCCATGCCGTTCCGCGCCGAGACCATCCGCAGCTATGTCGAGGGCATCCATCAGCACTATCTCGTCGAACTGTGGCGGCGCGACATCGGCGGCGAACCGGGCGGCGCGTTGGCCGATATCGTGCCGCGTTATCTCTATAACCAGGACTTCCGCAGCATCTTCTCCATGGTGCCGACGACCATCGCGCTGCTCTTGATCTTCATCCCCTCGATCCTGATGGCGCTTGGCGTGGTGCGGGAGAAGGAGCTCGGCTCGATCACCAATCTTTACGTCACGCCGGTGACGCGGCTGGAATTCCTGCTCGGCAAACAGCTGCCTTATGTCGGCGTCGGCATGGTCAACTTCTTGATGTTGGTCGCCATCGCCGTCCTGGTGTTCGGCGTGCCGATCAAGGGCAGCTTTCTGGCGCTCACCATCGGCGCCCTGCTCTATATCATTGCCACGACCGGGCTCGGTCTTCTCGTCTCCGCCTTCACCCGCACGCAGATCGCGGCGCTGTTCGGCACCGCCATCGCGACCATGCTGCCGGCGACCCAGTTCTCCGGCATGATGCAGCCGGTCGCGACGCTTGAAGGCGGCGCGGCCATCGTCGGCGAGTTCTTTCCGACGACGTACTTCATGATCATCAGCCTGGGCACCTTTACCAAGGCGCTAGGGTTCGAGGAGTTGGCGCCGGACTTTGTCGCGCTCGCGCTGTTCTTCCCGGCTCTGACGCTTCTGAGCATGCTCCTGCTCAGAAAGCAGGAACGCTGATCATGAAGCGCCTGGAGAACATCTTCCGGCTCGGCATCAAGGAGCTCTACAGCCTGCGCCGCGACGCCGTCCTGATGGGCCTGATCGTATGGAGCTTTTCGCTCGCGATCTATTCGGCCGCGACCGGTGTCTCCCACGACCTCAACAACGCCGCGATCGCCATCGTCGACGAGGATCGCTCCCAGCTCTCCATGCGCATCCGCGACGCGTTCCTGCCGCCCTATTTCAACGAACCCGTGCTGATCGACTATAGCGACATCGACGCGGCCATGGAGGCCGGGCGTTTCACCTTTGCCGTGGTGATTCCGGCAGGCTTCGAGGCCGACGTGCTGGCCGGACACAGACCGGAGGTTCAGATCAACATCGATGCGACCGCGATGATGCAGGCCGGCATCGGCGAAGGTTACATCACCTGGATCATGGCGAACGAGATCGCGACCTTCGCCGACCGCGGGGCCGCACAGAGCGAGCCCGCGGTGCGGCTCGCCAGCCGCTATGCCTTCAACCCGAATCTGACCAGTTCCTGGTTCACCGGCGTCATGGAGATGATCGACAACGTCACGATGATGGCGATCCTGCTGACCGGTGCCGCGCTGATCCGCGAACGCGAGCACGGCACGATCGAGCACCTCCTTGTCATGCCGCTGACCGCGTTCGAGATCATGATGGCCAAGGTCTGGGCGAACGGCTTGGTCGTTCTGGTCGGCGTCGGTTTGTGCCTCAGCATCGTCATCGAGACGCTCCTGCAGGTGCCGATCGCCGGTTCCATCGCGCTGTTCCTGGCGGGCACCGCGCTTTACCTCTTCTTCGCCACGGCGCTCGGCATCTTCCTGGCGACCCTCGCCCGGTCGATGCCGCAGTTCGGCCTGCTCTTCGTTCTCGTCGTCTTGCCGATGAACCTGCTGTCGGGCGGCAACACGCCGACCGAAAGCCAGCCCGCCATCCTGCAGGCCCTGATGCAGGCCGTACCGTCGACCCACTTTGTCAGCTTCGCCCAGGCGATCCTTTATCGCGGCGCCGGCTTCGACATCGTGTGGCCCCAGTTCGCCCTGGTCGCGGCCATCGGCGGCGCCTTCTTTGCCTTCGCGGCCTTGCGGTTCCGCTCCAGTATCACCGCGATCGCCCGGCACTAAGGCAGCTTGGCTTTTAGAGGGCGCAGGCGTCACATGGTGGTGACGGGCGCCGGCCACGTGGTTTCCGTGGCGAACGGCCTTTCACCGCCGTCGGGCCCATACATGATGACCCAGGTCTGGAAGTCGTCGGTGAAGTTTTCGAACCGATGAACCGAACCGGCCGGGACGAAGATCGCGTCGCCGGGACCGAAGGGCCGGCGTTCCAGCGTGTCTTCCGTCGCACCGATGGCGAAAAGCCCGGTGCCCGCCGTCACGACATAGACCTCGTCCTGATCGTGGACAGGCTGTTGGTCGGTGGCGATCGGCTCATAAAGGTAGAGCTTCAAGCTACCGTGTTCGAAGAGTAGTGCGGCCGGCAAGCCGAGTGGCGACATGCCGGTCTCCAGGGCCTGCATCAGAACGTCTTTGGCGTCGGCTAATGTGACGTGGGCCACGGCATCCTCCATAAGGAACTCTCGGTTCAAGGTGTGCCATGTGGATCTGGTGATCAGGCCCTCGGCGACCACCCGTTTCTTGCGATGCGCCGGGGTATCGCGCGTCACCATCAGCCCATCGATTTCGCGCCGACGGATCGTCAACGGACTCGCATTCGTCGGAGCCCGCCAAGTCTTATTCAATTTTCCGGATGCGCCGGATTTTAAAGGCAAATTGCAGGCTTGTGAAGCGCCTAAATCTGCCGAGAGTCCGCGCCCTCGCAACCTCTGGAAACGGTCACGGGAGCACAGGCCATGATACGCGCATGCGGCATTGATTTTGGCACGTCGAACTCCTCCATCAGCGTCTGCGACGCCGGGCAGCCTCACCTTCTGCCGATCCAGGACGGCGCGACATCGGTTCCGACAGCGCTCTTCTTCAGTTTCGACGATGACACCACGACCTTCGGCAACGAAGCGCTCAAGCGCTATTTCGCGCACGAGACCGGCCGCTACATGCGTGCGATCAAGAGCCTGCTCGGCACCGAACTCTTCGCGGAGACCACGCAGATCAAACGCAGGCGCTACGGATTTGACGAGATCATCGCCACCTATCTCGGTTTCCTGCGCACGGCCGCCGGCAAAAACCTCGGTCAGCCACCGACGAATGTCGTGCTGGGTCGCCCGGCGTTCTTTGTCGACGATGATGCGAAAGCCGACGCCGACGCCCAGAGGCAACTTGAGGCGGCGGCCCGGGCCGCCGGCTTCCAGGAGGTCGCCTTTCAGTTCGAACCGATCGCGGCGGCTCTCGACTATGAACAGAGTGTCAATGGCGAACAGATCGCCTTCGTCGCCGACATCGGTGGCGGCACGTCGGACTTCTCCGTCGTGCGCGTCTCGCCTGAACGCGCGGGGTTGCAGGACCGGCGACAGGACATTCTGGGGTTTGCCGGCGTGCACATTGGCGGCACGGATTTCGACCGAGCGTTGGCGCTGGCGCGTGTCATGCCGGCCTTCGGCCTCGGCAGCCGGCTTCGACGCGACGGGCTTCTCGCGCCGTCGTGGTACTTCCACGATCTCGCCACTTGGCACCGGATCAACTTTCTCTACGATCCCAAACTGTTGACCGAAATCCGCGGCGTTTTGCGGGACTCCGCGGAACCCGAGAAGATCAGGCGGGTCTTGGCCGTGCTTGAGAAGCGCAAAGGGCACGAGCTGTTGGCCGGCGTCGAATCGGCCAAGATCGCGTTGTCGCAAGCCGATCGCACAACACTCGATCTCGCCGCCTATGCCGATGACATCTGCTTGGAGATTGACCGGCCCGAGCTCGAGACGGCCATTGCCGGCAGCCTCGAGCGTATCCGCGCGCGGATCAGCGATGTGTTGCGCATGGCTGCCATCAGACCGGACACTGTATCGGCGGTGTTTCTCACCGGCAGCGCCACGCGCATGCCCGCCGTGCAGCGGACCATCGTCCAGCTCATCCCCGACGCACGGCTCGTCGCGGGCGATGTTTTCGGCAGTGTCGCTAAAGGCCTTGCGCTCGAAGCCGCCACGCGGTTTGCGGACGGATGAAGGGTTCCGGTCACGGCGGGTCGTCGTCAGGCCTTTGCCGGGTGGGCCGTACCCATCTTTGTGCTAGATCTGGTCGTCAGAAGATTCTGGACGGGGCAACAGATGGCAGAGCGCGAGGCGCCACTCACGAAGCCTGAGATGGTCGGCCTGGTGGCGATGGGTCTCTCCATTCTCGTCATCGCCATCGACTTCACGGCACTCTCCGTGGCGCTTCCGGCCATGGAGTCCGACTTCGGCGCCGACGTGACCACGGTGCAATGGGTCATCAGCGGCTACGCGCTGGTCTTCGGCATGTTCATCGTGACCGGCGGACGTCTCGCCGACATGTTCGGTCGCCGCCGCATCATGTTCATCGGCATCGCCATCTTCTGTCTTTTCTCGGCCTTGGGCGGCCTTGCTTGGAGCGTCTGGGTGCTCATCGTCGCCCGCTGCTTGATGGCGGTCGGTGCCGCGCTGACATGGCCCGCCATCCTGGGCATGACCTATGCGCTGGTGCCCGCCAACCGCGCGGCGCTCGCCGGCGGCTTGATCATGGCCGCCGTTGGCTTCGGCAACGCGGTCGGGCCGCTTCTGGGCGGCACGCTGACCGATCTCTTGAGCTGGCGTTGGGTCTTCTTCGTCAACCTGCCCGTGGGCGCCGCCGCGGTCTTGATCACGTGGACGGTGGTGGCGTCCGACAGGCCGGAGGCGGTCGAGGAGAAGGTCGACTATGCCGGAGTGGCGACGCTCTCCATCGGCCTCTTCGCGCTGCTGCTGTCTCTCGATATCGGCGCGGATGTCGGCTGGCTTTCCACGCCGGTTCTTGGCCTCGTCGCCTTCGCCGCCATCGCTCTGGCGGGTTTCGCCTGGATTGAGAAGGGCGCCGGCCCGGAGGCATTGATACCGAAGGACGTGCGCACCAACCGCACCTTCATCGCAACCGGCATAACGACGCTTCTGCTTTCGGCGATCTTCTTCGCGGCCCTGGTCTACATGCCGCAGTTCATGACCCAGCAGCTGGGCTATTCGGCGATGCAGGCTGGCTTCGGGATGCTGCCGATGATGGCGACCTCCGCGCTGGTGCCGCTCGCCGCGGGCCCGCTTTACCAGCGGCTCGGGGCGAAACTGACGCTCGCCCTGGCGGTCGGGTGCCTGGGCGGCGGCATATTGCTGCTGTCGTGGTTGTCGCCGGCGACGACGTTCCTTGATCTCGTGCCGGGGTTGCTGGTCCTGGGTGTCGGGTCGGGACTGTTTTATGCGTCGATCACGACCACCGCCATCACCGCGCTCGACCCGTCCCGGTCAAGCCTGGCCGGCGCGACGATCTACATGTTCCAGGTCGCCGGCGGCGCCATTGGTCTGGGCCTCAACACCGCACTGGTGGTCTCCGAGCCCAGCCTGGACCAGGGCATCAACATCGCGTTCCGTCTGGATACGATCCTGGCGGCCTGCGGGCTTGTCGTCGTCTTCCTCTTCATTCGCGGCAAGAGGGAGCCGGCGTGACGCGGGGTTGAGGGTGTGCTGTTGAATGTCGCTCGGTGTGCATGCATCCTTCGTTCAACCATTCAGGACGAACAGACGCCGGTTGCTGAGCCGCCCGAGGAGACACCCCATGAAAGTTGTCCGATTTTGGTTTGCCGTGCGGCGGGCCCCTGTATTTGCAGCCGCGGTCCTCCTTGCCGTTCTTGTTGGGGCTGCCGATCTGTCGGCGCAGGAGGGCGCATCGGACGAGAGCGGCATCCGCATGATGCTGAAGGTCCAGATTCCGACGGAAGCCGGCAACGAGGCCATTGCGAACGGAACGATGGGTCAGATTTTTCAGGACCTGATCGACAAGATCAAACCCGAGGCCGCCTATTTTTCGCAAGAGGACGGCTATCGCACGGCCTACTTCGTCTACATGCTCGACAGCTCCATGGCGTTTGCCGAGATCCACGAGCCCTTAATGCAAGGTCTGGGCGCGCGCGTTTATGATCAGCCCGCGGAAACCTGGGAAGACCTGCAGGGCGCGCTCAAGAGCATCGACGAATAGGAGCTTGCTAGTGAAAGTCGCGTGACTTCGGCACGAGGTCGCGCAGCGAACGGGGGTGGCGGCCCGGGGTGAAGGGCGGCAGGCGCGCGGCGTCCGATTTCCTGGTCTTGCGGATCTGATAGGCCGGCGGCGGCAGCAGTTCGGTCTGATAGGGATCCTTGCCCGGCCGCCGGACCTCGTCGGCATGGGCCAATGCCGGTTTCAGATCGATGCCCTGCTCCGACAACCGCAGCAGCTCGACCGACCAGTCTTCCAGGTGATCGGCGACCACGTGGATGATGTCCTCGTGGCGCTGGATGCGGCCCTTCACCATGACCAAGCGGCTGCCCATCACGACCTTGCGGTACGTTTCCTTCACCTTCGGCCAGACCACCGCGTTGGCGATGCCGGCCTCGTCCTCCATGGTCATGAAGACAACGCCCTTGGCGCTGCCCGGGCGCTGGCGCACGATGATGATGCCGGCGACCATCACCCGCGCGCCGTTCTTGAGTTCTCTGAGATCGGAGGTCGGTATCACGCCGCGCCTGGCGAAATCCTCGCGCAGAAAGGCGAGCGGGTGCGCCTTCAGGGACAACCGCAGGCTCTGGTAATCATCGACCACGTGTTCAGAAAGCGCCATGGCCGGCAAGGCCACCTCGGCCTCCGGTCCGGCATCGCGGGTGTCGGCGGCCAGGAACAACGGCAGCGCCACCGTGTCGGGCAGCGCCTTCACCCGCCACAGCGCCTGACGCCGGTCGATCTTGAGCGAGCCGAACGCATCGGCGGCGGCCAGGCGCTCCAGCACCGAACGCGGCACGCCGGCGCGCGCATGCAGTTCGTCGACATCCGCATAGCCCGACCCGCGCGCTGCCATGATCTTCTCCGCCGCCTCCTGGCTCATGCCCTTGATCTGGCGGAAACCCAGGCGCACGGCCAGGCCGCCTTTTGAGTCCGGACACGGCTCGATCGTGTTGTCCCAATCGCTCTTGTTGATATCGACATGGCGCACGGTGACACCGTGCTCGCGCGCGTCGCGCACGATCTGGGCGGGCGCGTAGAAACCCATGGGCTGCGCGTTCAAGAGGCCGCAGCAGAAGACCGCGGGTTCGTGGCATTTGATCCAGGAGGAGACATAGACGAGCAGTGCGAAGCTCGCCGCGTGGCTTTCCGGGAAACCGTATTCGCCGAACCCTTTGATCTGATCGAAACAACGCTGGGCGAATTCAGGTTCGTAGCCACGCTCGATCATGCGCCCGATCATCTTTTCTTCCAGCGTCTCGATGGTGCCGCGCCGGCGGAAAGTCGCCATGGCGTGGCGCAGTTCGTTGGCTTCGTCGCCGGTGAACTTGGCGGCGTCGATGGCGATGCGCATGGCCTGTTCCTGGAAGATCGGCACGCCCATGGTCTTGCCGAGCACGCGGCGCAATTCGTCGGCGTCGCCATGGGCGGGATCGGGCGCGGGGTACGTCACCGCCTCGATACCGTCGCGACGGCGCAGGTAAGGATGCACCATGTCGCCCTGGATCGGTCCGGGACGGACAATCGCGACCTCGATGACGAGGTCGTAGAAGATGCGCGGTTTCAAGCGCGGCAGCATGTTCATCTGCGCCCGGCTCTCGACCTGGAAAACGCCGAGTGAATCGGCCCGGCACAGCATGTCGTAGGTCGCGGTGTCGTCCATCGGGAAGAAGCTGGCGAGGTTGCGGTCGACGCCACGGTGTTTCGCCATCAGATCGAAACACTTGCGGATGCAGGTCAGCATGCCGAGCGCCAGCGCATCGATCTTCAGGATGTTGAGCGCGCTCAAGTCGTCCTTGTCCCATTCGACGAAGGTACGGTCCTTCATGGCCGCGTTGCCGATCGGCACGACCTCGCTGAGCGGGTCCTGGGTCAGGACGAAGCCGCCGACATGCTGGGAAAGGTGACGCGGAAACCCGGTGAGCTCGGTGGCGAGCGCGATGGCGCGTTTCAGGATCGGGTCGGCCGGGTTCAGACCAGCTTCGCGCACATGCTCGTCGGGGATGCCGTCATCGGACCAGCCCCAGATCGTGCTGGCGAGCGCGTTCTGGACGTCTTCGGTGAGCCCCATCACCTTCGTCACCTCGCGGATCGCGCTTCGGGCGCGATAGCTGATGACGGTCGCGGCGATGCCGGCGCGCTGGCGCCCGTAGCGCTCATAGATGTACTGCATCACCTCCTCGCGCCGCTCGTGCTCGAAGTCAACATCGATATCCGGCGGTTCGTTGCGCGAGGCCGAGATGAAGCGCTCGAACAAGAGATCGACCTCGTCCGGATTGACCGAGGTGATAAAGAGGCAATAGCAGACCGCCGAGTTGGCCGCCGATCCCCTGCCCTGGCACAGGATCTCCTGGCTGCGCGCCCAATAGACGATGTCGTAGACGGTGAGGAAATAGGGCGCGTAGTTGAGCTGGTCGATCAGCGCCAGTTCCTTCTCCAGGGTCGCGCGTATCTTGTCGGGCACGCCATCGGGATAACGGGTTGCCGCACCCTTCCAGGTGAGGTCTTCCAGATGGGCTTGCGGCGTCTTGCCCGGCGGCACCGGCTCGTCGGGGTAGTTGTAGCGCAGTTCATCGAGGGAGAACTGGCAGCGTGCGACGATCTCGTTGGTGCGGGCCAGCGCGTCAGGCCACAGGCCGAACAGGCGCGCCACTTCCTCCGGCGCCTTCAAATGCCGCTCCGCGTTGGCGTGCAGCCGGTGACCGGCATCGTAGATGCAGCAGCCCTCGCGGATACAGGTGACGACATCCTGCAGCGGCCGGCGCCGGGGCACGTGATAGTGGATGTCGCCGGTCGCGACCAGGGGCGTGCCGGCGGCTTCCGCGACCTGGGTCAAGCGTGCGATGCGCGCCCGGTCGTCGCCGCGATAGAGTTTGCTGGCGGCGAGATAACAGGGTTCGCCCAGCCGCTCGGCGATATCGCGGGCCTGGGCGATGAAATCGTCCTGGGACCAGCTTTCCGGCGGCACGATCATGAAGATCTGACCTTCCGCATGGGCCACGACATCTTCCAGGGTCAGATGGCATTCGCCCTTGGGCGCGCGGGTCTTGCCCAGGCTCAACAGGCGGCAAAGCCGGCCATAGGCCGCCCGGTCGGTCGGGTAACAAAGCAGCGCCGTCCCGTCCATCAGGTCGAGGCGGCAGCCGACGATGAACTTCATGTTGTGTTTCTTAGCCGCGGTGTGGGCACGCACCACGCCGGCCAGCGTGTTGCGGTCGGTGACCGCGATGGCGGTCATGCCCAGTTCCTTAGCGCGCACCACCAGTTCCTCCGGATGCGAGGCGCCGCGCAGGAAGGAGAAGTTGCTGGTAACCTGAAGTTCGGCGTAGTCCATGGGCGGCCTCAGGCAAACAGCCCGTGCACATACCAGCGCGGCGGCCCTTCCCGCGCTTCGCCCTCATAAAGACCGTCGCGGTAGAGCCAGAAACGCCGGCCGGTTTCGTCCTCGACCCGGAAATAGTCGCGGGTGCCGCGCGCGCCGGGCTCGTTCTTCGCCCACCATTCCGGCCCGATGCGTTCGGGCCCCTCGGCGCGTTTGACGTCGTGGATCTGACGGCGCCAGCGGAAACGGATCGGCGGACCGTCCGGCACCTCGGCCATGACTTCGACGCTTTCGGGCTGGTCGAACAGGCGTAAGGGGCGCGGCGGCCGGTTCGTCTGCCAAACCGCGGTCTCGCATGGCGGTCCGGCCAAAGCCGAACGCCGCCGCTCGGCGCGCTCGGGGACATGACTTTCATGGGGCTCGCGCCACAGCACCCGGTCCGGCCCGAAACGGTTGATCAGGCGGTCGATCAGCGGCGCCAGGGATTGACGCTCCGGCAGGGCCTGACCGCTCGTCGCCCATGCCTTCTGGCGCGGCGTCATCGTCTCCACACGGGCGGCGCCGAGCACCAGAAGATCGATACCGAAGCCGGGATCGATCTCTTCCAGACGCTCGGCGAAGAGGCGCTGGAAATGGCGGGTGTCGCGGCTCGGCACCGAGGTGGCAACGGTCAGCGGGAACGCCGTGCCGTCGACCCGGTAGGCGGTGAAGACAAGCGTGCGAGCGCCCTGCTGGCGTTCCTCCAGCGCCGGCATCAGATCCTCCAGCAAGTCAGCCAAGACCCGTTCGATGACCGGCAGGTCGAAGATCGGCTCGGCGCAATTGCGGCTGACGCGCAGGACCGGCGGCATGGCCATGGGCACGATCGGTTCCTCGACCTTGCCGAGCGCCTGATCCAGGCGGCGCATCACCGCCTGCGCGCTGTCGCGGGCATCGAAACGGCGATAGAGCGCGTCGCGCGGGAGATCGTAGAGGTCGCCGATACGGCGCAGCCCGAAGCGGCGGAGATCGGCGCTGACATCGTGGGAGAGACGCAGGCCTTCGACCGGCAGCCGCGCCAATGTCCCCTTGCTGTCATCGCCCCGCACGATGGCTTCGTCGCCATGGCGCGCGACGGCCCAGGCCGCGCCCGGCGTCGCGGCGAGGCCCAGGCGGGCGGTGATATCCGCCTTTGCCAGACGCTCGTTCATGTCCTGCAGCATGGCCGCCTCGCCGCCGAACAGGTGATCGCAGCCGGTGGTGTCGAGCCAGATGCCATCGGGCTCCTCGTCATGGCTGAGATCGACCGCGACCCAGGGGCTGTAGCGGCTGCACCAGCGCGCCAGCTTTTCGAGAGCGCGACGGTCGGCGGCAAGATCGGCGGGTGCGCTCGCCAGATCCGGCACGATGGCGCGCGCGTCGGTGAGCGCCATGCCGGGCGTAAGGCCGTCGCCGGCAGCCGGCGCGTTGACCGCGTAGAGTCTGAGCCCCTGAGCCTGTTTGCGGACGAGGACAAAGGGCTTACGCGGTCCGGCGCTGGCCGGCGACGAAGGGCGCGACAACGCCCGGCGCCGCTGAAGCGCGCGGCGCCACCGTTCGATCGGCCAGGCCGGCAGCCACAGCGAAACGATGCGTCTCATGCGACCATTCCAGGGTCCAGCTTTGCGGCCGCGCCCCGGCGCGCGAGCGCAACAAGTCGATCTGCCATCGCGTGCGTCCGGGCGCACGAGGTTCAAATTGGTCCGCCGCGCTTGGCGCCGCGGCGACCGCCCAGCGGGTCCATGCGGCGCTGGCGCTTTGATCGGCGGCGCCGCGGATCAGAAACGGTGTGATGCCGGTTTCCTGGGCGGCGAGACTGAGGCGGCGGCTGGCGGTCAGGTCCGCTTCGGCGACATCGCCGACCACGGCGACGGGCGCGCGGCTCCTCAACCCCTCCTCCATCGCCCAGAAGACGTCGATGTCACGGCGCAGCGCGACATGGATCAGGCGGCCGGGATCAAGGCCCAGATCGACGAGGCCCGGCCCATAAAGCGCGCCCGCCTGGCGCATGCCGGCGAAGCGGTCACACCACAGGACAAAGCCCGGCCCACTAGCACGCTGCAGACGCAAACAAAGCGCCACGGCGAACCCGGCCGCCGCCGCACCATCGCCAAACGCCGCTGGCCTCACCTCGTGCAAGCGGTCGCGCAGCAGAACATCGCCGGCAAGCGTGTCATCGAGCGTCGGATCACCGAAGGTCCAGCGCCCGGCCGACGGCCCCGGCTGCGCCGTCGTCTCGACCTCGGCAAGACATGCCCTGAGTGCGGCAAGCGTCTGCTGCCTTCGATTGTCGTCACGGAGCACCGTCCGCACCGTCATGGATACCCTCGATCCGTCTTTTATTCACTTTTTGTTCTCACTCCATGCTGGTCTTGTCAAGGTGGCCACTGCCTTACCGGAAGCCTTCCGGCCACTAGCCTATCAAAGTGGAAAGGAAATTTTCCCAATAAAAACAACAAGAAAGGTGGTTTCTTGACGCTGCGCTAACGGCATCTTCCTGACATCATCGTGACAAACAAAAAAAGAACACGCGCGTTCCGGCCAGCGCATATGCCTATCCCCGCGAGAACAGCGTATTTGCTCTGCAACGCCACGCTGAATCCGGCGACTCGCCGACCTAGGCACACACCACCAGGGCATCGAGAGCGACGGCCCCCTTCTCGCGCACCAGGAGCGGGTTGACGTCGAGCTCCCGCAGGCGGTCGCCGAGGTCGGCGGCGAGCACCGAGAGCCGCACCACCGCCTCGACCGCGGCCTCGGCATCGAGGGGTGGGCCGCCGCGCACGCCGTTGAGCAGCTTGCGCACGGCGAGGCTGTCGATCACCCGGCGCACCTCCCAGGCGGGTGCCGGTGCTACGAGCGCGGCGACATCGCCCATGACCTCGACCAGCACGCCGCCGGCGCCGACCAGCACCATGGGCCCGAACTGCGGATCGATGGTGACGCCCAGCACCAGCTCGACGCCGCCAGTGACCATCGGTTCGACCAGCACGCGTGGCCCCAGGCGTTCGGCAAGGTCGTCATAGGCCGCGCGCAAGGCGATGACGTCGGTGATATCCAGCACGACCCCGCCGACATCGCTCTTGTGGTGGATCTCCGGCATCGCCGTCTTCATCACCACGGGAAAACCGAAAGTGTTGGCCGCCTCCTCCGCCTCGTGTTTGGTGGTGGCGACGCGGCTTTGCGGCACACCGATGCCGTAATCGGCAAGCAGCGCCATACCGTCGGCCTCATCGAATGCCTCGCCGGTCACCAGACGCCCCCGCCAGCGTTCCTTGACCGCCGCATCGACCGGCGCCGGCACGTCGCGGGGCCGTTCGCGCCAGTCGCGCAGATGAAAAGCGTGACGGACGGCCTTCAATGCGGCGACGGTGCCGTCCAGCACGGGCAGACCCTCGGCCGTCAATTGGGCCGCGATGTCATGATGATTGACCGCGCTGTAATTGGTGGCGAGCGCGATCGGTTTTTTCGTGTTGTTGCGCACCGCCATGCACGCGGCGGCACAGGCCGGGCTGTACCAGTTGTCCTGGTTGATATCGAGGAAGAAGACGCCGAGGGCGGTCTGCGGATCGTCGACCAGCGCCTGGAAACAATCGCGCAGCATGCCGTCGAAGTCGTGGCCGGTGCCAAACGCATCGCAGGGATTCTCCGGCGCCAGGCCGAAGTCGAGCCGTTCGGCGAGCCGCGCGACAGTCTGTTCGTTGATCTGGGCGAAGGGAACGCCCAGATCGTCGGCAAGATCGACGATCAGCTCCCGCTCGCCACCGGACTCGTGAATGGTGGCGAGGTCGCCCGGCCCGGTCGGGCGGCCGACGTTCATCATCAGCATCGAGGCCGCTAGTTCGTCGAGGGTGTCGACACGCAGCAAGCCATAACGGCGGAAGACGGCATCATGGGCCATGTCATCGCCAGCGAGCGCGCCGGAATGGCTGACCGCCATCTTGGCCGCCTTTTCGGTCCGACCGGCTTTCACCGCAACGACCGGCACGCCACGCCGTTCCGACTTTTCAAGCGCAGCGATGAAACCCTGGGGATCGCGTATGGTCTCCAGGAAGAGGCCGATGACCTTCGTCGACTCAAGCTCGAGCGCGTAGTCCATGTAGTCGGCGGCGCTCACCGTCAGTTCGCGTCCGCACGACACCGCGAGATTGAGATCCAGACGTGGGTTGTTGTTGGTGAAAGCGCCGAACACCGAGCCGGACTGCGACAGGAACGTCATGGAGCCGGGATCACGATCGCTGAACGGATAAGAATTGATGCGGATGCCGGCTTCGTAGTTACAGAAACCCATGGAGTTGCCGCCGGAGATCGGCAGGTTGACCTCGCGCGCCATGGCTGCCAGGCGCTCGGCCAAAGGTTTTTCCGCATCTTCGTCGATCACACAGCTCGCAAAGATCGAGGCCGCCCGCGCGCCGCTCTTGATCGCGAGCCCAAGCTGCTCCTCGATCCGCTCGTCGGCCACGGCCAGGACGGCGAGGTCCACCGGCTCCGGCAGGTCCGTCAAGGAGGGATGGCAGGCGACGCCGTCGATCTCCTCGCGGCGTGGGTTCACCGGATAGATCGGGCCGTCGAACCCCAGCTCGTTCAGCGTCGTCATGATCGCCGATACCGTGCGCGAGGCGCCGGCAAGGGCGACGGAGCGCGGCGTCAACAGCGGCGTCAGCCAATGATCGATACGTTTCACGGGAACCTGCTTTGAGAGACGGGACGGGCAGAACGCTAGGGTCCGAGACGCCTTGGATCAAGCGGCATGGTTCGGACGCCGGACTTTAGGGCGGCCTACCTCCTCCTCACGAAATCGTGGGCGACTCGAAACAAATGAAACCTTTTTGCGGTTCACGCGAAATCAAAGTGATGCATTCGCCGCCCACTTTCCTCCCCATTGGAGGCTGCTGCGCTGACACGCCAGCATAGAGGGTTCCGCAAAACTTGAAGGTTTACGTGCGTGTGCCGCCGGCTGCCGGCCGGACGCGCCACACGGCAGAGTGCATCAACCATCATCAGACTTTGAAAGGGGAAAATCATGACCCAGACAACCACAGGCGACGTCAACAATGGCGTCAACGTTGAAGCGCTTCTGGGCGCCCGCGAGGCGCTTGAAGCCGCGCCGCAAGCCGCGCAGTTCAAATGGCGCGCGACCTGCGAGTGGATCGACGGCACGTATAGCCGCTCGACCATCAGCGAGTTCTTCGGTCTTGGCGAGGAACAGGCGCGCAACAAGTCCTTTACCATCGAAGCCGACCATCCGGAGGTTTTTGCCGCCGAAGACCATGCGGCAACGCCGGTCGAGATCGTCCTGTCCGGTTTGGCGAGCTGTCTGACCGCCGGTGTCGCGGCCGTTGCCCAGCACCGCGGCATTCAGCTGAACTCCGTCAAGGCGACCCTGGAAGGCGACATGGACCTTCAGGGCATCCTTGGCATCGACGATGAAGTCCGTAACGGCTTCGGCACCATTCGCGTCAACTTTAACATCGACGCCGACGCCAGCGACGAGGACATCAAGGCGCTGGTCGCCCAGTCCCAGAAACGTTCGGCCGTGTTCGACATCGTGACGAACCCGACCAACGTCTTCGTCACCGTCAACGAATAACCGGTAGGAAGAGCGGGCCCGTGAAGCACGTTACGACCGTCATCATCGGCGCCGGACAGTCCGGGCTCGCTTTCAGCCGCGAACTCGCCGAACGCTCGATCGACCACGTGTTGATCGAGCGTGGCGAGGTCGGCAACGCCTGGCGTCACGAACGCTGGGATTCCCTGCGGTTGCTGACACCCAACTGGCAAAGCCGGCTGCCCGGTTATGCCTATGGCGGCGATGACCCAGATGGCTACATGACCATGCCGGAGGTGCTTCGCTTTGTACGCGGTTACGCCGACCATATTGCCGCCCCGGTTCAGGCCGGGACAACGGTGACGTCGGTCCGTCGGTCAGAAGACGGCTATATGGTGTTGACGGATCGCGGCGCCTGGTCGTGCCGCACGCTGGTACTGGCCAGCGGCGCCTGTAACATCGCGACCGTACCGGCGTGTGCAAACGCTCTGCCGTCGTCGATCACAAGCATCACGCCGATGGAGTACCGCAACCCCGGCCAGTTGGACGAGGGCGGTGTCATGATCGCCGGCGCCTCGGCGACCGGCGTTCAATTGGCCAAAGAGGTTCAGGCGTCGGGCCGGCAGGTCGTCCTGTCGGTCGGCGAACACGTGCGCGTGCCGCGGCTCTATCGCGGGCGCGACATCAAGTGGTGGATGGACGCCACCGGCGTCATGGATATGCGCTACACCGAGGTCGACGACATCAAACGTGCCCGCCGCGTCCCCTCTCTGCAACTCGTGGGCTCGCCGGAACGGGTGATGCTGGACCTCAACACGCTGCGCGGTATGGGCGTCGAGATCGTCGGACGCATGGCCGGTTTGAGGGACGGTGTCGCGCAGTTCTCGGGGTCCCTCAACAACCAGTGCACGCTGGCCGACCTCAAGATGAACCGGCTGCTGGAGAGCATCGACGCATGGGTCGCTGAGAACGGCCTGTCGGGCGAGGTCGAACCGGCCCATCGTTTCGAGCCCACCGAGGTCGACGCCGAACCGCCGCTGAGCCGTAACCTCGCAGATGGCGGCATCAAGACGGTGATCTGGGCGACCGGATACCGCCCGGACTATTCCTGGCTCGAGGTTCCCGTGCTCGACCGCAAGGGGCGCATCCGCCATGACGGCGGTGTTGTCGACGCGCCCGGCATGTATGTCATGGGCCTGCCGTTCCTGCGCCGTCGCAAGTCGTCGTTTATCGATGGCGCCGGTGACGATGCCCGCGATCTCGCCGAACACCTGTGCGCCTCCTTGTGCCAAAGCGCGGCGTGAGGGCCAACGGCGATGACCGATCACGAAAACTTCCGGCCGCGCTATGACGTCGTGGTTGTCGGCGCCCGATGCGCCGGCGCCTCGACGGCGATGCTGCTGGCACGCGCAGGCGCAAGAGTTCTGCTGGTCGACCGGCAGACCTATGGCAGCGACATCGTATCGACACACGCGCTGATGCGCGCCGGTGTCCTGCAGCTCAAGCGATGGGGTGTGCTCGGCCGTTTGCTCGCCGCCGGGACGCCCGAAATCGACGTCACGACGTTTCACTATGGCGCGGAATCGTTCCGTATCGACATCAAACCCGAGCACGATGTCGACTTTCTCATCGCGCCCCGGCGCACGGTGATCGATCGCATTCTGGTCGACGCGGCAAGAGAAGCCGGCGCCAGCGTTCGCCATGGGGTCGCCGTGACGCATCTTGAGGTCGATGCGAACGGCCGTGTATGCGGCGTGACGCTACGGGATCACGACGATTCGATTGTCACCGTTGCCTGCGACATGGTCATCGGCGCCGATGGGCGTTTGTCCACGGTCGCGCGGCGGGTCAAGGCGCCGACGAATGTCGACGGGACGCACGCGTCCGGCTACGTCTACGGCTACTACGCCGGCCTGCCGAACGACGGCACGCACTGGTACTTCGAACGCGGCACGGCCGCCGGCGTCATACCGACCAACGACAACCAGCACTGCGTCTTTGTGAGCGTGCCGCGCGATTCCTTCGCCGCGGTTTTCCGCAAGGACCTGGAAGGCGGTTTCCTCAAAACGGCGGCCGCCAACTCACCGGTACTCAGAGACGCTGTCCAGAAGGCCAGGCCCATGAGCCGCCTGCGCGGGTTCGGCGGCGGCGCCGGTTACCTCAGACAGTCTTACGGTCCGGGCTGGGCGCTGGTCGGCGACGCCGGCTATTTCAAGGATCCGCTGACCGCCCACGGCATCACCGATGCCCTGCGCGACGCCGAAATCCTGTCGCGCGCCATACTCAGCGGCGGCGACCAGGCGCTGGCGCGTTATCAGAATGAGCGCGATACCTTGTCGCGTCCCCTGCTTGACGTGACCGATACCATCGCCTCTTTCGCGTGGAATCTTGACGAGGTGAAAGACCATCATCTTCGCCTGAGCGAGGCGATGAACACGGAAACCAACCATGTCGCCGGCTTTTCCGGTCGTGACGATCTGGCGGCATAAGGATGACGACGATGACGATGACTAACTCTCCCTGGCAACGGACCTTTGCCGGTCAGCCCCAGCCGGGCGTGACGGCCGAGCGAAGCCGCACGACCTCGATGCAGGATGTCGAGATGTTCACCGCGATGACCGGCGACAAGAACCCGATTCACTACGACAAGACGCTCGCCGAGGCGACGCCGTTCGGCGGGTTGATCGTGCAGGGTGGCGTCACAACAGGCCTGCTCAACGCGGTCGTCGCCGAAGACCTGCCGGGACCGGGCACCGTGTTTCTGGAGACGAACTGGAAGTTCCTGAAAGCCGTCAAGATCGGTGAGACGATCACCGCTTCGGTCAGCGTTGAGGACGTGCGCGACGACAAACCGATCTGCAGACTCAAGACCGTCATCCGCGATTCCAGCGGCGACGAATGCGTCACGGGAACAGCCACGACGTATACGATGCCCCTGCGGGACTAAATCATCGGGCGACGGCGATCAGCTCCGGGCTCGCCGCACTGACTGCTGACCTGTCCCAATCGCCGTACCAGGCGATGTCGGCGAACCCGGCCTGACGGAGAAAACCGTCGAGGTCTTGCTGTCCGATGAACCGCAACGTGCTTGCCGACGATACGTGATCGCCATTCTCGAAGCGAAAGACGGTATCGAAGGTGACAAGCGGCGGTTCCGTCCGCCTCACATCGTGATGAACGACCACCTTGCCGATGCCGGGCACGCCGACCGTCTTGCGGGTCCGTTCCGGCGTCCATGCCTGCCATGGGCGAACCAGCGGATTGCGCGTTTCAAAGGCAAGCCGGCCACC
>JANQGO010000290.1 GCA_028277285.1 Alphaproteobacteria bacterium | reverse complement strand
CCTGCCCGCTCCCCCTCCCGGCCACCCCGAGGATGCTGCCATGGGTGGCCTCGGCGAAAACGCCTCGCGGCGTTTTGCCCCGGAGGAGGGGGAGCGGGCCGGCTATGGCGGCGCGACACGCGCACATCAGTGCTTCTGCTGCGAGACGGCCTCGCGCAGTTGCGCTGTCGTGCGTTCGACGCGGCGGGCCAGCTCACGCATGATCTCGATCGACATCGACGGGAACTGGGTGACCAGTTGGAAGAACAAGTCCTTCGAGATCATCAATGCCGTCAGGTCCGACTTCGCCTTGACCGTCGCGGTGCGCGGCACGTCGCACAGGATCGCGGTCTCGCCCAGGAAGTCGTTGGTCTTCAGCGTCGCGACGGTGACCGGGCCGGTCTCGGTGTCGACGATGACGTCGGCCTCGCCGTCGATGATGATATAGGCGGAATCGCCCTGTTCGCCCTGGTGGCAGAGCACGTCGCCGGACGCGAAGCTCAGGCGCTCGGCGGTGAAGGCCAGGAGCTTGAGTTTGCTCGGTTCGATCTTGGCGAACAGCGGAATGTTGCGCAGCAGATCGACATCTTGCTGAAGACTCATGGTCGGGTGCTCCCTTTCTCCTTCTTCATTCAGCCGCCATCAGGTCGGCCAAGGTCGACTGGCCCTCGGCCAGATCCTCAAAACGACCTCTCTCGACAATCTTGCCGCCTTTCATGACGACAACCTGGTCGAATCCGCGCGCCTGGCTTGGCCGGTGCAGGATCCAGATCAACGCCCGGCCCTCGCACTCCTTGCGAATGTTTCTCAATATGGTGCTTTGGGCGGCGCCGTCCAACGCGGCGGTGGCTTCGGAGAGAATCATGATGTCCGGCCGTTTCAGGATCGCGCGCGCGATCGCGACCTTCTGGCGCTGGGCCGGCGACAGCCGCGAGCCGCCGACGCCGACCTCGAAATCAAGCCCGACCTCGATCACCGTGGGCCTCAGGTCAAGCTGGGCGATCACCTCGGAGATCAGCTCGCCGACCTTGGTCTGCGCCTGGGCGCGGCCATAGGCGAGCTTGCCGAACAGGATGTTGTCCTGCAGCGACGAGGCGGCGTTGTAGAGCGTACGCTCAAAGAACTCGACCGACCCCTTCAGGTCGTCCGGCAGGTTCTCGGCGAACAGCGCGCGGGCTTTGAGGATCCGCGACTGGATGTTCTCGTCGATCAGGCCGAGGCGATGGCGCGACGGGATCAGCTTGAACGGCAGCGACAGAAGCTTCAGCCGTTCGTCGCCTTCCAGTTCCTTGACGCCATCGCGTTCGGCGCGACGCACGATCGCCTGATAGTCCGGCAGGTCGTCGAGCGAGATGAAGGCGAACTGGGCAAAGAACTCGTGCTCGGGCGGCAGGTCGGCGAACAGCTCGATCATGGTCTGGGCGACTTCGAAACCCATGTCGAGCAGCTCGTCTTCCAGCCCGACCTTGCCGAGCGTCTCCATGACGTAGGCGTTTTCCGCCAACCGCTCGAGGTCGAAGTCATCGCCAACCGGCGTGCCGAACAGCAGGTTTTCGGCCAGCGTCGCGTTGGTGTTGTACGTGAAGGCATCGAACGGTTCGACCAGGCCGCGATAGGCCGGGTCGTCCAGGCGCTGCTGCAGCATGCGGCGCGCCTCCAGCAGCATCTCGGCGGCTTCCGGTCGCTCCTCCGGGTCGAGGGTGCCGCGCAGGCCAAGGCCATAGACGTCTTCGGTCATGTCGGCGACTTCCAGCGTGCGCAGCACCGCCTGGTTCAAGCCCTGCGCGTCGCTGACACCGGCCGCGGCATAATCGATCCACTCGCCGTGACGGTCTTCTGTCGTGTTGCCGGTGCGCTCGGCCTCAGCCTTGGCCCGCGCCAACGCGCGCTTCTCGTCGGGATCGTCGGGTTCGCGCGGCCCGAGCTGGGCATGCTTCAGGCCATAGAGCAGATTGTCGGCCAGGCTGGCGGAAATCAGATGGGTCGAGCTGCCGACAAAGCCGATACGCTGGCCGGTCGACGCCTCGGGCATGCGCGCGGCGTCCTCGCCGCTCATGCGCAGATTGCCGCCGGTGCCGTCGATCAGGTGGGCCAGCAAAAGAGCGGTTTCCGTCTTGCCGCTGGAGGCATCGCCGACGATCGCGATATGGCTTGTGGCGCCGACCTCGAGCGTCAGCCCATCGATAATCGAATCGCCGTCTTCGGCGTATTGAAGGTTGTTGGCGGAGAGCCCCTGGGTGAACGGTTTGACCTGATGCTCGTTGCCGAAAACGATGTCTTCTTCGCGCATGCCAGGCGGCGCGAACTGGGTGACCACCTGGTCGTACTTGATCTTGGAGTCTTCCCTGATCTGGTAGAAGTTCAGCAGCTCTTTCCACGGCGGCTGCAGGTCCTTGTAGGCGGCCAAGACCGCGACCAGGCCGCCCAGCGACAGATCGCCCTGAATCACTAGGTAGCCGCCGACCGCGTAGAAGAAGAAGGGTGTCAACTGGGCCAGGAAGTTGTTCAGGAACTTGATGAAGAACTTCTTCCTGAAGATGTCGTAGCGGATCTCGAAGATGCGCTGCATGCGCCAGGCAAAGTCGGCGAGTTCGAAACGCATGGTGTCGTTGGCGTGCATTTCCTGGCTCGACTGGACGGTCTCGGAGATGCGTTCGGAGAGCTTGCGCACCTCCTTCACCCGCGCCTTGCCGAGCAGGTTCACCTGGCGCTGCAGCTTCGGAATGATCCAGCCCTGGATCGGATAGAGCGAGATGGCCGCCGCGCCCATCCAGGGGTCCTGCATGAAGATGAACACCAGCGCGGTGATCAAGAGGCCACCCTGGTAGAGCGGCAGCGCGATCGAGTCACCGATAAAGCCGCCCAATGGCTCGACTTCCTGGGTGATCATCGGAATGATCTCGCCCGAGCCGACCCGGCGGAAATGGGGCAGCGGGAATCGGAGCACGCGGCTGAAAAGCTGATAGCGCAGGCGGCGCAGCATGCGCTCGCCAAGGAGGCCCTTATAGACGTTGATGAACCACTTGAAGCCGCCGTTGACGAGCACCAGGAACAGGAAAAGGCCGCAATAGATGGCGAGCAGTTGTAGCCGGTCGACATCGCCGAGCTGGATGCCCATGACCTCCAGATAGCGCGGCACCGAGTCCGCCGTCGCCGCTTCCCGCATCTCCGCGGGCACGTATTCGGGAATATCGGTAAGGACGTTGTTGACGATTAGTTTGGGAATATCGAGCGAGGCATAATAAAACGGCAGCGAAAGCAGCGTGAAACACAGAATGAAAATCTGTTGCCGCTTCGAATAGCGAAAGATGAACTTGTAAATTGTACGTTCCATGAAACGGCACTAAGCGGCCTTGCCCCCCCATTTGGCCATATTTGGCGGCCAGAAAGACTATAGAAGCGACGTGGGCCGGTAAACGGGTTCCCAACGCCACGTCCCCGGGGCTGCAAGCCGCTCAAATCTAAGGCTTTTCTGCGCTTGCCCCCCTGTGCCATAGTTCCACGCAGTTGGGGATGGGGTGATTCGGGAGGCGCCATGACGACGGCAGCCAACAGGCCGCGTGTCCTGATCTATAGTCACGATAGCTTTGGTCTCGGTCACCTCAGGCGATGCCGCGCGCTGGCCCACGCGATGGTCGGCGACATCGACAACCTGACGGTCTTGATCCTTTCCGGCTCGCCGATCATCGGCAGCTTCGACTTCCGCGCCCGCGTCGACTTCGTGCGCGTGCCCGGCGTCATTAAGCTGCGCAATGGCGAGTACACGGCGCTCAACCTGCTGCTCGACACCGAGCAGACAATGGCCATGCGCGCCTCGATCATCAAACACACCGCCGACATCTTCGATCCCGACATCCTGCTGGTCGACAAGGAGCCGCTCGGCCTGCGCGGCGAGGCCAAGGAGACCATGGAGATGCTCAAGGCGCGCGGCACCAAGCTGATCCTGGGCCTACGCGACGTCATGGACGATGCCGCCCTGCTGGCGCCTGAATGGGAACGCAAAGGCGCCATGCCGGCGCTGCGCGATATCTATGACGAGATCTGGGTCTACGGCCTGCCGCAGATCCACGATCCCCTGGAACATCTCAGCGTGCCGCAATCGGTGCGCCACAAGATGGTCTACACCGGCTATCTCGAACGTTCGGTACCGCAGGCCCTGCCCGATCCGGGCCTGCCCGACGGCGTCCAGGAGCCGTTCATCCTGGTCACCACCGGCGGCGGCGGCGACGGCGACCAGCTGGTCGACTGGGTGCTCAAGGCCTACGAGAGCGAGATGGCGCCGCCGACCCATGCGCTGATCGTCTTTGGCCCGTTCATGCAGCCGGAGCTGAAGTCGGACTTCCAGGAACGGGTCGACAAGCTGGACAACGTCACCGCCATCACCTTCGACGCGCACCTGGAAACCCTGATGGCACAGGCTTCCGGCGTCGTCGCCATGGGCGGTTACAACACGTTCTGCGAGATCCTGTCGTTCGACAAGCCGGCGCTGATCGTGCCGCGCCAGGTGCCGCGTCGCGAACAGCTGATCCGCGCCTCGCGCGCCCAGGAACTGGGCCTGGTCTCCATGCTGACCGAAGACAGCGCCCAGAACCCCTCGGTCATGGCGACAGCGATGCGCCAGCTGATGCAGCAGCGCCGCCCCAGCAAGGTGGTCGTACCCGGGCTGCTCGACGGCCTGGAGAACGTCAACCGCCTGGTCAAGATGCATCTTGCCGAGGGCCGGCACGCGGCACGCAAGACCAACGCCGCGCGCCAGCAGAAACTGACGGTCGCACAGGACAGCGCCGTTTCGTGAGTGCCTCCGGCACATGTTTAGCGGCGGCGCCAGCCCGCTGCCCCGCCCGGCCACCCCGAGGATACTGCCATGGGTGGCCTCGGCGAAAACGCCTCTCGGCGTTTTGCCCCGGAGGCGGGGCAGCGGGCTGGTGATGTACCTTGGAGCAAGAGCTCCCTAGATCAGGCCGTGTTGCTTTTCTGCTGAAAGGGTATCCACGGCTTAGCGAGACGTTTATCGCCCAGGAGATCCTGGCGTTGCAGCAGCGCGGTCTCGATATCGAGATCGTCTCACTGCGCCATCCGACCGATGCCAGCACCCATCCGGTGCATGACGAGATCAGCGCGCCCGTCACCTATCTGCCGGAATACCTCTATCAGGAACCGCGCCGGGTCTTCGCGGCATGGCTGAAGGCGCGCCGGCTGCCCGGCTACGGCCGGGCGTTCCGCACCTGGATCCGCGACCTCCGCCGCGACCGGACACCGAACCGCGTCCGGCGGTTCGGTCAGGCCTGCGTCGTCGCCGCCGAGGTCGCGCCAGAGGTCAGTCACCTGCATGCGCACTTTCTGCACACGCCCGCCTCGGTCGCGCGCTATGCCGCCATGATGACCGGCCTGCCCTGGACCTGTTCGGCGCATGCCAAGGACATCTACACGAGCCCGGACTGGGAGATCCGCGAAAAGCTCGGCGACTGCGGCTGGCTGGTCACCTGTACCGCGGCGAATTGCGATCACCTGCGGAACCTGGCGCCCGATCCCGACAAGGTGGCGCTGGTCTATCACGGGCTTGACCTCAGCCGCTGGCCGGCGCCGGAAGACCGTGACGGCGGGCGCGACGGTACCGATGCGGCCAATCCCGTCCGCCTGGTCTCGGTCGGCCGCGCGGTCGAAAAGAAAGGCTATGACGACCTGCTGGCCGCGCTGGCCCAAATGCCGAAGGACCTTGCCTGGCGCCTCGATCACATTGGCGGCGGACCGCTGCGCGACAAGCTGCAACAGCTCGCCGAACAGAGCGGTCTTCAAGACCGCATCACCTGGCATGGCGCCCAAGCACAGGATGCCGTCCGGCGCGCCTACCAGGAGGCCGATCTGTTCGTTCTGGCACCAAAGATCGCCGCCGACGGCGACCGCGACGGCCTGCCCAACGTCATGATGGAGGCACAGAGTCAGGGGCTCGCCATCGTCACCACCGCCGTCTCGGCGGTACCCGAACTGATCAGCGACGGTGTGAATGGCATTTTGAACCCACCCGGCGATCCCGCGACGCTAGCCGCGTCGTTGGCGCGTCTGATCGGCGATCCCGCGCTGCGGCGACGCATGGGAGACGCCGGCCGCGAACGGGTGCTCCATGACTTCGCGATGGAACGCGGCATCGACGATCTGGCTGCCCGTTTCAATCTGGGCCGCTAGGATCGCATCATGCGCATCGCCTTCTATGCCCCGATGAAGTCACCGACCCATCGCGTGCCGTCGGGCGACCGGGCGGTGGCGCGCTTGCTGATCCGCGCCCTCAAACAACAGGGCCACGATGTGTTTCTCGCCTCGACGCTGCGCGCCTATGACGGCACCGGCGATCACCGGCGTCAGCTGAAGCTCGCCAAGCGCGGCGCCGCGCGGGCCCAGAGCCTGATCGCCGAATGGCGCGACGCTCAGCCGGACCTATGGTTCACCTATCACCTCTATCACAAGGCGCCCGACTATCTGGGGCCGCGCATCGCCGATGCGTTTGGTGTGCCATATCTGGTCGCCGAACCCTCGGTCGCCATGAAACAGCAGAACGGGCCGTGGTCGCTGGGCTTCGCGGTCGCCGCGGCCGCGCTGCGCCGCGCCGACGGGCTCTTCACCATGACGCCAGAGGACGAGGCGGGCCTGGCCGACATCCAGATCGATCCCGATCGTTGTCACCGCCTGCCGCCCTTCCTCGACATACGGCCCTTTGCCCTGCAGCGGCACAAGGCCGCGCGGCGCGAGTTGGGGCGGCGCTACGGCCTTGATCCGCGCAAGACCTGGTTGCTGACCGTGGCCATGATGCGGCCGGGCGACAAGCTCGCCAGCTACCGACGGCTGGCCGCGGCGGTCGACCGGCTGCCCGGCGACCATTGGAGCCTCTTGATCGTCGGCGATGGACCGTGCCGCGCCGAGGTCGAGACCCTGTTCGCCGGCCGCGCCATGTTTGTCGGCGCACTGCCGGAGCGATCGCTGCCGCTGCACCATGCGGCGGCCGACATCTTCGTCTGGCCGGCAGTCAACGAAGCCTACGGCATGGCGCTCTTGTCGGCCCAGGCCGCCGGCGTGCCAGTCGTCGCCGGACGCGAGAGAGGCGTGCCGGAAGTCGTCAGCGACGGCGAGACCGGGATCTTGACCACGCCCGGGGACGACGTGGCCTTTGCCGATGCGGTCACCGGCTTGCTGGCGGATCCCGAGCGCCGGGCCTCGATGGCGTCCAAGGCGGCCGCAACCGTGCGACGCCATCACAGCCTGGAAAGCGCCGGCACAATCCTGTCGCGCGTCATCGATAAGGTCAGCCGTTCATGACCCTGGTCGCCCTGATCCGCCACGCGCCGACGACCTGGAACGACGAACGACTGATCCAGGGCCGCAGCGATACCACCTTGTCGGAAGCCGGCATCGCCCTGGCCCGTTCCTGGCGCGTGCCGGAAGCGCTGACCGGCATGCCCTGGGTGACCAGCACGCTGAGCCGCACCCGCGACACCGCGCGCCACATGGGGCTCGAACCGCTGGCCGCCGAACCGCGCCTGGACGAGATGGATTGGGGTCACTGGGCCGGCCGCAGCCTGGCCGATCTGCGCGCCGAACACGGCGCCGCGATGGCCGAGAACGAAGCGCTTGGCCTCGACTTTCGCCCATCCGGCGGGGAGACGCCACGCGAGGTGCAGCGAAGGCTGAGCGCCTGGCTGAGGGATATCGCCGAGGCCGGCGCCGATATCGGCGCCATCACCCATCGCGGTGTGCAACGCGCGGCGATCGGTTTGGCCACCGGATGGGATTTCCTCGACAAGCCGCCGCTCAAACTTGGCCGCAGCGCCATTCTTCTGCTGGCCCTGGACGAAGCGGGAAGCCCGCGGCTTGAGCGCACCGACCTCAGCCTGGACGCATCTTGACCGGCCGCGTCGTCCTTTGGGTCCAACACCTGCTTGGCACCGGCCACCTGCGCCGCAGCGCCGCCATTGCCCGGGCGACGGCGGCCAAGGGGCTGGACGTCGCCGTGCTTTCCGGCGGCATGCCGGTGCCCCATCTGGACCTTGGCGCGGCCCGACTGGTGCAGCTGACGCCGCTGCGCGCCATCGACGAGAGCTTCTCGGGGCTGGCGCTGGCGTCCGGCGATGCGGCAACGCCGCGTGACCTGGAGAAGCGCCGGGACGAAGCGCTTGCCGCGATGGCTGCGGCAAAGCCCGACCTCCTGATCACCGAGACCTTTCCGTTCGGCCGCCGCCAACTGCGCAACGAAGCCTTGGCCCTCATCCAGCACGCGCGCGAGGGCGGCGCGACAACGGCAGCCTCGGTGCGCGACATCCTGCAACGTCAGACAAAACCGGGACGCCACGAGGAGATGCTGGCCCTGGCCCTGGAATACATTGACCACGTCATGGTCCATGGCGATCCCCGTCTGGCGCCGTTAGACCTGACCTTTCCGCTGGCCAGCGGGCTCGGTGAACGCCTGAACTATACCGGCTACATCGCCGGGAAAGCCGCGCAGCATAAGGCAGGCGGACCGGGTGACGGCGAGATCATCGTCTCGGTTGGCGGCGGTGCGACCGGCGCGCCGCTATTGGCGGCCGCTCTTGACGCCAGGGCCGCCGCCACCGCGGCGCGCGACCGGGTGTGGCGGCTTCTAGTCGGCCACGATCTGTTGGCCGGCGACCTGGCGCCGCGCCTGACCGATCCGCCGCCCGGTGTCAACGTCGAGCCCGCCCGGCCTGATTTTACCGCGCTCTTGGCCAACTGCGCTGTCTCCGTCTCCCAGGCTGGCTATAATACCGCCGTCGATATCCTGGCTGCCGGTGCCCGATCGGTCCTCGTGCCCTTCGCGCGTGGCGGCGAAACTGAACAACGAGACCGGGCAGAGCGGCTTGCCGATCTGGGGGTGGCCATCATGGTTGAAGAAGCGGCGCTGTCGCCCGAACGGTTGGCCGCGGCGGTTGATGACGCCTTGGCCGGCACGCCGCCGGACCCCGCCGGTTTCGATCTGGATGGCGCGGCGAAAAGTGCCGCGCTGATTGCCGCATGGGCCAGCCGTGGCTGACTGGACC
>JANQGO010000390.1 GCA_028277285.1 Alphaproteobacteria bacterium | reverse complement strand
GCCATCGCCATGCAGTTCGCCCCCCAGTGCGACTTCTTGCGCGGTCAGTCGCGCATGCTACGCGATCGCGTGGCCTGGGTGCTGCCCCATTGGGCGGCGAACGAGCCGACCTGGGGCTACCTGCAGGGCATGTATGCGTTCGGCTTGGAAGAAATGGGCCATTATGGTGAAGCCGAGCGGGCCGCTAAGGCATCGATCGACATGAACCCGCGCGATGCGTGGGGCGTTCATGCACTGGCCCATGTCCTTGAGATGCAGGGGCGGACCGAAGAGGGCATCGACTTCCTGGAGTCGACCTCCGGTAACTGGGCACCCGACAACGGGTTTGCCTTCCACAACTGGTGGCACTTGGCACTTTACTATCTCGATCAGCGTGATTTCGGCCGCGTTCTGGATCTCTACGACCGGTCGATCCATCCCGAAGCGACGGATGTGCTGATGGAGCTGGTCGATGCCGCCTCGCTCTTGTGGCGCCTGCAATTGGCCGGCCACGATGTCGGCGACCGCTGGTCGGATATCGTCAAGACATACGAAGGCGCGACAAAGGACGGCTACTACGCGTTCAACGACATGCACGCCATGATGGCTTTCGTGTCGACCGGCCGCCGCGATGCGGCCGAACAGGTCATGTCGACACTTGTCAATCGGGCCGGCGACAACGACTCGAACGGCCAGATGACACGCGAGGTTGGATTGCCCGTGTGTCGCGCCATCGAGGCATTCGACAGAGGCGACTACGACAACGTGATTGAGTTGCTGCGTCCGGTGCGTTTGATCGCCGCGCGCTTCGGCGGCAGCAACGCCCAGCGCGATATCCTCGACTGGACGTTGGTCGAGGCCGCCTTCCGCGGCGGGCGCCAGGGCTTCGCCGAGGCGCTGATCAACGAGCGCACGGCGCGCAAACCAGACAGTGCGATGGCGCGTTGGTTCAAGACCCGCGTCACCGGAAACACCGCGAACGTCGAGACGGCTGCGTAACCTCACCCGCTACCGGATCGACAATGGGCCGGAACGGTCGCCTGTAGGCGCCGTTCCGGCTCTTTTTTCTTCCAAATCGCCTTGTTACGAGACTGAAACGATTTGTCGCCAGGCGCGAAACCCAGCCGAAATGGGGCTTCGCCATATTCCGGGTCGGGGCGCGGGAGATGACCCGCGATGGAGACTGGAGGAAGACATGTCGGTGGTCAGTTACATCAATACCAACGATAGAAGCGTGGCCGTTCGATCAACCGGAACCGGAAGGCCCGTCGTTCTGCTTCACAGCTCGGCCAGCTCGAGCGCGCAGTGGCGCGACGCGATGATCGACATGGCCCCCGTCTACCGCGTGCTCGCGCCGGACTTTCCCGGATACGGCAAGAGCGCCGCATGGTCGGGCACGGCGCCGCGCACCCTGGCGACCGATTGCGAGATCGTCTCGTCGATCGCCGAGGACTGCCGCGAACCGATCCATCTGGTGGGCCACTCCTATGGCGGCGCGGTCGCCCTGTGGTACGCCATGCAGCGCCCCGAGACGGTGAAAAGCCTGACATTGATCGAGCCGGTCGCCTTCAACGTTTTGCGCTTCGGTGCCCGAGGGCGCCGCTTCCTGTTCGACGAGGTCGAAGACGTTGCGACGAAGGTCGTGACCGCGCTCAGCCGCGGCGATCACTTTGCCGGCATGGCGCACTTCATCGACTACTGGAATGGCCGCGGCACGTGGGATCTGCTGCCGCGCGAGCGACAGGAACTTCTCGCTTCCCAGATCGAGAATATCGCGCAGGAGTTCAGCGCGGTCTTCGACGACCCACGATCGACGGCGGCCTATGAGGCTCTTCAGGTGCCGACACTTATCATTCGCGGCGATCAGTCGCGTGTGCCGGCGATGAGCGTTGCCGCCAGCTTGGCGCGCGCCATCCCGGCCGCGGCCCTGCAAACCATCGAGGGCGCCGGGCATATGCTGCCGTTGACGCACAAGGCCTTGGTTCAGGCGTCGATCAGTCAGCACGTCAACCGACACGCCCATTCAACTGCGAGCGTTCCCGCCTTGCCCCATGCGGCGTGACGCCATTTGCCAACATCGACCATGAGGAAGCTGCCATGAACTACGAGACCACCAATCCCCAGACCCTTGCCGTCCACCATGGGTTCGGTTCGGATCCGACCACCGGTGCCGTCACCGTGCCGATTTATCAGTCAGCGGCCTTCACGTTCGACAACACCGAACACGCGGCCGATCTTTTCGCCCTGAAGCAATTGGGCAACATCTACACGCGCATCCACAACCCGACATGCGACGTGCTGGAACAGCGCATCGCTGCGATGGAAGGCGGCGCGGCGGCCATGACGACCGCGTCCGGTCAGTCGGCCGTGGCGTTTTCGGTCCTCAACATTGCCCAGGCAGGTGACAACATTGTCAGCTCGACGGACCTCTATGGCGGAAGCTGGAACCTGTTCTCCAACACCTTGCCGACCATGGGCATCGAGGTGCGTTTTGTCGATCCCGCCGATCCGGAGGCCTTCCGCAAGGCCGCCGACGATCGGACAAAAGCGTTTTTTGCCGAAACCCTGCCCAATCCCAAGCTGGAGGCGTTCCCGATCGCCGAGGTCGCGGCCATCGGTGACGAGCTCGGCGTGCCGCTGATCGTCGACAACACGGCCGCGCCGGTGATTTGCCGGCCGTTCGACCATGGCGCCCACATCATCGTCTATTCGGCGACCAAGTACATCGGCGGTCACGGCACGTCGATCGGCGGCCTGATCGTCGATGGCGGCACGTTCGACTGGGAGCGCCATGCCGAACGTTTCCCGGTGCTGAACCAGCCTGATCCCAGCTATCACGGTGCGGTCTGGACGGAGGCGACGAAGGAGATGGGGCCGGTTGCCTATATCGTCAAAGCGCGCTGTACGTTGCAGCGTGATCTCGGCGCGCCGATGAGCCCGTTCAACGCCTTCCAGTTTCTGCAGGGCCTGGAGACCCTGCCGATCAGGATGCGGGAGCATTGCCGCAATGCCCAGGTCGTTGCCGATTTCCTGGCGGGCCGCAAGGAAGTCACGCGTGTGATCCATCCCGGTCACACGGAGGGCGAGGTGCGCCGGCGTGCGCGCTCCTATCTCACGGGCGGCTTCGGCGGTCTGGTGGGGTTCGAACTGGCCGAAGGCGTCGAGGCCGGCCGCCAGTTCATCGACAACCTGTCGCTTGCCTATCACTGCGCCAACATCGGTGACGCCCGTACGTTGGCCATTCACCCGGCTTCGACGACGCACTCGCAATTGACGCCCGACGAACAGGCGGCCACCGGCGTGACGCCCGGCTATGTGCGGCTGGCTGTCGGTATCGAAGACGTCGTCGACATTATCGGCGATATCAGCCAGGCGCTCGATACGGTATCCAGCGTCAAGAAAGCAGCGTGATGATTGAAGCGGGCGGCTGGGCATCCTATAAGGGTCCAGCCGCCTGTTCTTCTGAACTGAGCGTGCGTCATGCCCATTGTTCTTCCACGTGAATTGCCTGCCCGGGATGTCCTGGTGGGTGAAGGTGTTGCGGTAACCGCCCATGAAGCGCCGCTGAAGGTGGCGCTGGTCAACCTGATGCCGCAAAAGTCGGCCACCGAACGCCAGTTCGCCCGGCTCTTGGCTCATTCGCCATTCGCCGTTGATCTGACGCTGCTGCTGCCGTCGGGCTATGAGCCCAAGACGACAGGGCATGATCACCTCAAGCGCTTTTACCAGCGTTGGGAGGATGTGGCCCATCACCGGTTCGACGGTCTGATTGTTACGGGGGCGCCGGTTGAACTGCTTCCGTTTGGTGCCGTCACCTATTGGCACTCGCTGGCCTGCCTGTTCGATTGGGCCGACGATCATGTCGGGCTCAGCCTTTATGTCTGTTGGGCTGCGCAGGCGGCGCTCTTCCATCGCCACGGCATCCTGAAAGAGGCCTTGCCGCAAAAAGCCTTCGGGCTTTACCCGCAGGACGTCGACAACGGCGGCCACTGGCTGGTGCGGGGTCTGGGCGGGCGCATGACGACGCCGGTCTCACGCCATACCACCGTCGATCAGCGGGCGATCGACGACGTCGACGACCTCGTCACGCTGGCGGCGTCGGACGAAACCGGACCCTGTCTGCTGGCCGACGAACAACGCTCGGCAGCCTACATGTTCAATCACCTGGAGTATGAGGCCGACACGCTGTGGAACGAGTATCGCCGCGATGCCAGGGCAGGTCTCGATACGCGGCAACCGGACAACATGAAGGCCCACAAACGCGACGCGCTGGGCCGTCCGCCATGGTGGCGCGATTCCCGGCTTTTCTTCGACAATTGGGTGGGTGCCATGGCCAGGCGGCGCTGTGCCACCATCGTGCCGCATGGCTTGGGGCGGCAGTCCTTTGCGCCACGTCACCACCTGCCGTGCTGACGGCGGCTGTATAGATTCCTCTTGGGTCTGTCGAGATACGCCGCTGCGCGGATATGTAACCTCGCTGTCGGGTGCAACGCGCACCCTCTGACAGTGCGCAACGACCGCCATGACAACACGCGCCCGGAACCGCATCGCCCCTTCTCCCCAACGAGGGAGAGGGCCGGGGTGAGGGGGCCGCGCGCGATAGCGCGTGTGGATAACCGGCGCCTGTGTTTCCGGCGCACACACCCCTCACCCTACTCCGGCTAAGGCGCTGACGCGCCCAAGCCTGCGTTTCCCTCTCCCTCAAGGGGCGAGGGAAAACAACAAGGTACCGAATCCCAACAGGCCCTAGTCCGCCTCGGCTGTCTGGTCTGCCTGGCCCGCCGGTACGAACATGTAGCCGACGCCGCGCACGGTCTTGATCGCCTGTGGTTTGGCGGGGTCTGCTTCGACCTTTCGGCGCAGCCGCGCGACACGAATGTCGATGCTGCGGTCGAACGGTTCCCAGTCACGGTTGTGGGCGAGGTCAAGCAGCTGATTGCGCGACAGGACACGGTTGGGATGTTCGGCAAGCGCACGCAGCAGATCGAATTCCATGGCGGTGATGGCGATGTCGTTGCCATCGTCGTCGACCAGTTTGTGGCTCTCCAGATCCAACCAGCAGGTACCGAAGCGCACGCGTTCATGGGGTGTGTCGTCGCCCGTGCTCGGGCTGTCGGCCATCATGTTGGTGCGGCGCAAGACGGCTTTGACGCGCGCCAAGAGCTCGCGCAGGTCGACCGGCTTGGCAAGATAATCGTCGGCGCCCATCTCCAGGCCGATGATGCGGTCCACGACTTCGCCGGCGGCGGTCAGCATCATGATAGCCGTCTTGTGGTGTTCGCGCAGGTAGCGGGCAAGCGACAGCCCGTCCTCGCCCGGCATGGCGATGTCGAGAATGGCGAGCTGAACGCTGCTTTCCTCCAGGATCTTTCGCAATTCGACGCCGCCTGATGCCGCGGTGACCCGAAAGCCGTGCAGGCTGAGGTATTCTCGAACCGTCTCTCGGATGTCGGGTTCGTCATCGACTACGACGATATGGACGCGATCGCCTCGCACATTGCTCTCCTTCTGCGGCGGACCTGTTAGAGCGCTTGTCCGCCAAAATTCGTCATCGCACCGCCTACGTTGGGCCAGAATCCGCCATCTTGGCAAGCAGACGGCGAACGTCCTTGGGTGAGATGGGTTTCTCAAGATAGGGGCGCCCGGTCGAATCCAGGAACTCGCGCGCCTTGGCGCTCATGGTGTCGCCGGTGATGAAGGCAAGCTTGTCGACCAGATCGCTGGACCCGCCCGTCAATTCCTGGAACAGATCGTGGCCGTTGAATCCGGGCATCTTGAGGTCGCTCAGGATGACGTCGTAGCCGCCTTCTTTCAGCCGATCCAGCGCATCGGTGCCGGAGTGGGCGAGGTCGACCACGAAGCCTTCACGTTTGAGAATCTCGCCGATCAGCTCGCCGACATCCGGCTCGTCGTCGATCACCAGGGCGCGCCCGCTTGTCTTGCGCTTTGCCGGCTGGTCGGGCGTTTCCTCTGCCGGCGCCGCGGTTTCGCTGACGGGGAAGCGGATGACAAACGCCGTGCCGTGACCTTCTTGGCTCTCGACCTTCATCTTGCCGCCGTGGGACTTGATGATGCGATGGCACAACGCCAGGCCGATGCCTGTGCCCGTACCCACGTCCTTGGTCGTGAACAGCGGTTCGAAGATGCGTCGCCGGACGTGCTCGGGCATGCCCGGGCCGTTGTCTTTGATTTTTAGAACCACTTCTTGATCGCGCTCGCGGAAGCTGGTGCTGATCTTCAACTCACGCTTCTCGTCGCGGTCGCGGTCCTCCAGTGCGTGCTGCGCGTTGACGATGAGGTTGACGAGAACCTGCTGGAGTTGCGCGGCGTCGGCGTGAACCGGCGGCAGCTCGCGTGCCATGCGCACCTGAACCTTGATGTTGGAGCCGCGCAGGGCATAGCCGGTGAACTCCAGCGCCGCATCGACGATGTCGCGCAGGTTGATGTCGCGTGCCTTGGTCGGTTCCTGACGTGCCATGGCGAGGAACGTCTTCACGATCCTGGCGCAACGGTCGGCGGCGTTGCCGATGCGTTCGGCCCGCAGCTTGACGGTCGGGTCTTCGGCCGTTTCGCGCAACAAAAGGGCCTGGCCGACAAGCACCGAGAGCGGGTTGTTGAGTTCGTGCGCAATGCCGGCGAGAAGCTCGCCCAGCGCGCTCAGTTTTTCCGTCTGATGGAGCGCTTCTCGCTGCAGCGCCATCTCCGATTCGATCTCAAGCTGGCGCGTCATGTCCGCGGCGCTGAAGACGATGACCTCCTCGCCGTCGAACTCGATCAGCCGGGCCGATAGCTGGCCGGGAAACGTGCTGCCGTCGGTGCGTTTGAAGGTCACCTCGAAATTGTCGACGGTCCTGTCGCGCCTCAGGACGTCCATATAGCGGTCGCGATCGGCGGGGTCGGCGAAATTGTCGATGCCGAAAGCCGCTTCCACCCCGCTATTGCGTTTGAACAGCGCTTTCGAAGCCGGGCTTTCGTAGAGGATCAGGCTGTCCTCCGGGCGCGTCATGCCGAACGGTACCGGACACGCTTCGAGCAGGCGGTGGACCATGGCGTTGCTCTCGCGCACCGCCGCCTCGGCGGCCTTGAGCGCCGTGATGTCGGTCCGCAGCGAGGCGATGCCGCCATCCGATGTCGGGTGACGGGTGATCAGCCACCACTCGCCGGTCTTCAGATGCACTTCGATGGGCGCGGTGCTGGCCCGGTCCATACGCGCCAAGACATCGTCGATGTCGACACGATCATCGATCAACTGCTGGCCGTTAATGGATGCGATACTGGGGATCAATTGTTCGACGAAGTGGTGCGACCCGCGACCGATCAGGTCGACCGGTGCGTGGCCGTAGGCCTCGGCAAAGGCAGTGTTGCACAAGAGTAGCTTGCCGTCGGAATCGGAGACGGAGAACCCGTGCGGCAGGCTGTTCATGGCGTCTTGCAGAAGCTGCAACAGGTTCTCGCGCTGCTGGCGCGCTTCCAACCGTTCGCTCAAGTCGCGGATATCGGCGACGAACTGGTCTTCGCCGTCGACCTTGATCTGCGAAAACGCCAGCTCCACCGGAAAGCAGGAACCGTCGGCGCGCATGGCTTCGGTTTCCATGACCCGGCCCTGCATTTTCGATACGCCGGTTTCGCGGTACCGGGCAAAACCCTCTTCGTGGCGCTGACGAAGGTGCGCCGGGATCATCGTCTCACCGATTGGGCGGCCGATGACATCCTCTTTCTTGCAGTCGAACAGCCGCTCGGCCGCAGGGTTCATCGCCACAAGCTTACCGTCGCCATCGATGGCAACTATGCCGTTGCGCGATGTCGCGACGATCGCCTGGTTCATCGCCTCGGACCGCTTCAGTGCGCGCTGGCTCTCGACTTCGGCGGTGACATCGATCATGCAGCCGACGAACTGGGCCGGCGCGTCGTCACTCGTCGGCATCAGGCGCAGTTCGTCGCGAAACCACATCCAGTCTCCGCCCGCGGTCTGGAACCGATAGGTGTGGGTCAGCGCGTCGGCGTCTGGCAGGCGCCGAATGTTGTCGAAGTAGTCGTCGAGATCGTCGGGATGGATGAAACGCCGGCCATAGGCGTGTTCGTCGATGAAGCTAGCCGGCTTATGACCGGTTATCGCCTCGACATTGTTGCTGATGAAGCGGACCGGTGAGTCGTTCTCAAGCTCGGCGACATAGAAGATCGCGCGCGACTGCGAGACCGCGAAGTCCAACAGGATCTGTTCGCGGTCCGGCAAGGCCGTTGGGGGCCGTCCCTTTGCTGTGTCCGTCTTCGTTATGTTCTCGTTCCACGGCTCCTGACGCCGGCACAGCGCCATCCGCTTCAAGCCTATCAGCGGTTCGTTTCTGTTCGGTGCCTGGAAGGAGGGCATTGTGTTTCAATTGTTTCAGCGCGCGGGCAGCCAAATGCCCGGCGATTGGGCGGTAATCGCCGGGCATGGTCGGCTGGGTAACTACGCGGGACCTAGGCGTAGTGCCGAATTTCGGCAGGATTGCTGTTGTCGTTCGCGGTACCGGACAAGCCGGCAATCTGGCAGCGATGAAGGCCAATATCGCGCAACGTATGGTCGTTCAGCATCTCCATGGCGGTCAGCGAGCGGCCCACGCGGTTGCGGCGGCGCATACTGCTGAAAACGGCGGTGAAATGCTCTAGCGGATTGGTCAACATGGCACGGGTCTCCAACTTTTTTCGGGCAAGGGCATGTCCCTCGCGCCAAGCCAATATGGCGACCGGCTGTTTCTGAAAAACATCCGCTAGCGCGTCTTATTGTTTCAGTTTGATGTCAGGCAGGGCCATGAGGCGGGTCCAGCTCTCGGCGATCCTCAAAAGCCGGCTGTCGCCGCCGCGCGGGCCGACAACCTGCAGGCCCGCCGGCAATCCGTCTTCGGCCAGTCCGCAAGGGATCGAGAGCGCCGGATGGCCGGTCAGGTTGTCGGCCCGCGCGGCGGCGACAGCCGGCTTTTGAGGATCGCCGAGAGCTGGACCCGCCTCATGGCCCTGCCTGACATCAAACTGAAA
>JANQGO010000072.1 GCA_028277285.1 Alphaproteobacteria bacterium | reverse complement strand
ATCGGCGAAGCGGTCCGAGATGACGCAGGCACCGCGCTCCAGCGCCGGCAGTATCGTTGTCGTCAGGTGGTCGCGCCGCGCGGCGAAGTGAAGCAGTGTTTCGGTCACGGCATCCCAGCGGTCGACATCGCCATCGACCAGGATCGCGCGGATGGCCTCGGCGCCTGGCGAACCGCCGGGCTCGCGCGTTGTGACGATCTCGGCAGCGTGGCCGCTCAGCGCTTCGGCCAGGCGGCGCACCTGCGTCGACTTGCCAGCCCCCTCGCCGCCCTCAAGCGTGATGAAGCGGCCGCCGATCACGATCCCGACGGACCAAACACCAGATAGCTGATCGCCGCGCCCAGGCGGCTGAACATGGAGAGTTCGCCGACATCGGCGCCGGCAACCAGCGGCACTTCGACCGTTTCCATGTTGGGCGCTTCCAGCACCAGGGTCGCGATCGGCGTGCCCTGGACGATGGGCGCGGGTATCGGGCCTTCGAAGACGGCTTTGACGGTCATCTCGCGGCGCGCCTCGCGCGACATGGTGATGACCAGATCCTCTTCGATGACAAGCGGCACGGTGTTTTCATCGCCGAGCCAAACCTCGGCATCGGTCACAGTCTCACCGGCGTCCAGCAGCGCATAGGCATCGAACTCGCGAAAGCCCCACTCGATCAGGCGTTCGGCCTCGCGGGCGCGCTCGGCGGAGCTTTCGACGCCGTTGATCACAAGCACCAGCCGACGGCCGTCACGTTCGGCCGAGGCGGTCAGCCCGTAGCCCGCGGCTTCGGTGTGGCCGGTTTTCAACCCGTCGGCGCCGGACGCCGTATAGAGCAGCGGGTTGCGGTTGCTCTGTTCGATGTCGCTGAAGGTGAACGTCGTCTCGGCGTAGTACGGGTAGTACTCGGGAAAGTCCTCGATGGTTCTGATCGCCAGCGTGGCGAGGTCGCGCACGGTCGTCACGTGCTCGGGGTCGGGCCAGCCCGAGGCGTTGCGGAAGGTGGATCCCGTCATGCCGATCTCGTGGGCCTGATCGGTCATGTCGATGGCGAACGCCTCTTCGGAGCCCGAAATGCCCTCGGCCAGCACGATGGTGGCGTCGTTGCCGGACTGAACGACGACGCCGCGGATCAGGTCCTCGACCAAGACGCGGGTGTCGACCTCGACAAACATCTTCGAGCCGCCCATACGCCAGGCCTTCTCGCTGACCGGCAGGGTCGCGTCCAGGCTGAGCCCGCCCTCGGCGAGTTTTTTGAAGACCATGTACATCGTCATCATCTTGGTCATGGACGACGGATAGGTCGTTTCGTCCGCGTTCTTCTGGAACAGCACGGTGCCTGTCGACATATCGATCAGGATCGCCTCTTGCGCCGAGGTCTCGTTAGCACGCGCCGGCAGACCGGCGGCAAACGCGATAAGGACAACAATCAGGCTGGCAAGGACACGACGGGGCATGGCGAGGACATTATCCGTGGACGATTGGGGTTACCGACGCTTAGCCGCCGAGTGGGGCAGAATTGCGCCGGGTTAGTCGATGACGATACGCGCCTCTTGATAGCCGGCCGCCATGACACGGTACCGCATGTCGCCGGCCTGATCGAGATCGGCATAGGGCCCCAGGCGCACCCGGTAGAACGGCACGCCGTTGGAAACCACGCGGTAGATCTGAACGTAATCCAGCATGGCGAGCTGGCGGCCGACCTTTTGGGCGTTGTCGGCTTCGGTGAAGGCGCCGATCTGAACATAGATGGCGCGGTCCGGCTCCTCGGAAATCAGGTCGATGGCGGCCGTCGTGACCTCAGGCTCCGGCGGCGCCTGGGGGTCCTGTGACGCATAGGCGGTGCCGGTATCCGGATCGACGACCTGGACCCTTACCTTCGCCGTGCCGGCTCGCTCAAATCCCAGAAGCTGGGCCGAACGCCGCGACACGTCGATGATGCGGCCATGGGCGAAGGGGCCGCGATCGTTCACCTTCAGCACCAGCGAGCGGCCGTTGTCCAGGTTGGTGACGCGGACATAGACCGGCATCGGCAGGGTCTTGTGGGCCGCCGTCAGAAGGTTCATGTCGTAGATTTCGCCGTTGGCCGTGCGCCTGCCGTGGAACGGCTCGCCGTACCAGGAGGCAATGCCGACCTCGTCGTAGTACGGGTCTTCGGCCGGGTAATACCATTGGCCGTTGATCTGATAGGGGTTGCCGACCTTGTAGTAGCCGCCGCTATCAGTGTCGCGCTGGGCCTCTTTGCTCAGCGTCGCCAAAAGCTCGGTTTCGGCACATCCCGCGACCAACACAGCGACAAGAAACGAGGAGAAAACAAGGACAAAACCGCGATATACGCCAAACACGCCAAGCCTGCCCGCTAGATCTAGTGGTGGCGAACTCTAACGGGTGACGATCTCGTCGGCAAGACGCACGACCGACATGGCGAAATAGTCGGATCGGTTCCAGCGCAAGATGACTCTGTAATTGCTGAAGACCAGATAGGCAGGTCCGCCCTCGCCGGCCGGCATGGCGAGTGTCGTCGGCTCGTCCGCCGCGATCGCCGGCGCCGCGCCCATGAAGGTCACGCCGGCGTCGAGCCAGGCCTGAAGCGGCTGCGGCGAATCGTGCCCCGACTGCGATGCGCCCATGCCGGCGGGCAGGTTCACCGGCGCGCCCCAGGGCTCATCGAGTTCCCAGCCATAGCTGGCGAGGTAGTTGGAGGCGGATGCAAAGACGTCGCCTCGTGTGGTCCAGATGTCGCGCCGGCCGTCTTTGTCCCAGTCGACGGCGTAGCCCATGAAACTTGACGGCATGAACTGGCTCTGACCCATGGCGCCGGCCCACGAGCCAACCATTTTCTCTTTAGTAATATGGCCTTCGTCGAGAATCTTAAGGGCGTGCATAAGCTCCCGGCGAAAGAAATCGCTACGCCGTGGGTCCCAGGCAAGCGTTGCCAGGGCGGCGATCACGTCGAAGCCGCCGGTATAGGAGCCGAACCGGGTTTCGTGGCCCCACAGCGCGATGACGGCCTCGGGATCGACGCCGTAGATCTCGCTGACCGAGATCAGCAGCGGCAGGTGTTCGTCGTAGTTGCGGCGCGCCTCGGCAATCAGGGCCGGCGGCATGCGCCGCTCCATGTACTCGGCAAACGTGATGGTGCCTTCCGGCTGGCGCCGGTCCAGCTCGATCACCCGGTCGATGGGCTGAATGTCGTTGAGGGCCGCGTTGAGCGTGGCCTGGCTGATACCTTGGGCAGACGCCTCGACGCGAACGCCGTCGATGAAGCTGTTCCAGTCCGGCTGTGTCTCGGCCTGGGCCGGAACAATAAAGGACAGCAGAACGATGAGTTGAACGAGAATGCGTTGGGCTTTAAGGCGCATGGGCGGACACCGTCTCCCTTTTGTTCGTGTGTGTGGCACAGCCCGGCCAATCGTGCAATGGTCCGAGCAGCCAAAACGGCTGCGGCCGAGAACCATGCGAATCGACAAAACGGATGTCAGGCGTTTCGCCGTCATCGCGGCGGGGCTCTATGTGGCGGTTGGACTGGCCGCGCTGGTCGCGCCCGGTCTGGGACTGGCGCTTGTCATCGCGCTGACCGCGCTTCTGGCGCTCGTCGTCGTGCTCGTGCTGTTCCTGCGCGCGTGGCACTGGTTCATCAGCGAAAGCTTCAGCTTGATCGAAGAACGCTCGCGCGAATTGCGCGAGCGCCCGCCAAGGCATCGCAACACTCGACAATAGAGCGTTCGTCGCCCGTCCCGGTATCGTCGAGCCAGCGTTCTATCCCCTCGTCTCGTCGTCCTCGGCGCTATCGATGCCGCCGCTGGCGCGGTCGTCGTGGCCGTGCTGGTGGCTGTAATAGGACAGCCTCATCAAACCGACACCCAGTCCTGTTACAAAGACGACGCATAAGACGATGGCGATGATGCCGTGGACACTCATCTCGACGCCCTCGAGCGACAACCAGACGTCAACCGCGTAGTAGAGGGTTCCGCCAAGGATTGTGAGGAGCACGATGGTGACGAGAGCGGTCTTCATTCCTATGTCGCTCCGATGTTGTCGGCAGGGGGCATGACGGGTGCTCCAGAATCGTAGTGAGGACCGTCACAGATCGCGCGGGTGCGCTTGATTCCTCTGCGCAAGGTCTTAACATTGCGTGCGTCGGCTGGAAACGCCGATATGGGCAGCCACTAACGGCTCCCAGATAAAGGCAAACCGGTGGAAACACCGGGACGCAAAGCCACCGGCCTTCACCTCGGCGAGCGAGGATAAGGTAGCGGGGTTACCAAAGGGAAGTCGTACCATGTGTTGTGACAAGACAAAGCCGTCCGCTGCCATCTGGAAGACCTCGGGTCTCCCCACAACCGATAGCGTCTCCCCTTGTGCGGCCACCTCGGCGACACCGGGTTTTCCGCGCTGTCAAATCTCTATCGCTGAGCGGGGCGCTTCATGCTGAGTTCGATGCGTGTCCTTGTGGTCGCCTCGCAAAAGGGCGGCTCCGGCAAGACGACCTTGTCCGGGCACCTTGGCGTCGAGGCCGAACGCGCGGGCCACGGCCCGGTCGCGCTGATCGACACGGACCCGCAGGGCAGCCTGGCGCAATGGTGGAATGCGCGCGAGGCCGAGACCCCTGCTTTTGTCCAGTCGAGCGGCCAGACCCTGCGCGACGATTTGATGGCGCTTAGAGAGCAAGGTTTCAAGCTGGTCGTTATCGACACCCCGCCCGCCGCGACACGTGAAATCTCCGAAGTCGCCGCGTTCGCCGATCTGGTGATCCTGCCGACCCGCCCGAGCCCGCATGACTTGCGCGCGGTCGCCTCGACGATCGAGATCCTGGAGCAACGCGGCAAGGCCATGGTCTTCGTCCTCAATTCCGCGACCGCGCGTGCGCGCATCACCGGCGAGGCCGCCATTGCCCTGTCGCAGCACGGCACCGTCGCCCCGGTCACGGTTCACCATCGCGTCAACTTTGCTTCCAGCATGATCGACGGCCGGACCGTCGCCGAGATCGACGAGAACAGCGCCTCGGCCAAGGAGGTCTCCGAACTCTGGAACTACCTGGCCGATCGCATCAGCCGCAAACACATGGTCGCGCTTCCCGGCGGCGTCGAAAAGGTCGAACAGCCGACGCCGGCTGTCGCCCATCCCGTCGCGCCGGAAGGTCTGAGGCCGAACCAGCCGTTCGGCCGGCGCGGTCGCGACGAAATCCATCTGACATGACCAAGGACGATTGAGCGTCATGAGCAAAGGCAAGGTAGCGGTTCTGCATAGCGGCCTGTTGGCACGCAAGGGCGAAGCTCGCCCGATGGCGGTGTTCGCCGCCCCGCCGCCGGCCGCGCCCGAACCGGTCGCGCCGCCGCCGATGCCGGCCGCGCCGTCCGCCGAGGTTTATCCACAGGCCGCCAAGTCCGGCCACAGCTCGGACACAATGAAGCCGCAGCCTGACGTTTCATGTCCGAACATCAAGCTTCCGCCCGAGTTCGCGCGTGACGGCAAGAAATCGAAATCAGGCCCGCGCACCGAACTCCACGCGCGGCTGGCGAACACGTCGCACAAGCGACTGAAGATTGCATCGGCCCGCCTTGGCCGCTCGCAGCAGGAGATCGTCTCCGCCGCGATCGATGCCTACCTCGATTACATCGAGGGCGATGTGCTGAACGGCTGCCGATGCATGAGGAACGCCCGGGGCTAGGGACTTACGCGCTCGACCCCTTGCCCTGGCGTCGCGGGCCGGTGAGATTCCAAGCATCTCATCGGCCCGCAACTTTTTTGGCCGCCGACGAGCCCGCATGCTCCGTGATAAACGTTCCGGCGCGCGCCAGCGCCGCGTTCGCTTCCGGGACGTCCGGCGTCAGATGGTGCCAGACGTGCGGCGCGCCCTCCTCGATTTCCAACCGCACCGTGCCGCCGGCGGCTTTCAGGCCGCTGGCAAGGGTTTTCGAATCGTCGAGCAACAGCTCGGTGCTGCCGACCTGGATCAGAATCGGCGGCAGCCCCGCGAGGTCGCCATGATGTGGGGCGACATAGGGATGGTGCAGGTTCTCGCCATCGAGATAGGCCGCGATGAAGTACTCCATCTCCTCGACGCTCAAAAACGCGTCCCGGTCGGGATCGCCCGCGCGCCAGGTGCCCTCGCCTTCGGTGTCGCACCACGGCGAAAACGCAACACCGCAAGCCGGCAAAGGCAGGCCGTCGTCGCGCGCCTTCAGCATCGTGGCGAAGACCAGGCCGCCGCCCGCTGAATCACCGGCAAAGGCAATCGTGCCCGGTCCGCCGGCCTTATCGAGCAGACCGCCGTAGGCTGCGACGCAGTCTTCCACGGCGGCGGGAAACGGGTGTTCCGGCGCCAGGCGGTACTCGGGGAAAAAGACGGTGCAACCGGCCTCTTGGGCCAGGCGTGTGACGATCATCGTGTGGCTCTTGGTCGACCCTATCGCATAGCCGCCGCCGTGAAAGTAAAGGACCGCGCGGTCGCTCTGATCGTCCGGCGGATCGAAACGCCATGCCGGGACGCCCGCAAGGTCGATCTGGCTGCGCTTGACCGCAGCGTCGCCGGGAAACAAGTCGCCGAGTTCGTCGTAAGCCGCGCGCCGCTCCTGAACGGTCGCGTCTTCCGGCATCACCGCTTCGGCCAAGACCTGTTTAAAGCGTTCAAGTTCGCGGCTGGGCATGGTCAGTCATCCGAGTGTTGTTGAACAAAGGCGCCGATCCGGTCGATCGCCGCCATGGCTTCCGGCAGCAACGGAACCGCGTGGTGCCAGACGTGAGGGGCGCCGTCCTCGATTTCCAAGGTCGTATCGACACCGGCCGCCGTGGCACGGTCGGCGAGCCTCGTGGCATCGCTGAGCAGGACTTCCATGCTGCCGACCTGGATCAGCAACGGCGGCAGGCCGCTGAGGTCGCCGAAAACGGGTGACGCCAGGGGATCATGCAGATCGCCGCCCTGCATGTAATCGGCGGCGAATCGGCTCAGGGCCGCGGCATCGCAGATGGGATCGCCTGCCGGATCGGCATCGCGCCAGGCGCCGCTGCCGTCAAGATCCGTCCACGGCGAGATCGGAATGGCGCATGCCGGTTGCGGCAACCCCTCGTCACGCAGCGCCAGCAGCAAGGCGACGGTCAAACCGCCGCCCGCGGAGTCCCCCGAAACGGCGAGGCGACCGGCGTCATAACCTTTGTCGAGTAACCAGCGGTACGCCGCGAGTGCGTCCTCGACGGCCGCCGGAAACGGATGCTCGGGCGCCAGGCGATAGTCGAGAGCCAGGACCTTTGCTTTCGCCGCGCCCGTCAGGCGTGAGGTCAGGCCGATATGGGTCGATAGGGAGCCCGAGACATAGCCGCCGCCGTGCAGATAGAGGAGAACGCGGTTTTCGCGCGCCGTGCCGGCGGTCAGCCATTGGGCGGGAACGCCGCCGGCCATCGTGTCCGTCGTTGTGACACCTTTGGCAATCGGGAACATGCGGCCGTACTCTTCGTACTCGTCCCTTATGTCCGCGATGGACCGATCGGGCTGTGCCTTGGCCTGCTCGCCGTAGAGTGCCGCGACAAAGGTCTTCATCTGCTTGCTGGTCAAGGCATGAACCCCGCTTTTAGGCCCCGATAGCCCTGCCAGGCCGTCGTGGTCGACGATTGACAATCAGGGGTCATCATCATGATCGATAACCGCGTTGTCGTGATCGGCCGTGTCGGTGACCGTTTCTTTGTCATCGACAGTGTCCTCGTTCTTAGCGCCCCACCTAAGGACGTTGTCAATGATGCTCCATCGTCGCTGATGGCTTGGCGGCGGTATGCCGTCGAACCATCGTGCCGCCTGCCAGTCATACCAGCCGGTATCGATCAAGAGCTGAAGCAGGTTGTTGACGACGATCTGCATACGCGGACTGTCGGGCGACATGTAGTAGACAAAAATGAAGTCGTCGCCGATGTGGTCGGGCACGGACGCGGCGAAGCCGTCATGGCTCTGTGCAAGGGCGCGGGCCGGCACGACGGACCAGAGGGCGACATCGGTTTCGGTAAGCTTCGGAGGGTCGTCATAGGCCGTCACAGGCGAGATTTGGGTGTTGGGCAACTGTTGATTCAGGCCCGCCAGCAACGCTTCTTCGTTGAACGCATAAAATGTCAGGTCGTCGTTCTCCTCCACGGCCTTGCGTGTCAACAGGGTCGCTACCGTCTCCCTCAGCCCGAACAGCGCCGCGCCGCTTGTGAGGTATGGCGTTGACGGCGCCAAATCCCGAAGCCGCTTTTCGGTGAGGTAGAGGCCGCTCATCGCGATGTCGAAGCGGCCGGCAAGGAGATCCTCCTGCCAGGTGTCGTAGGACAGCGGCACGAGAACCAAGCCGACGTCCAGGGCGTTTGCCAGTTCGTAGGCAAAGGCAATGTCAAAGCCGACGATATCGTCTTCGTCATTCCTGTACGTGAAGGGCGTCGTGTTGTCGGTCACGCCGACACGCAAGACGCCTGATCGTTGGACGCGAACGAAGGCGGGATCCGTGCCGGCGGTCTCCGCTTCGTTTGACGGACTATCGTTGGCACTCTCAACCGAAACATTGATGTTGCGTGTCACATCCGGCGACAACGTGAACTCATGGAACGACGGCAAACCCTGGTCGACATAGGTTCTGTCAACCACGGACAGTCCCCACACCCCTGCCGCAAAAAAGACGAAAGGTATGGCGACGGTTGTCCCGAGTTTGAACAGACGAACCTTCAGCTTTCCGTAGTAGTTGAGCACGATGGCGACACTGAGGAAGCCCATCGCGACGATTTCCAGGACGGAACGCGGGTAGCGGCCAATCGTCGACGTTTCCGCATAGAGCTGCAGCGCCGCGGGAGGCAGCTTAAGCCAATCGCCGACAAACGAGACGATGGCGGTCGCGCTGCCCGCGCTCGACAGCAAGACGAGCATCGGGAGCACGATCTCGTCGGTGAAGCTGAAGTCTTCGCCGAAATAGCTGCCGGCGAACTTGATGTAGAGATAGACGAACAGCGTTCCCGTCGACCCGATGACGTAGGCGATCGAAATGTTCGTTGCGACGATGTCGTCGCGCTGCTCGTCCTTGACCTGGGTGCGGTCAAGCATCTTTCGGGTCATTTCAACGACAAAGGGAATGGCGGCCGCCGGTACCGAGGTCGCGACGGCGATGGCGATGGCTGGCTTCAGGCCCGCCATGGTTTCCCGGAACGAGATGGGCGCAATGGCCGACAACGCGGCCGGAATGATCCACAAGGCCAGCACCAGGCAGCCGAGCAGAAGCAGGCTGAAGTAGAGCGCCAACTGCGGCAGGCTCTGCATCGACATCGTACCCGCCGAGACGGCGAACAAGGCGAAGATCGCGTAAGGCACCAGCCGTGCGGTCCAGTGCCAGAACTGGGCCGAACCGTCGCGTATGGTCTCCAGGATCTTCAAGAGCTCCGCCTTCTCGTCGACGTGCTGCAGCGCGATGCCGAACAAAATGCAGAAGACGACAACCGCCGCCATGTGGTTCTCGCTGAGCGCCTGGAAGGGATCAGACGGTATGAGGAGCGCGAGGATCGCATCGACCGAGGAAACGTCCTCGGTATCGGGATAGAAGACCAGTTGCGCCGCGCTCGGAAAGGCAACGACGGCAATGAACAGCACCGCAAAGGTAACGAACCACAGCCCCAGATAGATGGGCAGGCCGGCACGGAAGAACCGCCGCGCGGTCATCGGTTTCAGGCGGCTTATGCCATGCAGCAAGGAGGCGATGATGTAGGGGTAGACGACGACCTGAACCAGCAGGACATAGATGCGGCCTACCGGCTCAAGAACCGACGTTCGGTCGCCGAAGGTGATGCCGGCGGCGATGCCAAGCAGGCCACCGATCAACACCTTGTGCGTCAGGCTCAGACCCTTGGACTCGGCTTCCGCCACGTCAGGTTCCCTTGTTGCATGAGCGTGCCGCTGTCATGGCGATACCGGTCGCGGCATGAACCGGATCGATCGTTCTTACCCCGACGGCGCGCTCCACACCGGATGCATACGGCACCATGCCGGCGCAACCCAGGATCACGACGTCGGCGCCGCGGTCCTTCAGGCGCTGGGCGGCGGCGGCGAGTTCCGGTTCCGCGCGTTGGGCGTCGCCGAGGTCGGTCACGGCAATCCCGCAGGCCTCGATCCCGGCAAGCCGGGCATCCAGGCCAAGACCGCGGATCTGTCGCAGACCCGCGCCGATGTCGTCCGGCAAGTTGGTCAAGATGCCGTAGTGCTCGCCGTGGTTCAGCGCCACCGTGACACCGCCCTCGCAGATACCGATGACCGGCTTGTTCGTTGTTTCGCGCGCGGATGCCAGCCCGGGATCGCCGAAGCAGGCAATGACGAAGGCCCCTGCTCGATGGTCCTCGCGCGCGATGAGGTCGCACAGCGGGCCGACAACCTGATCGGCATGGCGCGCGGTCTCGATACCGGGCGGCGCGTCGTCCAGTGTCTCGCAGCAGATCGCCGGACCGCCGGCAAAACGAAGGCTCTCGAGATTGCGATCCATCGCCGCGGTCACGGCGCGGTCGCTGTTTGGATTGATGACGACAGTCCGGTCGCCCATACATGTCCCCCAACCTGCGGCCTTCTCGACCGGTGCGGGAGTATGCCACGATGCTCTCGTGGAAACAGCCTGAACGGGGAGGTATGAATGGCGCGGATGATCAAGGTGGCGGCGGCGCAGATGGGGCCGACTGCGCGTGATGAAACGCGACAGGAGGTCGTGGCGCGCCTCTTGGAGCTGATGCGTGAGGCGGCCGGCTGGGGTGTCGACGTTGTCGTCTATCCGGAGCTGGCGCTCACCACGTTCTTCCCGCGCTGGGCGATCGAGGACGAGGACGAGATCGACAGCTGGTACGAACGAGAGATGCCGAACGCCGCGACGCAGCCGCTGTTCGAGGAGGCTGACAAGCTCGGCATCGGTTTCCACCTGGGCTATGCCGAACTGGCCTTCGATGCCGACGGCACCAAACACCGCTACAACACCGCGATCATTGTCGACAAGACCGGTGCCATCACCGGCAAGTTCCGCAAGATACACATTCCCGGCCACGCCGAGGTTCTGGACCGGCCCGGCCAGCACCTGGAGAAACGCTATTTCGAGGTCGGCGACCTGGGCTTCCCGGTGTTTCGCGCTTTCGACAGCCTGGTCGGTATGTGTATTTGCAATGACCGGCGCTGGCCGGAGACTTGGCGCGTGATGGGCCTGCAGGGCGTCGAGATGGTGTTTTGCGGCTACAACACGCCGGTCGGTTTGGGCGACCCCTACGACCTCGACGCCCTCACCCCGTTCCATAACCATCTGAGCTTCCAGGCCGGCTGTTACCAGAATGCGACCTGGGCGGTCGGCGTGGCGAAGTGCGGCACGGAAGAAGGTTTCAACATGATCGGCCAGAGCTGCATCGTCGCGCCGTCAGGCGAGATCGTCGCGCAGTGCTCCAGCATCGAGGACGAGGTGGTCGTGCACCAATGCGACCTGAACGCGGCCGCGGAGTACAAACGCGATATCTTCAACTTCGCCTATCACCGCCAACCCCAGCACTACCGCCTGATCGTCGAACGTACAGGCGCCGAGCCGCCGGCGGAGGGCTAACGCCCTCCAATTGCGGTTCGCAACCTCTTACATTTCCGCGATCATTTTCATGGCCGCCATTTTGGCGTGGTTCTCTGGCCGCGCGGCATTCGAAGCGGTCGGTGCGCTGGAAAAGGTCGCGATAACCGTGTTCGTGCTGCGGTCGATGTAGAGTACCTGGCCAAAGACGCCGCGGGCCGTGAAGACCTCCTGGTCGCGATCGTGGATCCACCAGAAGTTCCGATAGGCCTGCAACAGATCGTCGAAGACCGGCGAACCCTCTGCCTTGTAAGCCGAGCGGTCGGTAAACAACAACTCCTCGTCGCTTGCCGCTGGAATCGCCTGTGTGTAGGGCGCCGGAAACACCCGCACGCCATTCAGCATTCCGTCATCCAGGACGGCAAGACCGAAGCGGGCGAAGTCGCGCAATGTCGAGTTGAAGCCGCCGGTCGCGACCGGCACAAAGGCGAGGTCCGTCGTGAAGAACGCGTCATGTTCGGCGCCGATCTTCGACCAGATGTTCGCCGCAACAAAATCGTTCAGTGGCATGCCGCTCACACGGGCGATAATCCAGCCAATGACGTCGACGTTCGGCGAGTGGTATTCGAACTTGAACCCGGGCTCCAGATCGGGGCTCGATTGAAACTCCGGCAGAAACTCGAGGGTTCCTCGCGGTGTCTCGTCTTCGACCGGGTCGATCTGCATCAGGTCGAAGGCCGGCGTCAGTCCAATGCGCCGAAAGTACTCATAGTGGACGGAGCCCGGTGCAAGATTGGCATAGTCCTCGGAGTAGTCGATCGCGCTCACCATATCGAGAACCTCGGCGACGGTTAGGTCGGCAAAAGCGCCCTTTGAGAGTTCGGGGATGTAGGTCGGCACTTTGGCCGCAGGATCAATCTTTCCTTCGTCGATCAGAATGCCCGCGGCCATGGAAACCAGTGACTTTGTGGATGACGCCCACAAGTGGTGGCTGTGTTCGGTGAAGTCGCCGAAGTACCGTTCGTAAACGATTACGCCGTCCTTGATGACCAGAAATCCGTCGGTGTTCTCCGCCTCCAGCGCCTCAAGCACCGTCATGGTTTCTCCGGCGTGCTCGAAGGTCAGTGTTTCAATCTCGATCGGTTCGCCATAGGGGATCTCGTAAATCGGCCCGGAGCGCGGAACCATCACGGCCGGTTGGATGCTCATGTTGCGGAAACCCCAGCGCGAAAACGGCGGCAGCGCCTGGTTCATCAGCGTCACCTGTGTTTCGGGTGCTGCCGGCACGCCGACCATGACACCGTCTTCTGCTAAGGAGGCTGGGGCCTGGAAGACCATCGTGACGAACAGAACAAGCGCTAGACACTGACCGGGGCGAGGCATCTGGATCTCCTTTCATGCGTGTGATCCTGGATCTCGTGCAAACGTGCGTACGCCGCTTGATCGCAATCGGATCCGCTCAGGCCGGAGGTCATGAGAACATTCCGGTGCGATGCGGCGCTTTAGCCCTCCTCGCCGCGCCATAGATCGGCCGGCGTCTCGGCGCGGCGGATCGTCTTGACCGAACCGTCCTCGCCCACCATCACCGCGCCGGGGCGAGGCCGGCCGCAATAGTGGTTGGTGAGTTCAAGCTGATAGGCGCCGGTATCGAGGATCGCGACGAGGTCGCCGCTGGTCGTCGCGGCCGGCAGTTCGCGGTAACCCGGCATGTGGACGAGTTTATCTTCGAGCAGCGCGCGGTCGCCCGCCCAGTCCGGCTTGGCGTCGACCAGCTCCTGGACCTTGGCCTCGCCTTCCATGTCGAAATAGACGTCGATGGAATCGCAGAGCGGGCCGACGACGCGGAACCGGTCGGTGTTCGTTTCGCCGGTGCGGTTGGCGGTCACCATGTGGAAGTACCAGCCGAACGCCGATTCCGGGATGATGTTGTAGCCGGCATCCAGATAGAGCCAGGTCGTTCCGTCGCGCCGCTTCAGGCCCTCGACCCTGGTCAGGAGAAGCCCGCTGTCGCTGGTCATGGCGCGCCCGGGCTCGGTCAGGATCTCGATGTCCGCGCCAAGCTTGCCTTCCAGCACCGGCACGACCTTTGCCGCGACGTCGCCCGGTTCAAGGTCGCTGTGGAAGTATCCGATATCCGGCGACTGATCGTTGTACTTGACGTAGCTGATCGGAAACCCGCCGCCGATATTGACGTGCCGAAAGTCGTCGCCAAAGCGTGCCTTGATGGCGGCGGCCTTCTCCGCCACGACCTCGGCCGCGGCGACATAGAGGCCGATATCGGTCATTTGGGAGCCGATATGGACGTGCAGGCCAGCCAGCGCGATTGCGTCGGGATGGTCTTCGGCGATCTCCTGGCAGCGGGCGACCTCGTCCTCCACCATGCCGAACTTTGAGCGCGTCGAGCCGGTCTCGATGCCCGCCGTGGAGCCGCCCTCGACATGGGGCACGGCGCGCAGCGCCACGTTGGCGCGCACCCCTCGCGCCGTCGCTACGTCGAGGGCGGCTCCACGGCGGGCATCGAGACCGGCTCGACGCGCTCAAAGTTCGGCATGGTGGAGGACGAGGTCGCCCGCTGCCAGGAGAT